>JAEXVC010000128.1 GCA_023406715.1 Bacteroidota bacterium | reverse complement strand
ACCTAGCAGGGCATTTTTTTTGAATATTTTTCTATGGAATAATCCTTCCATTAACGATTCCCATATTGCCTTTACCGTACGGAGGGAAAATAACCGTTTCCAAACAATTTTTTGTTCTCTACGCGATAATCTAATAATCCAGAATGTCCACATTCCAATAATGTAGAGCATTACAAAGGCTAAGCCAATGGAGAACGGGAGGACGAATGGATGGTACTTCATACTCTGAAATTTTGGTTGGCTTTACGAACCAATTTTACAATATTCCGGGTGTTTACGTTGCGCGGACAGGCAAGAATACATTTACCGCAAAGCATACATTTTTCGGACTCGGCAATTGCCTCCATAATTTCTCCACGACGAATGCTGTGGCACATCTCTCTGAAACTAAATGTGGTGAATTTTCCAGCGGTGCAGGTTGCAGTACAGCTACCACAAGCAATGCAGTGCTTAAAAGTTTCGTCCCTTTCGGCAATCCATTCACCCAGAGTTAAATTGGCCTTATCTAAATCGTGAATTTTGATTTCAAGCGGTGCAAATCCAAAATCAACCATACACTATTTGCTTAAGTATTTATGTATTTCGATAGCTGCAGAACGGGCAGCGTTAACTGAGTCGGTTATGTTACTTGGACCAGAGCAGGCTCCAGCCACAAAGACACCTTCCACACCTGTTCCAATTGGGTTTAGGTGATAATCGGCCACGGCAACAAAGCCATCCTTGTTGGGCTTTAAGCCCAAGCCCGATATTAGTTCAATGGTACCCAATGCTGGTGACATACCAACCATTAGCACAACCATATCCACCGACATTTTTAATGGGCGCGACGATAAGGTATCCTCTGTTTTTATTTGAACACGTCCACCATCAAGTTCACTTGCCTCGGAAAGTCGACCACGAATAAAGTTGATACCAATTTGTTGTGCTTCTTTGTATAAATCCTCGTAACCGGGGCCAAACATTCGTAAGTCCATGTATAAACTGAATACTTCGGCCTCTGGAATAGATTCTTTAACCTCAATAGCCTGCTTTACCGCTGTAACACAGCAGACTTTAGAACAGTAAGGTTTATTTACCTTTTCATCTCTACTACCAACACAATGGATAAATGCAATTTTTTTAGGGGTAGAGCCATTCTTCATAACTGGTTTACCATGCTTTGCAAACATCTCCTCCAGTTCAGCCGAAGTAATTACGTTTTCGTAAATACCATAGCCGTACTCCTCCTTCTTCTCGGCAGGGAAAAGTTCAAAACCAGTGGCGAGCAGAATTGCATCGGCCTCAAAGTTTTTGCCTTTTGTGGCAAGTACAAACTTATTCCCCGATTTTGTAATCGCCGATATGGCTGTAGATAGCATTATGGATGGATTCCCATTTAAGTGCGATTTAAGGCTATTAACAACCTCGCTGGTGTGTCTGCGATTTGGAAAAAGCCTGTCCCATTGGGCTGCGTGACCTCCTGGTTGTCCTTTTTTCTCAAAGATGATAACGTTGTAACCCAGAGTTGCCAGTTGATTAGCGGCCTCAAGACCTGCTACTCCACCTCCAATAATTGCTACTTCCTTACCCATATGTTAGTGTTTTGTTGATGGTTGTTCGTTTTTTTGAATTTATTTAATTCATTATCAAATTTTCAAATTGTAAATTTGATATGATTTGGTTTTTCTGGTAGTGGTAAATCTTCGCCGTTTGCTCCCTTAAATTTCTTCGAAGGGTCGTATTCAACCCCAATCTTCTTGAGCAGTGGCTCAACATCAACCTGATGCATTTGCATACCCATTTCCCAAGGATCGAAACCTGATACCAAGCCTGCAACCTCCTCATAGGTTAATACTGGGATTCCATATCCATTTTCGCCGTAGGTTTTGTGCTCCATTTCGGCCAAAGCGTATTGCCACCTATCCATGAAGAAATTGCAACCAGGGCAGTTGGTGATAATAAAATCGGGTTTGAAAGGCTCCATGGATTCGAATTTCTTTTTCGATGCAGAAATAGAGTAGCCACGATTTGCTTTTACCAAGTATTGTCTGAATCCAAAACCACAGCAATGACGGCGTTCAGGGTAGTCAATAACCTCACCTCCAAAAGCCTCTACTAAACCTGCCAGTACTTGAGGGTACTCCGCACCACCAACTCCTTTGTTGGGGAACATTTTGGCGTAATGGCATCCAATATGATCAACCACTTTTAGTGGTTTACCAGTTACTTTATTAATCAATCTATACTTTGCTTTTGCAGCAATTTCATTTCTGAATTTAAAAATTACATCGCTAGTATGTGCAAGGTTTTTTGGCTCAACAAAATCGCGATTTGTGGCCTGTTTTAGAAAGTTAACCACTTTCTTTTTTTCATCGGGAAAATGGTGCCAAGTTTCAAGTATCTCAGTGTATATCCCAAACGATGTGACGCATGAAGGGTTGTAGTTTTCATAGCCAGCCTCTTTCATCAACGAAAAATTTCTAGCCACAACTGTTTGTATTGTTTCAAAAGGCACAACTTCAGAATGATAACCAATACCTGTGCAGGTTGTGTGATTTTCACTTTCGTAAATTTCCTTTCCCAAAACATCGCGAACTACCCTTAGGTATGTATTTTCACTTCCGGGCCATAATGTTTGGCGTATACAACTACGTACATAGTAAAACTTATCGTCGGCTATCTCCTTTTGGTAATCGTCCCAAACTTTCTTTTTACCATCCTTAATCATTGGGCTATGATTTAGCGTTTATGTTTATTTATATTATTGACAGTATATGCCTCGCTGAAATATTCGGAACTCTTATTGGTACTGTCGCCAATCTCTTTGTTCAATTCCTTTGCCTTTTCGGCCGAGAATTTCTCAATTTTATCGAAGAATTCGATGCCACCAGTTACTTCAAATATCTTATAAAGTTCGTCGAGGTTTTCCTTTGAAACCTTTCGCATGGCGCCAGGACCATTTGAGTTGTAGTTAGCACCTACTTTTTTAAGAACTGTTTCGCGGTTATCTCTAACCCATTGCCAAACGGGACCTTGCTCAGGAAAAACATCCAACGATAAATGGTCGAAATGAACGCAGTAACCACTTTCGAGGATTGTGTTACCAATCATTCGCTTTAGGTTTAGCTGTTGACGACCCTTCTCCGATTCAACAAATAGTCCAGTTTCTATAGAAAGTTTGCGGAGTGCCTGTATAATTAGGCCAGGAGCATTGTTACGAGGACAACGAGTTTTGCAACTCATACATTCGCCACAGTACCATATTGTATCGCTCTTTAGCAGCTCTTCAATAACAGAATCATCGCGTGTTTGAACAAGGTTTGCAATATTCCGTGGCTCGTAGTTGTAGACCTCGGCAGCAGGACAAATTGCAGTGCAAGTACCACAATTGATACAACCATTAATCCCCTCAACAAACCGAACAACGCTAATGAGTTTATCGAATAATTTTCCCATTTTCCTTTAAATTACTGTAACTCCAGCCGTCTAAATAAGCTAAACGTTGATGTTATTGCATTAACAAGCAAAAGTAAAAATTTATATGATTCTGAAATAAAAAATGGTTGTTGCCATGCTTTGATATGATGTAATTTGTTGAAATATAGTGTAATGATTAGATAATTTTAAGTGATTCTAAGTTGGGGAAAAGTAGGAAGATGGGAGTAGGAAGATGGAAGTAAGAAAAAATTCGAATGTAAAATGTCTAAGGATTGACCCCAACGTGGCAATAGTAATAGCCCCGAGTTTTAACTCGGGGTTAAGATGAGACGAATTAAAAAGCGATGCAAGTAATACCGTTTGTTTGAAATAAAATAGAATCTTTGCATCGCAATGGATTGATTAATTGAATGGGACAAATAAGCGTACTAATTTAAACTCAAAACGTATTACCCAATAACCTAAATATCTCAACTACATATTATCTCAATAACTCAATCACTAAATCATCCAATAGCAAACTATCAACAAATTTTATACTTTTGAGAAAATTTCAGATTATGCTCGATTTTGCAAATACTCAACTCGACCAAACCATAGTTCATTACGTTGGTACATTCGATAGCGATGATTTAACTCTATCCAGTGAGCCACTCGATACTTCGAACGAGTTACTTAGCAATTTGCTTCGCGATTACTTTATAAGTAATTTCAAAACCAGTGGATTCTACTCGTTTACACACGATAGCAATTTGGAGTTAAACGAACTTTTCTCATACTGTTCTTCGTTTTTTGAGGGTAATAAAGATTTTGTGGAGGTATCGAGGGAGATTGCCAAGCATTTGAAGCATGTATCAACGCATCCAAACATCAAGGACGGTGAACTTTACGTGGTTAACCTAATAGATTGTGTTGTGGATGGAGAAATGGCCGATGCCATTGGAATTTTCAAATCCGAGACCAAGGATAAATTCATCAAAATAAATAGGAATAGCAGCAAATTAACGGTATCGTGTGAGTTTGGTACAAACCCTAAGAAGTTGGATAAGGGTTGTATTATTTTCAATACCGAGAAGGAGTTTGGGTATAAGCTTAGCATTATTGATAATACCAATCGCGATGAGGCCAAGTACTGGATTGACGATTTCCTTCGCGTTAAAATGCGCAACGACGATTTTTACCAAACCAAAACGGCAATCAATCTTTGTAAAGGGTTTGTGGAGGATGTAATTCGACCAGAGAATAACTATGCCAAATTGGAACAGGCCGAAATGCTTACCAAAACACGTGATTTTTTTAAATCGAACGAAACTTTCACTCAGGATGATTTTGAGGCTAAAGTAATTGCTGAGCCTGAGGTTGTTGAGGCATTCCGTGAGTACAAGAAAAGTTACGAGGCCGAGTTAGGATACAATATTCCCGATGAATTCACTATTTCAGTTGACGCAACAAAACAGGCCAATAAGTTTTTCAAGAGTATAATTAAGCTCGATAAGTACTTCCATATCTATATCCACGGAAAGCAGGAGCGGGTAGAGAAGGGGTACGATAAGGATAAGAGTTTGAATTACTATAAGTTGTATTTTGAGAAGGAAAGTTAGGCTACAGAGTAGATAGCTTTATTTGTAAATAGTCACCCGTCACTTTTAACTTGTCTCTGTATTCAAAAATTCTGTTAAAACATTTGGTTTTAATTTTTCTTACATTAACTTTGTATCGCAAAGAACTTTAAAAACGTCTTTATATGGACACTCAGAATGAGCATTTAAAAAACCTACAGGAAATCCGCTCCATAATGGAACGCTCTACACGGTTTATATCGTTAAGCGGATTATCGGGGGTGTTTGCAGGTATAGTTGCGCTTTTGGGCGCATTGGCAGTTTATATCTACCATAAGGAGTTCTTTTTTAGCCGTTACCAAAGTGGAGGCGTGTTTTTACCCGAGGAGTTAATGTCGGGTTCAGCATTAACCAACTTTATTGTTTTTAGTTTTGTTGTGGCCTTTGTAGTGCTGGTTTTGGCTCTATTCTTTGCTACTTACTTTACAACTCGCAATGCACGTAGGAAAGGTTTACCTATTTGGGATGCAACAATAAAACGCATGCTTATCAACCTTTTTATTCCATTGGTTGCGGGAGGTGTGTTCTGTTTAATACTTCTTTACCATCACCTTGTATATCTTATTGCTCCTTCAACTTTGCTCTTTTACGGGTTGGCTTTGATTAACGCCAGTAAATTCACTTTAACCGATATTCGTTACTTGGGAATTAGTGAGATAATTCTGGGGCTAATTGCTATGGTTTTTGTTGGGTACGGCCTAGTTTTCTGGGCTATTGGTTTTGGGGTTTTGCATATTGTTTACGGATTAGCTATGTACATAAAGTATGAAAGAGCTGCTGATAAATCTAAATAAGCATTTCGAGAACCGCATTAGGCTTGGCATTATGTCGGTGCTGATGGTGAACGATTGGGTTGACTTCAACACAATGAAGGAAACCCTTAACGTTACCGATGGCAATCTTGCAAGCCATATGAAGGCGCTTGAAGGGGAGAAGTATGTTGAGGTGAAGAAGCAATTCATCGATAAGAAACCTAATACAACTTATAGAGCAACTATTGAGGGTCGTAAAGCTTTCGAGGAGCATCTTGCAGCTCTTGAAAAGTTGATAAATACTGGACGTTAAATTTTTTTTTAATCATAAACTTTGAAATACAAAGCACTTTTAAATATTAACTTAATAAATTTACTACTATGACAGAGAAAACACAATCATTTTTCGAAAGAAACGCAGTAATGATTAAGGTTGCGGCCATTGGCTTCTTAACTTTAATTCTGCTTATTCCAATGGCTATGATTCAGGAGTTGGTTATGGAGCGCAGGGCGCGACAAAAGGAGGCCACCAACGAGATTAGCTCCAAGTGGGGTTATGAGCAACGTTTAACTGGACCTATTTTGGTTGTCCCGTACAAAACCTTTGAGTACGATAAGGACACCAAGAAAACCATAGAGATTGGTCATTTGGCTTACTTCCTACCCGAGGAACTAAAGGTTGACGGCAGTTTAACTCCCGAAATTCGTAACCGGGGTATTTTTGATGTGGCTGTTTACAGTTCAAACTTAAAGGTTGAGGGTTTTTTCAAATCGCCAAAAATTGAAACCACTGAGAGTATTCAAATAGATTGGAACAGAGCATTCCTTACAATTGGAATTTCCGATTTACGAGGAATTAAGGAGGCCATTAACTTTAAGTGGAACGATAAGGATATGGTTTGCGAGCCAGGGGTAAAAATTAGCAATCTTGTAAAATCGGGTGTTACTGTTAATAATCCATTACAAGAGAATTCTGAGGTAGGAGAGTACCGCTTCTCGTTCAATATCGCGCTAAATGGTTCGCGTAGTGTAAGTTTTGTTCCAGTAGGACGAGAGACCAACGTGCATATTGAATCGCCTTGGGGTAATCCAAGTTTCGAGGGTGCATTTTTGCCTTATGACAGGACTATTACCGAGAGTAACTTTTATGCATCGTGGAAAGTTTTGGAGTTGAATAGGAACTATCCTCAAAAATGGATTGATAGCGACTTTGATTTGGACGAATCGGCTTTTGGAGTTGCATTATTACTGCCAGTGGAGACCTATCAAATTACAGAGCGCTCCATGAAGTATGCAATTCTATTCATCGCCCTTACATTCACTGTATTCTTCTTTGTTGAGGTGATGCGAAAATTGAGAGTTCACCCAATTCAGTATGTTCTTGTTGGTTTTGGATTGGTTCTATTCTACCTATTGTTGCTATCGCTTTCGGAACAAATGAATTTTGGTTTGGCCTATATAATTGCCAGTTTGGGCATTTTGGTGATGATAACCACTTATGCTCACAGTATTTTCAAAAATAATAGACTAACCGTAATTCTTGCAGGTATTTTGGTGTTGCTTTATGGATTCCTTTATATACTTCTTCAACTCCAAGATTACGCGTTGCTAATGGGTAGCGTTGGATTATTTATAATTCTGGCCACGGTGATGTACCTATCGAGAAAGATTAACTGGTATGCGCTTGGTGGAGGAAAGAGCGAGGAAGAGTAATTTATAATGATGAATGTAGAATTTAGAATGTGAAATATCAAATGTGAAATTTATAGCCCCGAGTTTTAACTCGGGGTTTTAATGCGAAGCATTAAGTGCGATGCAAGTGTAATGAATGATTGAAATGATTAATAATATTTGCATTGCAAAATAGAAATAAGATATGGAACAGAAACTTTATATTTTGGGCGATAATTCAAAACTCATAAATGCAAAAAGCCCCGAGTTTAAACTCGGGGCTACATTTCAACTATTATTTATCCTTGTATTTATTAAACGCATTCGAGAAAGCATCGCGGAGCGAGTTAGCGGCTTGCTCAAAGCCATTCTTTATCTCCTCCCATGATTCACTGTTGGTGTTCGCCAATTCATCAAGTTTTACTTTTAGTTTTTCGCCTTCAACCTTCATTTGCTGAATAGTTTCCTCCATAGTATCGGAAAAGTCCTTGCTGGCGGTTTTAGCCTTTTCTTCCAAAGAGTTGATACCCTTAAATATCTCATCGATTGTTTCGTGAGCCTTATTCTGGTAGTTATTACGGTTTTGTTCCATAGTATTTTAATGTTTTAATTCAATAAAGGTAGCTGAATTTTGAAATTACTTCCAAATCCTTCCTCACTTTCAACCCAAATTTTACCACCATGTTTTTCCACAAAATCTTTACAAAGTAATAATCCCAGCCCTGTTCCCTTTTCATTGTCGGTTCCGATTGTGCTATGCGGATTGCTATTATTCCATAGTTTCTCCTGGTCGGTTTTACTTATACCTACTCCATTGTCGGAAATGGCAATAACTACTTTACTATCGTCTAGGTGAGTATTGATGGTTATTTCCCCATCTTTTCGTGTGAATTTAATGGCATTTGAAACAAGGTTTCGAATAACAGTTTTTAGCATATTGCCATCGGCAATAATCTGGAAATTATCGGGAACGCTGAGTTTTATTGTTATGTTTTTTCGTTGTGCATTGGTTTTTGTTTCGGAGTAAATAGATGCGATTAACTCTGATAAGTTGATACTACTAGGCTCAAACGGTAACTTTCCTGCTTGAGATTTTGACCAAAGAAGCAACTCGTCGAGCATTAAATAGGTTTTTTCTGAGGTTTGCATAATGATATCAAGGTAGTATTTGATTAAATCATCATCATAGTTTTTAAAATTTCTCAGCAGTAAATCGGAAAAACCAAGTAGAACATTGAAAGGATTTCGTAAATCGTGCGCCAATATCTGCATAAATCTATCCTTGTCGGCATTTAGTTGCTTTAACTCCTCGGAGTTTTGCATAAGTTGAATTTCCGATTTTTTAAGTTTAGAAATATCGCTGGAAATAACTATAATTTCGTTCTCGTTTAGTTGAGCACATCGTGCATGGAAATACTTTGGTTCATCTCTGAATACTTCATATTCGAACTCGTAGGAGTTTTTATGCAGGGTTTTGTTTATTGCTTTCTGAATTTTATCGGCCAAGGGCTTGTCTAGCACTTCATATATCGATTTTCCAATAAATTTGCTGGGTTCAATAAAAAGTTGATGTGTTTTATTGGTTTGGTAGAAGTTTACGAATATACCCTCACGGTTAAAATGGAACAAAAGGTCGGGAATGGTTTCAACAACGGTATTTAACTTCATTCTACTTTCCAGTAAGGCAATTTCTGCTAATTTGCGTTTTGTAATGTCCCTGGTGATTCCTTGAAATCCTATAGCATTGCCTTGATTATCGCGAATAAATGATAGGTGAGTTGAAACATATATTTTGCTTCCATCCTTTTTATAAAGTTCAACCTCAATAATTCGGGTTCGCTTTTTATCGATATTCGGATTCTTCTCCTTTTCAAGTTCTTCGGTTAAAGCCGATTTAATTAGTCGGAGAGAGTCTATCGGATGTTTACGTTCAATCTTTTTGTTGATATAAGCCTCGGGCGTTTCGCCGGTGAGTTTGAATATGGATGGACTTACATACTTTGTGTTTAAATCCATATCTGTGGTAAAAACCACATCACTGATGTTATCGGTAATGCAGCGTAGCTGATTTTCGTTTATGATTAGTGCTTTTTCGGCAATGCTTCTTCTGAGCGTAAGTGCAACTAAATGCGAGTATGATTTTAGCAATTCGTTGCTGGGTAACTTCTGATTTTTCTTAAAGGCCAGCATTGTTGTGCCGTATAGTTTGCCCGATACAATTAGTGCTAGTACGTATATATCGCTGATACCAGTTAACTTTTTAAGCATTTGGTTGGTCGATTCTGGTATTGCTCCGAATGTAACCTCAGTAAACGAATCCAACAATTCAATTTTATTGCTAGTAATTCGTTTATATGCTTCAGGTGAAACAGGAGAAGTAGTATTAAGAATTTTTTCGCCACCAATTTTAATTGCCGATTTAAGAATTACCCCATCGGCCTCAATGCTTTTAACAATGAGAACTTTTTGGATTTTGTCGTACTCACAAAATACTGCAAGTTTAGCATCGGTATGTTGCGTGATTTCCTTTAGAATTGAAGGAATAAAATCGTTCTCAGGAGAAAAATCGGCAAGTTTAAGCGATAGCTTATTGATAAACGAGATATCGTTATTTTTTTGAGAAAGTTCACCAAGGAGTTTTTCCTCATTATCGAAACCTTTATTTAAAATGCTGATAATTGTGTAAATTCCATAGGTGTAACCAGCAATAAGCATGGTTAGGAAAAAAATATTCCTTTGGATGTAGTTGTTTTTAGTCAAAAAAGAAATTGCAACAATAAATGCCACTATAACAGTACCAACTAAAACAGAATGTTTTTTCCCCAGAATAAAACCTGAAATTGGAAGTAAAACGCTTGTAATTATAATGGTTCGTAATGCAGTAAACTCATTGAACTCAATAAAGAAAGTCTCAAACGCCCAGCTCATTATTACATTTAGCAACAATGAGTATATAATGATTGTGAAAGTCTTTTTGGTGGATACCGATGATAGCTTATTCAGAACTAATACCGCAATAACCAAACTAATAAAAACAATATTTATTGATAGATTAACGATAGAGTTACTATAAGTAACAATATCAACAACATTTCCTAATACCGAAAAAAAGGATAGAATGTAGAGTAACTTCTTC
>JAEXVC010000163.1 GCA_023406715.1 Bacteroidota bacterium | reverse complement strand
GAATTGGCCTGCTTATAGCAAACAAACAGGTGAAAAGGGTTATTACATCGCACATTGGAACCAATCCTTGCACAATTGAGCAGTTCAACAACAAAGAGATAAGCATTGAGTTCAACCCACAGGGAACACTTGCTGAGCGTATTCGTAGCGCAGGTGCTGGCCTTGGTGGATTTTTAACCCCAACAGGCATTGGAACCATAGTTGAGGAAGGAAAGCAAAAAATCAACATCGATGGTCGCGATTACCTTTTGGAAAAGCCATTACGCGCCGATATCGCATTGCTTGGTGCTAGCATTTCCGATACCATCGGAAACTTGGTTTACAAGGGTTCGTCGCAGAACTTCAACCCAGTTATGGCAACTGCTGCTGATATTGTAATTGCAGAGGCCGAGGAGGTTGTTGAAATTGGACAAATTAACCCTGAGAACGTTAAAACACAATCGATTTTTGTAACTCACATTGTAAAAAAATAAATCTAAAATATTAATGCTATGGATAGTAAAGTGATGATTAGGGTTAGGATGAGCTCGCACGATGCTCACTACGGTGGAAATTTAGTTGATGGCGCTAAAATGCTTCAACTTTTTGGCGATGTGGCAACTGAGCTTTTAATTAGACAGGATGGCGATGAAGGTCTTTTTAAGGCTTACGATTCCGTTGAGTTTATCGCTCCTGTTTACGCTGGCGATTATATTGAGGCTGTTGGCGAAATCACCAATGTTGGTAACACTTCCAGAAAAATGACTTTTGAGGCTCGTAAGGTAATTGTACCTCGTCCCGATATTTCCGATTCCGCTTGCGATCTTCTTGCAGAACCAATTGTTGTTTGCCGCGCTAGTGGTACCTGTGTTGTTCCAAAGAATTGTCAACGTAAATAACCAACATAGCTATGGAAAAACTAATTATCACCGCTGCTATTTGTGGCGCCGAGGTAACCAAGGAGCAGAATCCTGCGGTTCCTTACACCGTTGAGGAGATTGTTAGAGAGGCTAAATCAGCAGTTGATGCTGGTGCCGCCATTGTTCACCTACACGTTCGTTGGGACGATGGCAGACCAACACAGGACAAAGCTCGTTTCAAGGAGTGCGTTGACGCTATCTATAAGGTTTGCCCCGATGTGATTATTATTCCATCTACAGGTGGTGCTGTGGGAATGACCGCTGAGGAGCGTTTACAACCAACCGAGTTGCCAATTGAAATGGCTACTCTCGATTGCGGTACCTGCAACTTTGGCGACGAGGTATTTGAGAACACCATGCCAATGATGCGCGATTTTGGTAAACGTATGATGGCAAACAATATCAAGCCAGAGTATGAATGCTTTGAGATGGGTCATTTAGATACAATTCTGAATATGGTGAAAAAGGGTCAAGCACCTGGTGCTCCCCTACATTTCAACTTTGTACTTGGCGTTCCTGGTTGTACTCCTGCAACTGTTAGTAACCTTGCTTGGTTGGTAAATGCAATTCCAGCAGGTTCAACTTGGTGCGCAACAGGAGTTGGTCGTCACGAGTTCTTGCTTGCAGCCCCAGCAATTGCTATGGGCGGTAACGTTAGGGTTGGTTTCGAGGATAACCTTTACCTTGAGAAAGGCGTGCTTGCAAAATCCAACGGCGAGTTAGTTGCCAAGGTTGTTCGTATTGCTAAGGAACTTGGACGCGAGGTGGCAACATCGGCAGAAGCAAGAGAAATTTTAGGTCTTAAGAAAAAATAGTATTAATAATATAAATAATTTGATAAAATGAAGAAGGGAAATAAGTACGGAACCCACAGGGTTATTGAGCCAAAAGGCGTTTTGCCACAACCTGCAAATAAGATTGATAACAACATGGATGAGATTTACGATAACGAAATTCTCATCAATGTACAAACTCTTAATATTGACTCTGCATCGTTCACCGACATTGAGGCTCGCGCTAATGGCGACCACAAGAAGATTGCTGAAATTATGATGGAGATTGTGGAGAAACAAGGAAAGCACCGCAATCCTTGGACTGGTTCAGGTGGTATGCTACTTGGTACAGTTGAGAAGATTGGCGATGCTCTTGCTGGAAAAATCGACTTAAAGGTTGGTGATAAGATTGCTACTTTGGTTTCTCTTTCGTTAACTCCACTTCGTATCGACAAAATTAAAGAAATCCGTGCGGATGTTGACCAAGTTGATATCGATGGTAAAGCAATTCTTTTCGAGAGTGGTATTTACGCTAAAATTCCTTCAGATATTCCTGAGAAACTTGCCTTATCAGCACTTGACGTTGCTGGAGCTCCTGCACAAACTGCAAAATTGGTTAAACCTGGCGATACAGTTCTTATCATTGGTGCTGGTGGAAAATCGGGTATGCTTTGCTGCTACGAGGCAAAACGTAGGGCTGGTGTAACTGGTAAGGTTATTGGCCTTTGCCACAGCCAAAAGAGTGCCGATAGATTAATCGACCTTGGTTTCTGCGACCACGTATTCACTGCCGATGCAACTCAACCAGTTCCAGTTCTTGAGAAGATGGAAGCGCTAACAGGTGGTCAAATGGCCGATGTTACTATCAACAACGTAAACATCAACGATACCGAAATGACAAGTATTCTTTGTACTAAAGATACTGGCGTTGTTTACTTCTTCTCAATGGCTACAAGTTTTACAAAAGCTGCTCTAGGTGCTGAAGGTGTTGGTAGCGATGTTACAATGATTGTTGGTAACGGTTACACTAAAGGTCACGCAGCAATTACACTTGAAATTCTTCGCGAGAGCGAGAAACTTCGTAAGGTGTTCACAGAGCTTTACGCATAATATATAACGTGAATTTGATGTAAGTTGTCATCCCTTGGGGTTAAACGGTACATCAAACTCTCGTTGTTTAATTAATTGTTTCGAATTCATAGTAAGCAAATTATATGAAGCAAGGATGTAGATACGGAACTCATAGAGTTTTGGAGCCAAAGGGAACTTTACCGCAACCAGCACAAAAGCTCGATAACACCATGGAGCTTTACGATAACGAGATGCTGATTTCGGTAAAAACGCTGAATATAGATTCCGCTAGCTTTACTCAAATAAAAACGGCTTGCAATGGCGATACCGACCGTATGGCTAAAATGATTACCGACATTGTGGCTGAGCGTGGAAAAATGCAGAATCCTGTTACAGGTTCTGGTGGAATGCTTATTGGTACAGTAAAAGCCATTGGTCCAAATTTCCCCGCTGCAGGTGTAAAGGTAGGAGATACAATTGCTACGCTGGTTTCGCTTTCGCTTACACCGCTGAAAATTCATAAAATTATCAGCGTAAATCCCAAAAACGACCAGGTGGATGTTGAGGCTGAAGCAATTCTTTTTGAGAGTGGTATTTTTGCTGTCCTTCCCAATGATATACCCGAGAAACTTGCTCTTGCAGCATTAGATGTTGCTGGTGCACCTGCTCAGGTAGACCGTTTGGTTAAGGAGGGCGATACTGTTTGCATCATTGGTGGTGGTGGAAAATCGGGTGTGCTTTGTTGTTACCAAGCAATGCAGAATGCTACACGCACAGGTAAAGTTATTGTGGTGGAGTATTCGGAGGAAAACGCTCGCCGAATTTCGGAAATGAAATTGGCCGACCACGTTATTATTGCCGATGCAACAAATGTAATGGACGTTTACAATAAGGTTACAGCCATTACTGGCCCAAGAGGTTGCGATGTGGTTATCAACAACGTGAACGTTCCAAATACCGAAATGACATCAATATTGATTACCAAAGGTAACGGATGCGTTTACTTCTTCTCAATGGCCACCTCGTTTACAAAGGCGGCTCTTGGTGCTGAGGGTGTTGGTAAGGATATCAACTTAATTGTAGGAAATGGTTATGCAAAAGGTCATGCCGACCTTACTCTTAGCATAATTAGGGAATCAGAGGATATACGTAATTTATTTAATAAGCTGTATGTTTAATTTTCAGAATAAAAGCAGACGTCAGGAGTTTTTTCCTAACGTATCGGACAACGATTGGAACGACTGGAAGTGGCAGGTTCGCAATCGTATTGAGACACTTGAGGAGTTAAAAAAGTACATCAACTTAACAGCTGAGGAGGAAGAGGGTATTCGTAAATCGCTACAGACTCTTCGTATGGCTATCACTCCATACTATCTCTCGTTGGTTGACCCAAATAATCCTAACTGTCCAGTTCGTAAGCAAGCAATTCCTTCTGTTGCAGAAACTCACACTTCGGCAGCCGATTTGTTGGACCCATTACACGAGGATGGCGATTCACCAGTTCCCGGTTTAACACACAGATATCCTGATAGGGTTCTTTTCCTTATCACCGATATGTGCTCAATGTACTGCCGCCACTGTACTCGTCGCAGATTTGCAGGTCAAAAGGATGCTGCAACTCCAAAGGATAATATCACTAAAGGAATTGAGTATATTGCAAACCACCCAGAGGTACGCGATGTTCTACTTTCTGGTGGCGATGCTTTACTTGTAAGCGATGGTATTTTAGAAGATATTATTGCTCGCCTTCGTGCAATTCCTCACGTGGAAATTATTCGTATTGGTAGTCGCGTTCCTGTGGTTCTTCCACAGCGTATTACCGACGATTTGGTGAATATGCTTAAGAAGTATCACCCAATTTGGTTAAACACTCACTTCAATCATTCCAATGAGGTTACTCCTGAGAGCGTTGAAGCTTGTGCTAAACTAGCCAATGCAGGTGTTCCACTAGGAAACCAATCGGTTCTATTGCGTGGAGTTAACGATTGCCCTAACGTGATGAAGAAGTTGGTTCACAATTTGGTTAAGATGCGTGTTCGTCCTTACTACATCTACCAGTGCGACCTTTCGATGGGTCTTGAGCACTTTAGAACACCAGTTTCAAAAGGTATCGAGATTATAGAAAGTCTTCGTGGACATACTTCGGGTTACGCTGTTCCAACATTTGTGGTTGATGCTCCAGGTGGTGGTGGTAAAACACCAGTTATGCCTCAGTTCGTTATTTCGCAAATGCCAGGCAAGGTTATCCTTCGTAACTTCGAGGGCGTTAATACAACATACACTGAGCCTACCGATTACAAAAACGAGTGCCAGTGCGATGATTGCAAAAGCCATAAATTTGAGGATGGTATTGCTGGCTTAATGCACGGCGACCAACTTTCAATTGAGCCTGAAAGATTAACTCGTAAAATGAGGAATCTTCATTAATAAATTCAAGCGCGAAGACGCATTGCTACTCTTTTTTGGTTTTTTACCGATTTTAGATTAGAAAAATGCGTCTTCGTGTTTTTTATAAGTAAAAATGAGGGCGAAATAGGATGCCATTCATTGATGATGTGCTCACCTACAAAAGCCTTTCAATTGTAGGACTCGAGAAGAATACTGGCAAAACTGAGTGTCTTAACTATGTTCTTGGTAGGCTAAAGGATATGGATAAGCGAATTGCTCTTACGTCCATTGGGATTGATGGAGAGAGCCGCGATATAGTCACAAACACTCAAAAACCAGAGATTCGCATCTACAAAGGAATGATTTTTATCTCGGCGGAAAAGCACTACTTGCAACGCCGAATAACATCCGAAATTTTAGACGTTAGCAACATTCATACTTCGCTGGGTAGACTGGTTATTGCAAAGGCAATAAGTTCCGACAAAGTTTTACTTTCTGGTCCACCCGATACGCATTGCCTAAAAGCAATAATTGCGGAGATGAATAAATATGATGTTGATTTAACCATTGTTGACGGTGCATTATCGAGGCTTAGCCTTGCATCGCCAGCGGTAACTGAGGGAATGGTACTTGCCACGGGTGCGGCTTACTCTGCAAATATCCCAGAGTTGGTTCGCAAAACCAAGTACGTGGTGGATTTAATCAATCTGCCTGAGGTAGAGCCAGAATTGAAACGAAAAATCGATTTTGTGGAATCGGGAATATTCGCGGTTGATGCCGAGAGTAACCTGCACGACCTTAATGTGCAGTCGGTTTTTATGCTTGAAAAAGCAAAGGATAAGATATTCAGCTACGGCAATAGGCTATTTGTGGCTGGTGCTACGAGTAATAACCTGTTCGAATTTCTGCGGATGCAGAAAAATGTAGCCAACATTGAGTTGATAGTTAAGGATTTTACTAAGATATTTGCTACTCCAGATGTGTACTACTCTTTCATCAAAAAAGGAGGAAAAGTTAGGGTGGCAACCAAAACAAAACTTGCGGCGGTTTGCATAAATCCAACGTCGCCACAGGGTTACAGGTTGAGTTCCGATGAACTCAAAGCGGCGATGCAGGATGCCCTGCAAATGCCAGTGTATGATGTAAAAAAGTTAAAGTGATGCAGCTGAAAAGTGCGCTAACCGAAATTTCAGGACTACGCTACATGGTGGACAAACTCGATATTAAATCGGGTTTAGGGCATCGCGTATTGCTGGCATCACCATTTTTGGTTAGCCAAAAGGATGTACTTTATCAGCTGCAACAGGTTGAGCAAGCTGTAAATGCTTACAGCAAAAGTGAACATAAGGTAACAATCGATAAGGTTACCATAAAACTATCGCAGGTTCGCGATATTGCTGGAACAATCAAAAACATTCAGAAGCAGTTAACGCTGAACGATATTGAACTTTTCGAGGTGAAAAGTTTTGCCCTGCTGGCCAATGAGATTCGTGAGTTAACCTCATCGATAGAATTCCTTTACAGCAAACAACCAAATCTTGCTAAGGTTATAGCGATTCTCGACCCAGAAAACACACGTATTCCTTCGTTCTACATCAATAGCGCTTTTGCGCCAGAACTTACTGAGTTGCGCAAAAAACTGGCTAGCGTTGAATTCTCAATAGAAGAACTAGAGAAAACGAATGCCGATAGCAGTAAACAGTTTCATCAGTCCGAAGAAATCAGAGCCAAAATTACGGAGATAGAGGATGGTGTTAGGCAAAGCCTATCGGAACAGCTGCATAGTTTTGCATCGGAACTAAACGATGCTTTGCTTGCGGTTGCCAATATCGATATACTTATTGCAAAGGCAAAGCAGGCTATCTTTGAGAAGCTGATTATGCCGGAGATTGTTGCCGATACAACATCGTACAGCGGACTATTCTACCCTCAGCTTAAGGAGTTGCTTGAGCTGGAGAAAAGAAGGTATCAACCTATCGATGTGGAAATTCATAAAGGAACCTGCCTGATTACCGGAGCCAATATGGCCGGGAAAACGGTTCTGCTAAAAACGCTTGCGCTGAGTCAGGCTCTTTGCCAGTACGGTTTTTTTGTTCCAGCCACAAGCGCAAAAATTGCGTTGGTGGAGCACATTCTTTTCAGCATTGCCGATGAGCAATCGGAACTATCAGGCTTATCGTCCTATGCTGCCGAAATGCTGAAGGTGAACCAAATTGTGCAGATGGCCAAAAAGCAGCATCCGCTTTTGGTGCTGATTGATGAGCTGGCTCGTACCACCAACCCAACCGAGGGTCGCGCTATTGTTAGCGCTGTGGCAAACTACCTGGATGGTTGCAACGTAAAAGCGGTTATTACAACGCACTATAGCGGTTTAAGTACTCAATGCCGTAAACTAAGGGTTAAGGGTTTTATTGAGGATAGCAAGGATGCCACTATCACCGTTAAGAACATTGGCGATTATATTGATTACTCGCTAATTGACGATGATGGAACTAACGTTCCACACGAGGCGTTGCGAATTGCGCAGATACTAGGCGTTGATTCCGATATTATATCTGAGGCAGCAAAACAACTAGGAAAAGATACAGAGAATTAGAATTAATAAATAATAAACTTCGAATACAGTTATGCAGAAGAGCAAGTTAGGTCTCGATTTTGAGAAAGTTGGCTATGCTAAAAACATCGCGAAGAAGATTGCTGGCGATGTTCAGAGCTTTGTGGAGAATTACACAACTGTGGCTGTGGAGCGCACGCTCTGCCGTTTGTTGGGAATTGATGGAATTGATGCCAATGCGGTTCCGCTACCCAACGTGCTTGTTGATTCCCTAAAGGAGAAAGGTGTACTTGGACAGGGCGTTATTTTCTACATCGGAAACGCCATTGTTGAAACAGGTTTAAATCCACAGCAAATTGCCGAGCAGGTTGCCGAAGGCAAGTTGGATTTAACTACACTAAAAATTCATCCAAAGGAGAAGATTGATGCGGCTATTATGCCTATTGTCAATGCTAGCCTCGATAGAATTAAATCGCGTAGGGCTCGCCGCGAGAACTATTTGAAAACAATTGGCGAGGGTTCAAAACCTTACCTTTACGTGATTGTTGCTACAGGTAACATATACGAGGATGTTGTTCAGGCACAAGCCGCTGCACGTCAAGGTGCCGATATCATTGCGGTTATCCGAACAACTGGTCAAAGTCTGCTCGACTATGTTCCTTACGGTGCTACAACAGAAGGTTTTGGCGGAACTTACGCAACACAGGAGAACTTCCGCATTATGCGTAAGGCATTGGACGAGGTTGGCGAGGAAATTGGACGCTACATTCGTCTTTGCAACTACTGCTCAGGTTTGTGTATGCCCGAGATTGCTGTTATGGGTGCGTTTGAGGGGCTCGATGTTATGCTAAACGACGCCCTTTACGGAATCCTTTTCCGCGATATCAATATGCAGCGCACAATGGTTGACCAGTATTTCTCACGTATCATCAACGGATACGCTGGTGTAATCATCAATACAGGTGAGGATAACTACCTAACCACCGCCGATGCGTTCGACGAGGCACACACCGTACTGGCATCGGACCTTATCAACGAGCAACTGGCGTTTATTGCAGGAATTCCTGCCGAGCAAATGGGACTTGGTCACGCATTCGAAATGGACCCAGAACTTGAGAACGGCTTCCTTTACGAGTTGGCTCAAGCACAGATGACCCGCGAAATATTCCCCGATGCTCCTCTAAAATATATGCCACCGACCAAGTTTATGACCGGTAACGTTTTTCGTGGACATATTCAGGATGCACTTTTCAACCAAATTGCAATTTGGACAGGCCAGGGACTTCAGCTTTTGGGTATGATGACCGAGGCAATCCACACTCCATTTATGTCGGACCGCTACCTTGCCATCGAGAACGCTAAGTATATCTTCAAGAATATGAAGAGCATTGGCGACGAGGTGGAGTACAAGGAGAATGGAATTATCCGCAACCGCGCCAAGGAAGTTCTGAACAATGCTGTTGAGCTGCTTGAGGTACTTCAGAACGATGGACTTTTCAACGCGCTGGAGCAAGGGAAGTTTGCCGCAGTTAAGCGTCCAAAAACTGGCGGAAAAGGTCTTGCAGGGGTAGTTGAGCGTGGCGCTAACTACAGCAATCCATTTGTGGAGTTAATGAAGAATCGTAAGTAAAACGCATTAAAGAGATACACAATATGAGCGGAGGATTATACTCAATGGAGGCGCGCGAATTCGATACAACGCTCGACCTCAAAAAAATAAAGCCTTACGGCGATACAATGAACGATGGTAAAACCCAAGTGAGTTTTACTTTACCTATACCATGCGGAAACGAGGCCATTGAAGCCGCAAAGCAGCTAATGAAGAAGATGGGATTTGAGAATCCACAGGTTGTATTCTACAAAGAGTTAACCGAGGGTTTTACATTCTTCAACTGCTACGGAAGCTGCGTTCACACTGTCGATTTTACAACCATTCACGTTCCCAAGGTTGAGGCTACAACCATGGATATGCACCAAACCGACGATTACATCAAGGAGAACATTGGTCGTAAACTGGTTGTAGTTGGCGCAAGCACCGGAACCGATGCCCACACAGTAGGTATCGATGCTATTATGAATATGAAGGGCTACGCAGGCCATTATGGCTTGGAGCGTTACGAAGGATTTGAGGCCTACAACCTTGGTAGCCAAGTTCCCAACGACGAGTTTATTGCCAAGGCAATTGAACTAAAAGCCGATGCCCTTTTGGTTTCGCAAACCGTTACCCAAAAGGATGTTCATATTCAGAATCTAGTTGAATTGGTTGAGATGCTTGAGGCCGAAGGCCTACGTAGCAAAGTTATCCTTTGCTGTGGTGGCCCACGTATTAACCACGAGTTAGCCAAGGAGCTAGGCTACGATGCAGGCTTTGGAATGAACTCTTACGCCGATGATGTAGCATCGTTTATTGCACAGGAGTTTGTGCGTAGAAATAAGAAGTAATTTTCTAGTAAATATTATGCTACAACCCTGATAGAGTTTGGAACTCTGTCAGGGTTTGTTGTTATTGGGAAATGATAGTTTGTTAGAAATTGAATATATTTACGAAAGAATGATTTTTTCAGATTGTTATGTGGCTTGGTGATTGCTATTAAATTACGGAAATGTTACAGAAATCGCTGAGCAATGAATATTTAAATAAACTTGTTATGAGGATGTTAGTTTCGTTTATTTTAATTTTACTTCTAAATAACTGTTCTAGTAATGGACAGAATGACAGAATAGGTTACTTGTATAAAAAGAGCAAGGAGTTTTTTCCATCACATTTAACTAATCATATTCCTGAAGTATATGATTCACGCTCATATTTTATCACAACAATTAAAGGAATTCTGAGTGAAGATACCATTATGAAGGACTTTGCTCCTCATCAGTTTATGCTTATAAATAAGTATTCCGATGAAGATTTTAAGATGGAATATGATAAAATTAAAACGGTATCACTAAAAGAGTTCTCTGTTAATGATACTAATCAGATTCTTATAGGTAACAGTCTTTGTTTGGCTAAATACGATGTATTTGAAATTGATGGTTATAGTGAGGGCGAGGAAAGTATAAACGTTATAAAAAGGAACATGAGAAACAAGAATGGAGTTCCTTTGCCAATTTTTAGAGTTGAAGAGTTCTTTGATGCTACGTCAACTAGATTAAGTAATAATTTTGTTTTATTGGTTTTAGATTATCATACGGGGAAAGTTTTAAAGGCTGGAGGTTGTAATAAGGTGGATGTTGAAATTGTTCCTAAAGTTTGGCATAATGGATATTCACGGGGTTATGCAATTTCAATTATAGACAAAATAATAATTTATTGGGTTATTGCTTGGTAGTATTTGTTTCAGTTTTATCCTTGGTTGGCGCGCGTTCCTCAGTTAAACCGAGGTTATAGGAAAAATAATAATTATTGGGTTTGGCGGCGGTTTTACCGCCATCGTTCTATTTTCCAGGCATAGCCTGTTTTCTCATCCAATTTCGGCAACAATAATGAAGAATATTTGCATTTGGTTCGTTTTTGGTGTAAATTTACACCAAAATGTAAATTATGGTACGACAAAGTATATCGTTCACCAAACCAAACGATGAGTGGTTGAAAAATCAGGTGGAGAACAATGAGTATTCCAGCAAAAGCGAAGTTGTTAACGATTTAATTCGGCAAGCACGGAAACAACAAGCGCAAACTGACTGGATTAAGGCAAAATTAGAGAAAGCTGAAAACAGCGGATTTACGAATGATAGTAAAGAAGAAATTTTAAGTCAATCAAAATCTTTACTTAATGAGTAAATATAAACTGAGCAATGAAGCCAAAGAGGATTTGATACGAATTCATCAGTATGGCGTCCGAAAATTCGGAATGTCTCAAGCCGACAAATACTATAACTCTTTTTTTGAATACTTCAATATCATTGCTCAACGACCATTATCATTTGAATCGGTTGATTACATTAAAGCAGGATACCGTAGATGTGTATGCGGTTCTGATAGTATTTACTACAAAATTAATGGTGATACTGTTGAGATAATGGCAATTGTAGGAATGCAAGATTTAAATAATATTCTTTAAACTAGGTTCGACCAAGACAGTAAAAAACCCTGACAGAGTTCCAAACTCTGTCAGGGTTTTAGTATAATAAACTTTTCTGCGTCCAACGCAAAGCTCATTGTTAGTTTATAAAAGTAAACGCCTTTCCGCTTTCGCCAGCACGGCCAGTTCTGCCAATACGGTGAATATAGCTGTCGATATTTTTGGGCTGCTGGTAGTTTATAACGTGCGACACGTTTGAGATATCAAGTCCACGTGCGGCAACATCGGTAGCTACAAGCACCTGTATCTTTTTATTCTTAAACGAGTTTAGGGCGTTAATTCGGTAATTCTGCGATTTATTGCCGTGTATCTCATCGGCTTTGATGCCCGCGACTCTAAGGTCTCTGCAAATTCTGCTAACCCAACGTTTTGTTTCGGCAAACACAAGTACCTTCTCGAACGATTCGTCGCGAACCATATTGATTAGAACATTCATCTTATTTTCGCCATTCTTAACCACAACCACATCCTGTTCAATGGAATCGGCACTTACGTTTCCTGTGCGAACGCGAATTTCAACTGGGTTTTCGAGTATGCGGTCAATAATCGCCTTTTGGCTTTTCTCTTCGGTTGCCGAGAAAAGAACGGTTTGCTTGCGATTGCTCATGCCATCAACAAAGAACTGAATATCTCTGGAGAATCCCATATCCAGCAATCTGTCAAACTCATCAAGTACAAGAACTGAGAAGTTTTTTAGGTTCAAGGCTCTTTGGCGAACCATATCGGAAATACGGCCGGGTGTTCCAATTATTATATGGCTTGGTCTCCTTAAATTGTTAATATCACGGCCAACACTTGTACCACCAATAAGGCTGGTGCAAGAAAGGTTGAGGCCGTTGCCAATACTTTTAAATTCTTCGTCAATCTGGAGAGCCAGCTCACGGGTTGGCGATACAATTAGAACCTGAAAGTTCGGCTTTTGGTTAATCAGATTGTGAATAATTGGCACCAAGAAAGCTGCTGTTTTGCCTGTTCCGGTTTGTGCCAAGCCAAGTAGGTTTCTACCCTCAAGAATTGCATCGAGGGTTTTTTCCTGAATTTCGGTTGGAGTTTTAAATCCCTTTTTTAGCAGGTTGCTAACTATTTTAGGGTTAACAGGTAACTCCTCAATTAGCTGCGTAGGTGTATGCTTAATAACTTCTGATGCAACTGCCTTTTTTACGAATAGCTTTGGGTCGATTGAGCTACTTTTGCTCTGTCCATTACCCGATGATTTAAATCTTGATGTTCTTTTAGAATCAAAATTACGTTGTCCCCTGTCATTCAGAGGTTTTCTGTTTCTCATTTAAAATTTGTTAGTTAATGCCGCTGAAGCAAACATTAACCGAGTATCTGTTCAAAAGGGTTAATGTTTCTTTGGCGTAAATATTATTCAGCGTAAACTAGTGAAGTAGAAAGGATATCTTCTTGAGAGGTAATTCGAGAAAAATGCTAACTATACAGATCTAAAATATGCTAAAATCGATGCAAAGAAAGGTATAATAAATTCAATATCCAAATTTACAGGGAATTATACTTGTTTACCGTTGGTTTTATGTTAACGTTTCTAGGAAACTTCGCCACGCTAGAAAGTTGTTGTGGAGGGCGAAACCGTCCAGCATTCATTGGATCTGGACGCGTCAATAAATGAGTAGTCAGTTGAAAAAATTAAAATATTCTCTACTTTTGACTGCAAGAAACTGTTGTTATGGGCACCGGAATAATAGTTAATCAGTTAATTATTTTTGGAGTGTTGATGCTTGTTGGAGCATCGGCATCGTGGTTAAAGCTAATAACCGACGATGGTAAAGATTTGCTTGCTCGAATAATTATTGATATCACCCTGCCTTTTTTAATCCTTAGTACATTTATCAAACTCGATAGCAACCCTGCTTTACTTTGGAATGGATTTCTTGTATTTGGGCTAACGTTTGTAAATCTTGGATTTCTCTTCTTTTTTGGTACAGCATCGTCGCGAATGCAAAAACTTAATCCTGCCGATAGCACAGTGCATACTTTGCATACAATGCTTGGGAATATCGTTTTCCTAGGATTTCCACTATTCGATGCTTTGTTTCCTGGAGGTACTGGCGTTTTCTATGCAGCCTGCTACCAGTTAGCATCAAACACTATAACTTTTACATACGGAATTTATAGGCTTAGCTCTGGGACTCAAAAATCAGGTTTAAAAAGTCTTATAAACGTTAATACTGGTGCGCTGCTGTTGGGTTTCACTATAATGGTTTCCGGACTAAAACTTCCAACACCAGTTGTTGATGCTTTCTCAGGATTAGGAAAAAGTACGAGTCCTCTCTCCATGGTTTACATTGGAGCACTGCTTGCTGGCATTGGAGTAAAGGATGCATTTAAGACGCTGAGCATCTACGTGCTTAGTTTGAATAAACTGATTATAACGCCTATAGTTCTAGGCTTTGCATACTTTTTTCTAAACAAAATTTTCAACCTAAATCTTTCAGTCGAAGCTTTTGTAGTTCTGGTGATGCAGGCCAGTATGCCAGCGCAAACTATTGTTGTTGTAATGAGTAGGCGTTACGGTGGAAACTACAAGTTGGCCGCTGGGAATCTGTTTATCACAACAATACTGAGTATAGTTACGCTTCCTTTGGTTTATATCTTTCTTACCTATCTCATAAAATAAAAATGCGGGAATCATCCCGCATTGAAATTATGTCGATAAAATCATTTTAATGCATTATTTTGTCTCAATCGTTACGTCGAGGGTGAATTCATCGTAAATCATATTATCGCCCAAATTTTCGAAGAATTTTCCAGAGCCATAACGGATATTGTACTTGGTTCTATCAACGGTAATTTTTGCCTTGTAGTTTTTACCGTCCTTAACTACATCAAATTTAACAGGATAAGTTTGTCCCTTAATTGTTAAATCGGCTTCAGTAGTTGCTTTTCCGCCTTGAAATTTTGCTGATTTTAGATTGCTCAGTTGAGCGGTGTTAAATTTACTAACGCTAAAAAAATCGTCTGAATTTAAATGGTCAATAAGTTTTTTGTTCCATTCCGGACTTTTAAGATCCTCGCAGGTGATTGTTTGCATATCAATCACAAAGTTGCCCGATACAATTTGGTCGCCTTTAACTGTGAACTTTCCTTCCTTTAGTTTGATTTCGCCGTAGTGTTCGCCACTAACCTTTTTGGCGTTCCATTTCAAGGTGGATTTACTGACGTCGGCATTAAGCTCCTGAGAGTACACTCCCGCACTCCAAAAAAACAAAGCCGACAGAAAAAATAGTTTTAGTGCATTCATAAAATTGTTATTTAAAGTTTATGTGATGATAAACAGACGAATAGCATATTTTGTTCTTGGATTTAAATTTTTTCGTGATAGATTTGCAATTAATAAGGCTGTTCTTCGCGATCTCTAAAGGGTTTTGAACCCTTTAGGGTGTATAGTCGAAAATTCTATAAACGCGAACCACCTAAAACTATAATCTAAATAAATATATTCGCACAATTTATCACATCTATGAGAGCTGTAATTCAGAGAGTTAGTAGTTCAAAAGTTGATATCGACGGAAAAACTGTTGGAAGTATTGGATTGGGGTTGCTAATTTTAGCAGGATTCGAAAGTGCCGATACACAGGAAGACCTTGAGTGGACTGCTGCAAAGATTGCTAAACTGAGAATTTTTGACGATAACGATGGTGTAATGAACCTTTCGGTTACCGATATCGATGGAGATATTTTGGCTGTAAGCCAGTTTACCTTGCACGCAAAGACAAAAAAGGGGAACCGCCCATCGTACATTCAAGCAGCTCCACCCGATATTGCCATACCACTTTACGAAAAGTTTGTAAAAATTCTAGAAACCGAGATAAACAAAAAGGTACAGACTGGCAAATTTGGTGCGAATATGGCCGTTTCGCTTGTAAACGACGGTCCTGTAACTATCATTATTGATTCTAAAAACCGCGAGTAATGGAGGATATAACAATAAGTCAGGCTCAACAAACTGTTGATGAGTGGATTAAAAAACATGGCGTTCGATACTTCAACGAGTTAACCAATATGGCTTTGCTCACCGAGGAGGTTGGTGAATTGGCAAGGGTTGTTGCTCGGAAGTACGGCGAGCAATCGTTCAAGAGTGGCGAGAATCCCGATGCACTTGCAGAGGAGATGGCCGATATACTTTTTGTGCTAATTTGCCTTGCAAATCAAACCGGAACTGACCTTACGCAGGCTTTTTTTCTAAATATCGACAAAAAGACCAAGCGAGATATTAACAGGCATAATCAGAATCCCAAATTGTTGTAACTTTGAGCAATTAATTCGTTGATGGTTGTTTGTTGATGGTTGATAGTGAATAAACCTTGATGTTCTGAATGATTGTTCTAGTTTGATTTTAATTCTCATTCTACTCTCAACTTTAAACTTTTAACTCTCAACTTTAAACTTTTAATTATGGAACTATCGTTGGAAGAAAAATTTAACCTTGAGGTTGACCAGATTGCGGTTCAGGCTGCATTGAATAAAATTAAAGATATTGCCAAGGCTCGTTTAGGCGAGGTAGAAACTTTAAAAAAGTGTTTCAGCTCTATCGATTTAACCACGCTGAACACAACCGATGGCTACGAACGCGGTAAACTATTTGCCGATAAGGTAAGCAAATTCCAAACCGATTTTCCCGGAATGCCAAACGTAGCAGCAATTTGCGTTTATCCAAGCATTGTTCCTGCTGTTAAGGAGAACCTAACCGCAGAGAATGTTAAGATTGCGTCTGTTTCTGCTGGTTTTCCTTCATCACAAACATATATCGATATTAAATTATCGGAGTGCGAGATGACTCTTGAACAAGGTGCTGATGAACTGGATGTGGTTATGTCCGTTGGCTCGTTCCTTGAGGGCGATTACTTTACTGTTTACAGCGAGTTACAGCAAATAAAAGAGGTTGCCGATGAGGCAAAAGTTAAAGTTATTCTCGAAACTGGAGCTTTACCAAGTCTTGAGGATATTAAACTTGCTTCGTTTTTAGCAATGGAGGCTGGTGCCGATTTTATTAAAACATCAACCGGAAAACTTGAGCCAGCAGCAACACCTGAGTCGGTTTACGTTATGTGCACAGCAATTAAGGAATACTTCGATATAACTGGCCGCAAAGTGGGGATGAAACCAGCAGGTGGCGTTTCAAACTCATACGACGCTTTAGTATTCTACACCATTGTGGAGCAAGTGCTAGGTCAAGAGTGGCTTTACCCAGGACTATTCCGCTTGGGAACAAGTAAACTGGCCGACATTCTCCTATCTGACATACTAGGAAAAGAAGTTAAATACTTTAGCCAAACATCGGGCGCTAAATACTAAAAATAAAAAGAGGGCTTAAAAGCCCTCTTTTTATTTCATTAAATGCAATTTTACCACCAAATAGCGTAAAGAATTATTAGAAGTATTATAACTATCACGGAACCAATTTTAAAGCCTTTGCCCGTTGAGAACAATTCCTTTGAAATTGTAATTGCTTTCGCGTGCTGTTTATTTCCCTCAATTACTGCAAATATCCAAATAATTGCCAAGCAAATTAGGAACACTATTCCCATTCTATCCATAAATGGAAGACTTGGCAAAAGCAACTTGAATAGGAGAGAGAATACAAAGGTTCCAATTGCTGCACCTAAAGCACCGTTGGCTGTAGCCTTTTTGTAGAAAAATCCTGTAAGGAAAATTGCTAATGCACCAGGACTAATAAACCCAGTAAACTCCTGAATATACTGGAATGCTTGGTCGAGGTTCGAAAGCATAGGTGCAATGAATACGGCAATAACTAGAGAAATAAAGGCTGCTAGTCTTCCTACTGTTACAAGCTTATGCTCCGAAGCTTCCTTGTTTATATATTCCTTGTAAAAATCCATTGTGAATATTGTAGAAACGCTATTCATCATCGATGCTAATGAACTAACAATGGCGGCAACCAATGCAGCAAATGCAAGTCCTTTAACGCCTGTTGGTACAAAGTTGTGGAGTAACCAAGGATAAGCCTCATCGGATTTGGCAATGTCGGCACTTAAAGCAAAAGCAACAATTCCAGGGATAACAACAATTAACGGAAGTATCATCTTAAGAAATGCGGCAAATACCAAACCGCTTTGTGCTTCCTTAATGCTTTTTGCAGCAAGGGCTCGCTGAATAATGTACTGGTTACATCCCCAGTAGTAAAGGTTTGCAACCCACATACCGCCAATAAGTACGCTAATACCGGGTAAATCGATATAGGCATCCTTCTGTCCGCCTTTGCCATCGGGAATCATAAGTTGACCCTTTTCCAGAATCATATCGAATTTTTCGGGTGCTTTTTGCAAAAGAACTTTAAAGCCTGCAATAAATCCTTCGCCTCCGCTCAAATAATCCAAAGCAAAATATGTTGTAACTAATCCACCACCTACAAGGAAAACAACCTGAATAACATCGGTCCAAGCAACTGCTTTTAGTCCACCATAAATTGAATAAATTGCTGCAAATAACGCTAAACCAAGAATGCTGTAAATCATGGGAATGCCCATAATTTTTTGCATTGCCAATGCTCCTAAGTAAATAATTGATGTTAGGTTTACAAACACAAAAACCAGCAACCAAAAACCAGCCATTACGGTTTTTACTCGTTTATCGAAACGAGCCTCAAGGAATTGTGGCATTGTAAAAATCTTCTTCTCCAAGAAAATTGGAAGGAAAAACATTGCCACGATAATTAAAGTTAGGGCAGCCATCCACTCGTAGGATGCAATTCCCAAACCAATGGCAAATCCGGAACCGGACATACCAATAAACTGTTCTGCTGAGATGTTTGAGGCAATTAGCGATGCTCCAATTGCCCACCAGGGCAATGCGCGTCCTGCAAGGAAATAGTCGCCGGAGTTGGTCTCTGAGTCGCGTTTGCGGAATGATATCCAAAGCCCCAATCCAACAATAATTACTGCGTAAGCAGCAAAAATGATGTAGTCGATAGTTGCAAATGACATAATAATAGATTTATAGGTTAGGTTTATCAAGAAGCAAATTAATCCGCTTTTCAATAATTTTCCTAAAATTTCAGTACATCAAAAACTATACAACCGCATTTAAAAATCATCTCTTCCACAA
>JAEXVC010000117.1 GCA_023406715.1 Bacteroidota bacterium | reverse complement strand
GAATTGGGGTCATCGAACTCTGGATGCTGAGCCTCCAAATCGGTCAATTCCTTGAGCAGAGCATCAAACTCATAATCGCTAATGATTGGTTTCGACAGAACATAATACTGATAGTTGTGATGATTCAGCTGTTCCCGTAAACTTTTAATTTTCTGATAAATCTGCTCGGTTGACATATTTCAAAAATTTGTATAAAGATAAAGAAAAGGAAAGAATACTTGATACGCAGAATGCTTCACCCAAAAGATTATCATCTAAAAAATTTTTATATTTACCAAAATACATAAGGCAATGCAACAGTATTCAGAAAAAGACAAAAGGTTAGTTTTAAATCGATATAGGGCTTTATTGAGGTCTGTAAAGAATGTTGTTACTAAGGAGAATCAAACTCTAATTAGAGACGCTTTTAAACTTTCCTCTGATATAAATAGTGAAGTTAAAAGCGATTCTGGTAATCCATACATTATCCATTTAACCGATGTTGCCAGAATTTGTGTTGATGAAATTGGATTGGGAACCTCGTCGGTAATTTCAGCACTGCTTCACGAATCGATTGAACGAAATCAACTCACAAAAATTGAAATTGAAAAACGATTTGGCGCCAAGGTTGCCAATATTGTTGAAGGTTTTACACGTATATCGAGCCTCGACCTTAAAAATCCCAAAGCACAATCGGAGAATTTCCGTCAGCTTATCATCAGCTTATCCAGCGATGCTCGGGTAATACTCATAAAACTAGCCGATAGGCTAGAAACAATGCGTTCGTTGAGTTATTCCAGCAACGACATTCAGATAAAACGGTCGTGGGAAACATTCCATTTATATGCTCCATTGGCTCACAGATTGGGTCTTTACAGACTTAAATCGGAAATGGAAGACTTATCCATGAAGTTTATCCATTCCAAGGAATATAAGCATATTATCAAGAAATTAAAGGAGACCACTGCTACCAGGAATAAATTCATCAAAGAGTTTATTGGCCCAATTGAAGAGGAAATAAAAAAACGTGGTTATGAATTTGAAAAAAAAGGACGCACAAAATCTGTCTACTCTATATTCCGAAAAATGCAGAGTCAGCAAGTTGATTTTGAAGATGTTCACGACATATTTGCTATAAGGATTATCCTAAATTCCAAGCCCGAATCGGAGAAATCCGATTGTTGGCAGGTTTACTCTATCATAACTGACAAATACACCCCTAACACTGAAAGGTTAAGGGATTGGATATCGGTACCAAAAAGTTCGGGTTACGAATCGTTACACACAACCGTTCTTGGACCTGAGGATAAATGGGTTGAGGTACAAATCCGAACAACCAGAATGGACGAAATTGCGGAAAAAGGACTTGCCGCACACTGGAAGTACAAAGGAATTCGTCAGGAACAAGGAGTTGACGAATGGGTATTACGTGTCAGAGAAGTATTAGAATCGGCAGAGACTTCGCCTGAGGAACACGTGGATAAATTAGATGTCGACATTCAAACTTCAGATATTTACGTGTTTACACCAAAAGGCGATATTCGCAAACTACCAGCAAAATCAACCGTACTTGACTTTGCTTTCGATATCCACTCAGCCATTGGAGCTCAGTGTACTGGAGCTATTGTAAATGGCAAAAATGTTACCATTAAGCAAACACTTCAGAATGGCGATGTTATTGAAATTATTACCTCAAAAAAACAGAGTCCCAAAAAGGATTGGCTATCGATTGTTGTTACATCCAAAGCAAAAACACGGATTAAACAAGAATTGAGGGATGCTGAGAATAAGGAAATTGCTGAGGGAAAAGAGATTCTATTCCGCCGCTTTAAGAATTGGAAAATTGATGATGCCGACGAGGCTCTGTTGAAAATTACCAAACACTTAAAACTAAAGAAACCAACCGATATTTTTATAAGGGTTGCTGAAGGCAAAATTGACCCATCGGCACTAAAAAGCATTATAACAACAGAAACAGTAGAAACGACTGAATCAACAAAAGTTGATGCACAAAAAGTTGAAACAGAGAAGGAACAAACCAGCACTGACTTTTTGATTATCGATGAAAAGTTGGTTAACATCGACTACAAACTCGCAAAGTGCTGTAATCCAATATTTGGTGACGATGTATTTGGCTTTGTAACGGTTAGCGAAGGGATAAAGATACATCGCACAAGCTGTCCGAACGCAAATCAGTTGCATAATCGTTGGGGGTATAGAATTGTAAAAGCAAAATGGAAAGGAACATCAAAGGCTGGAGCATTCCAATCCACAATTAAAATTACTGGAGCCGATGAACTTGGAATACTAAACAGAATATCCGAGGTCATAAGTAAGGATTTGAAAGTAAACATGCGCAATCTTGCCATCAACTCTAAAAATGGCCTATTCGAGGGAGTTATTCAGCTCTACGTGGAGGATACAAAGCATCTGGAAATGTTATTGTACCGATTAGGCAAGGTTCAAGGAGTACATAGAGCTGTGAGAGTGAAGTAGAACTATGGGTTGATAACAACTTCTACACTGATAGCGAACTAAATACTGTTAAAAACGTTAGTAATAAAAGTTAAAGTGTTGCGTTTTAATTTATCGATTGCTATTTTTGGGTAATAAAATGATATTGCTATGGTTAAAAAAATATTTTTACTATCTATCATTTTGAGCGTTGGTTTTTCTGTTACAAATGCTCAACTAGTTCAGGATTTACATAAAATCTACAACCCCGGATATAACCAAGAACAAACATACGATTCTACCGCTGTTATAACTCCTTTTGGAGTAATTAAGCCTGGTGTAAACTATGGACTATCTTTAGGTACTGGTTATTCCTTTATGGGAAATGGTGTGGGAATGTCAAACTCATATGTTGCACCAAGTGTTTCCTACTCTCCAAATCAAAAATTGCAGGTTATTGCAGGGGTTACATTATCAAGGAATGGATTCCATGGGATGAATACACCCAGTGAACTGGGTCAAGGCCAAATTCAATCATCCAATAATCCTTACCAAGCGTGGGCATATACTCAGTACAATTTTACCAATAGGTTTAGCGTATACGCAATGGGCTCTGTATCTCAAAACCAATCTTTCTACTCTCCCTTTATGAATAGCTTTGGAAGCTACAATAGCCAAATGTATGGTGTTGGTTTTAACTATAAAATTAGCAATAAAACTAGTATTGGAGCCAGTTTTAACTTTGTAAATGCTCAATACCCAAATACTTTTAATAGTTTTGGAAGTCAGTTTCCTTAATGCAGACTGAAGATATCAGATTTCAGATATCAGACAGAAGATTTCAGATATTTGACTTAAGACTAATGATTTGAATTTAGTATAAAGTAAAAAAGGGGCTTTTAGCCCCTTTTCGTTATACCTAGTATCTTGAGTCTGATGTCTATTATCTGACATCTTCTGTCTGCTCTCCTACTTTTTCAAACCGCTACGCTTTAGTAAAGCATCAATGGTTGGTTCCTGTCCACGGAAACGTTTGTAAAGTTCCATTGGATGCTCGCTACCACCTTTCGAAAGAATATTGTCGCGGAACGATTTTGCGGTCTCTTTATCGAAAATTCCGCGTTGCTTGAATACTTCAAAAGCATCTGCATCTAATACTTCAGCCCATTTATAGCTATAGTAACCAGCGGCATAACCTCCTTCAAATATATGGCCAAAACCAACACTCATATTTGTTCCATTAACAGAAGGAAGAACATCAAACTTACCAATCGATTTCTTTTCGAACTCATCTACAGAAACGGTTACTGGCTTTTCGATGCTGTGCCAGTTCATATCGAGAATTCCAAATCCTAGCTGACGCAACGAGAAATAACCAGCCTGAAAGTTTTGGCTATCAATGATTTTTTGGATTAATTCTTGAGGCATCTTTTCGCCAGTTTTGTAGTGAACTGCAAATAAATCCAAATACTCTTTTTGTGTTGCCCAATTCTCAAGAATTTGCGATGGCAATTCAACAAAATCGCGATAAACGCTGGTTCCACTTACCGAAGAGTAAGTACACTCTGTAAGCATTCCGTGCAATGCGTGTCCAAACTCGTGAAGGAATGTTGTAAACTCATCAAAAGTTAACAATGATGGGTCTTTTTCGGTTGGTTTGGTGAAATTAGTTACAATTGAAACAAATGGGCGAACATCAACACCAGCCTCATTGTATTGAGAACGGAAAGAGGTCATCCAAGCACCACCACTCTTGCCTGCACGTGGGAAGAAATCGAGATAAAGAATAGAAATAAGTTTGCCTGTCTCGTCGTAAACCTCGTAAGCCTTAACATCGGGATGATAAACAGGAATGCTAGCATTGGGTTTGTAGGTTAATCCATAAAGTTTATTGGTAAGCATAAATACTCCATCAATAACTTTTTCCAGTTGGAAGTATGGTTTAACATCCTCCTCGTTGTAGCTATACTTGCTCATTTTAAGTTTCTCGGTGTAGAACGACCAATCCCAACGTTCCAAATTTCCTTTGAAACCCTGTTCTGCTGCAAACTTCTTAAGTTCTTCAACTTCAAGTTTAGTAGCGGGGATTGAAGCATCAACGAGTTGTTGTAGGAATTTATTTACGTTATCGGAACTTTTAGCCATACGCTCTTCGAGTACAAAATTGGCATAGTTTGAAAAGCCTAAAATATTAGCCCTTTGAAGACGTAAGTTGGCAATTTTCTTGGCAACTTCTTGGTTATCGTACTCATTCCCTTTAAAGCATCTGCTAGCGCTTGCCATGTATAATTCCTTGCGTAAATCTCTAACTTCAGAATATTTCATGAATGGACCATACATTGGATAATCAAGTGTGATAACCCAGCCTTCCATGCCTTTTTCTTTGGCAGTTTGAGCTGCAGCATCAATTAAACTTTGAGGCAAACCAGCCAAATTCTTTTCATCCTTAATATTTAAGGTGTAAGCATTGGTTTCTGCAAGATAATTCTCGCTGAATTGCAAACTTAGGTCAGCTAACTCCTTGCTAATTGCTCTGAACTTTTCTTTATCCTCATCGTTCAAATTTGCACCACTACGAACAAAGCCTTTGTATGAATTGTCGAGTAATGTTTTTTGCTCAACGGTTAGGTTTAAAGAATCACGCTTATTCCAAACAATTTTAATTCGCTCAAAAAGTTTTGGATTTAGGCTAATATCGTTACTAAAATCAGTTAATTTTGGGGATACTTCCCGAACAATACGCTGAATTACAGAATCGGTTTCAGCACCATTAAGGTTAAAAAGAATATTAGACACCATGCTTAATCTGCGTCCACTAGCATCGAGAGCTGCAATTGTATTCTCGAAGGTAGGCTCATCTGTACAATTAATAATTTTATCGACTTCCACTTTTGCCTCGGCAATAGCTGAGTCAATAGCAGGCACATAGTGCTCGTGCTTAATTTTATCGAACGGAGGAGTTTGGAATGGCGTGCTAAACTCCGCCAATAAAGGATTATCAATCTGCTTCTCCTGATTGCACGATACTACTGCGAGTAGAATAATCATTGCTGTGATTGTTTTGATTTTTGTCATTTTTTTACATGATTTAAAGAGGCAACAAAAGTAATTGCTTTATTGTTCACAGAAAAATTTTGTTGCTAATTAGTTGATTTTTGGATAAGACCAAGCGAGAGAAAGAAGGTTTAATTCGGTAAATGTGTTATTGGGAGATTAAGTAATTCAGTGGTAAATAACCATAATTACTCAACAACTCACTAACCTAATAGATTAAATAGATATAGCACTCAACATCCTATTCAACTCCATCAACTCAATTGGCTTAAGTTCCTTTAATGTTGATGATACTACCTCGCGAATTATCTCCTCTGCCCTAACCTTAAATTCAAAGGCAAATTTAGTTGATAGGATTAACTCCGACCGTTTGTTGGCAGGGTTATCGACTCTTCGAATTAAATCGAGCCGTTCCATACATCCCAAAGTACGAGAAATTGATGCTCTATCGCGCCCAGTGATTTCAGATATATGAGCGCTCGAAACTGGCTCATTGTCAATAATAATATTTAGAATATACCAGTAATCTGATGTAAAATCTTCCTTAAACTCCTCGGTTAACCTTCGGGTTATCTCACTACGAATGGATATTGCTGAACGGTAGAGGTTATATGGAAGATTGAGTATTTCTTTATCAAAATCAGTCATTGAATTAATATCAAAATTTGAGTAAAGCAAATATAGAATAATTGTTTATAACCTGTAATTGTATATTTTTAGAGCTGTAAATCTTTCCGTTATGATTAAGCAGCTATTCTCAGTTAAATCAATTACCGTTGCATTAGTATTGCTACTTGCAATAAGTTGTAGTAAAACTCCAGAATTAGGAGTATCCAAGGAACTTGCAGCAATCCGTAAGGAAAATATTAGCAATATTGATTATTCAATATATATGTCGGTTCCATCACATATGGAATCTAAAATTCCATCGAGAGTTGAAATTAACTTTGAACTGAAAAAACGACAAAGAGTTGTTCTGGATTATAGGATGAACGACTCAAGCCTAATGTCCGTTACAGTTAATAGCCGCGTTTACAACACAAAACCAGAGAATGGTCATATTGTTATACCTGCTTGGTATTTGTACAAGGGTGCAAACAAGGTTGATATCGATTTTTATGCTGGCGAATCGTCTCTAAATCGGAAAAAGGATTTCTTATACACACTCTTGGTTCCCGATAGGGCATCGACAGTATTCCCCTGTTTCGACCAGCCCGATATGAAGGCAATATTCAACCTTACGTTGGAAGTTCCAAAGGATTGGACTGCTGTTACCAATTCAGCCTCAGAAAATGCAATGCAAACCGATACTTCCAACATATTTATGTTTGGTAAAACACAACCTTTAAGTACTTATCTTTTCGCATTTGCAGCAGGAAAGTTCGATACAATAAGCAGAACTGAGAATAACCAAAAAATTGTCTTGTACCATCGTGAAAGTGATTTAAAGAAAGTAGAAAGAAATTTGGATGCGATTTTTAACAGTCATTTTCATTCGTTAAACTGGCTCGAGAGTTATACTGGAATAAAATATCCATTCGAAAAACTTGACATTGTGCTTATTCCTGATTTTCAGTATAGCGGAATGGAGCACTCTGGTGCAATTTTTTACCGCGATGCACGCTTACTGCTCGACGAAAACCCATCGGTTAACCAAAGGTTGGGTCAAGCCAACTTAGTTGCACACGAAGTTGCCCATCAATGGTTTGGGAACTTGGTTACTATGCGCTGGTTCAACGATGTGTGGCTAAAGGAGGTTTTTGCTAGACTTATGGCCGATAAGATTGTTAACCCTCAATTTCCTGAAGTTAACCATCAACTCAGTTTTCTTTTATCGCACTACCCAAAAGCATATTCAGTGGACAGGACATTGGGAAGCAACCCTATTCAGCAAAACCTCGATAATCTTTTACTGGCAGGTACTCTTTATGGCGATATTATTTACCACAAAGCGCCAATAGCAATGATGCAACTGGAAAAAACTATGGGTGAAGAACTATTTCAGAAGGGTGTTCAGCAGTACCTTAAACAGCACTGTATGACGAATGCCGACTGGAATGAACTCATATCTGTATTTGACACACTCACCCCTGTTGACCTAAAAAAATGGAGTAAGGCATGGGTTGAACAGGCTGAGATGCCAATAATTTCATCAAAAATTAAAAATAACAAGGATAGTTCTGTGACTTTATGTTTGTCCCAAAAAACAAAAGGGATTGAACTACCAATGGAATACTCAGTGGCTATAATTGATGAAAACTCAACAATTGAAACAATCAATATAAAACACAATGAATCTCAAGTAAAAATCAATATCGGTAATAACGATAATATCATTCTGCTAAACTCCAATGGCCTTGGTTATGGGCAGTTTATTACTGAATTAGAGAATACTAAGCGATTAACAAACCCATCAATCTATATTGATGATGCTGTGGCCAGGGCCTCAAATCTGATATCAGTTAATGAGTTATTCTTGAACAGCAGAATTAATGTAACAGATTATTTCAACTTCCTTTTATCCTCACTAAACAAAGAGAAAGAGCCACAAATTCGCAGCTATCTACTAGGCAATATCGAAATGGTTTGGTGGCAATTTATGACCCAGGATGAACGAACTAAACAATCGCAATTCCTTGAGTTTACACTCTACAAACTCTTCAACTCCAAGAATATTCCTGTTGATGAACGCAAACCTATTTTCCAAACCTACACTAGAATAGCCCTTTCCAGCGAAGCAATAGAGAATCTAGTTGATTTCTGGAATAGCAAGGCAAAAATCGATGGAATTACACTAAGCGAACAGGATTTCACCAACCTAGCCTTAGAAATTGCAGTACGAGGAGTTCACGAAGCCGATAGTTTATTGGGTATTCAGTTGAATAGGATTACTAACAACGATAGACTCTCAAAATTCAGATTTGTAAAACGTGCCGTAAGCAACGACGAAGCCATTCGCGATGACTTTTTCCACAGTCTACTTAATGCACAAAACCGTAGACCAGAACCCTGGGTAACAGAAGCATTACGTTACTTTAACCACCCATTGCGCACAGCGCATTCAATTCATTACCTAACTGCATCGCTCGATTTACTTCCAGAAATTCAGCAAACAGGCGATATCTTTTTTCCTAAAATGTGGCTCGATGCAACTCTTTGGGGGCACAGCAGCCCTGAGGCTGCAAAAATTGTTACCGATTGGTTGAATAGCCATCCTGAAGTATCGGAAAATCTAAGGAATAAACTCAAGCAATCTGCCGATATGCTTTTTAGAGCAACCAATAACTAATAAAAAAAGCACCCTTAAGGTGCTTTTTTTATTAAAACATAGATTATTACTACTCCACAAACTGTTTAGCATAGTATTTAGCTGTTAATTTCTCACCAGTGGCACGTTCAATCATTTCGTTCCATTCATACAAACATCCTGGTTTAAATACTTTCTCATCTAGGTATTTACCAACTTCAGGTTTATTCACAAAACTAACAGTTGTGATATCGCTATTATTTAAAACATTGGCTGCAATATAGTAATTCAGTTGCGATGCAAGCATTTCGCCCATTAAATAGTTGTGATAATAGCAAGGATATAGTGCCACGTGAACTTTTGTTGCCCAATCGGGTTCGTTTCTACCTTCAGGTTTCTTAAGCATTTGGTACTTCTCAACCAAATGCCACCAAAGAGCATTTAAATCTTGGTCTGGATTAGCATACATCTCCTTCTCGAAACGGTACATCACTTGAGCCCAACGGCTGAAAGTAAGTTGCTCCAAGCGTAACGATTTAAAGCAATCGCCTTCAATTTCCTTCTTTTGCTCTGGGGTAATAATGCCCATATCCAACATCCACTGTGGGTTACTAGCCAAGCGACCCATAATCATAGCAATTGCTTCAGTGGTAAAACTGTGAGCTGCATCGCGAAGCATATAAGGCTTTGTAGGGTCGTTAAACTTAGAGTAAACAGCATGTCCAAACTCATGAAGATTTGTATTCATCCATCCATAGGTTGGTTTGAGATTGCAAAGCACTCTAACATCACCAGAACGGTCAATATCGGTACAATATGCATGTTGGTTCTTGCCTGGTTTCTCGAATAAATCCGATTTTGCAATAATATCATCAACATTTAAACCAATACCAGCATTGAATTTTGCGGTTAACTGAACTAAATCCTGATTTTCATAGAATTTGTCCAAATCAACATTATAAATTTTTGGTGCTTCTTGGAAATATCTGTTCTGATAATGCCAAGGCATCAACTTATCCGCAGAAATTTTATAACGTTTTGATAGATAACTATCGATATCGCCTTTTAGTTGTGCAAATGCACCGTAAGTTAAACTATCCAACTCGTTGAAAAGAGCAAGGATTGTTTCGGGGTTCTGCTCGGAAAGAGTCATGTTCATTGTATGGTAGTTCTCATAACCTAATTTCTGTGCAATTTGGTTACGAACCTTTACAAGAGCAATAACATCAGCAGCAACCTCCTGACCAATCATCTTATGCGCTTTCCATGCTTGCTCTAACTCTTTGCTATTTGTCGATGACGAAAGAACACCCTCAATCTCGTTATCGGTTAACATTTTGTCGCCAACCTTTGCGCGGAAGTTTGAGTACTTTTTCTCAAGGTTAGCCTCCATTTTAATTTTTTGCTCAAGCAACTGAGGATCAACCTGATTTCTTAGGAATGATGGGTATAACAATTCCATTTGACGTTTAAGAACCGAGTCCTTAACCAAACCTGATTCACGAATCTCTTTTAACTCAGCATATAATGCAGAATCGGCAAATATTTTCACAAGTTTAATTTGGGCTTCCTCCGACTTGGTATAATCCTCATTTTTACCAGATATTGAAGCATCCCACGATGCAATGGCAGCTTCAGACGATAAAGGAATAACTTGCTGTTCTATCTTTGCAATGTAATCGGCTAAACGTTTTTCCATTTTTTCCTGTTTAGATGTACACGACACAAGAATAGCAGCCCCAAGAGTTATTGTTGCTGCAAATGATAGTATTCTGTTCATAGTTTAATTGGGTTTAAGTTACCTCAAAATTATAAAAGCTTTAGGTTAATTATAATGATTAAAAGCATATTAACTAAAAATATTAACTTTATCAACTCAATGCACTAAATATGAAAGATATAATAAGTAAAATACAGCAAGAGTTGAAAAATAACTCTAGCATAGATGTTCAAAAGAGTGGTCAACGGTTTTTCAAGGAAGAAATTACATCATATGGAGTTAAATCGGCCGATGTAATTAAAATTGGCAAAACGTACTTCATGCAAATAGAGGGTTTATCGAAAAAAGATATTTTTAAACTCTGCGAAGAGCTTTGGAAATCGGGTTACTTGGAAGAATCATTTATTGCATGTAACTGGTCATACTACATCCAAAAAAAATATGAAACCAAGGATTTTAAGGTTTTTGAGAAATGGGTAAGTTCCTATGTAAACAACTGGGCATCGTGCGATACGTTGTGCAACCACACCGTTGGCGAATTTGTTGAGATGTACCCAAATTATATTGATGAACTAAAAAAATGGGCTAAATCCAATAACCGCTGGATGAAACGCGCCGCAGCAGTCTCCTTAATAATTCCAGCCCGTAAAGGACTATTCCTCGATGATATTTTTGATATTGCAAATATTCTCTTGCTGGATAACGACGACTTAGTTCAAAAAGGATATGGATGGATGCTAAAGGCAGCCAGCCAGTCAAACCAAAAGGCTGTTTTCGACTATGTTATGTCCAAAAAACACATTATGCCGCGCACAGCATTGCGTTACGCAATAGAGAAAATGCCCAAAGAGCTGAAAGTTAAAGCAATGGAAAAATAGAGAAGGACAAGATTTATCTCGCCCTTCTTAGTTATAATCCAAGGGTTGATACTCCTCCGAAGCTATTTCTTCATTAACATGCATTAAAGGCTCAACCAAATGTCTGGTATTAACCGAATGTAGCCTTGCTCTATCAACCTTAAAGTACTCTGTTAACTCCTTTAATTGCTGAGCCTGACTGCTCAACTCTTCCGAACTAGTAGCCAGTTGCTCACTCGACGATGCAGTTTTTTGAGTGATTTGATTCAACTGCTGAACTGCATTATTTATTTGCTCAGCACCCAACTTCTGCTCGGTACAAAAAGCAGCAATTTCCTGAATTAGTTTCGCGGCCTTCTCAATTTCAGGAATCAACTTTTCCATTTTCTGAGCTGCATTTTCAGTAATTCTAACACTTTTGGCTGATAACAGCACGATATCATCGGCAGCCAATTTACTTTTTTCCGCTAGTTTTCTGACTTCAGCAGCAACCACTGCGAATCCTTTTCCATGCTCTCCTGCCCTAGCAGCCTCAACTGCAGCATTCAGTGCAAGCAAATTTGTTTGAAAAGCGATATCGTTAATCACATTAATTTTACCAGCAATGGTGCGAATAGAATCTAAACTTTCCTTTGATGATGATTCAACATCCCTCATTCCAAACGATACCAACTGAGAAATTCTATCGGCCTCGTGTGCGTTATGGTCATTTTGGTCGATATTGGCAACCATCTCCTCCATCGAAGTAGAAATCTCTTCAACTGATGATGCTTGTTCCGTAGCACCCTGCGAAAGCGATTGCGATGCCGATGCAATTTCGGCTCCTGCTGCAGCAATACTTTGCGAACCCATCTGGATATTCTCCAGAATAGACTTTATTTTCTCCACCATCTTTCTTAAGGAGTCGGCCAAAGCACCAATTTCATCGTGCTGGAATATATCAACCTCAGCGGTTAAATCGCCATTGGAAACATTCTCGGCAAAAGTTCCACTTTTCTTAAGCGAGTTCACAACACCCTGAACAATAACTCTCAATACCACAACAATAAAAACTGATAAAACAAGCATCGAAACAATGATTGCTAATCTTACTTTCACCAATAGGGCATTCATCTCCGAGTTAACAATACTTATTGCAACATAAGAATCTGTTAGTGGAAAATAGGAGAAGTACTCTGTCCTTTCAATCCCATTATCGGAGAAACTTATCTTCTGAATGTTTTCATCCTTGGTGAACAGTTTGAACACAGCCGCATCCTTAATACTCTTCCCCTCATCCTTTGGATGAAGCATTAAGGTACCATCGTTCGAAACAATGTAAGGGAATCCAGTATTGAAGTAAGTTTTTGAGCTAAACACTGACTTTGCCTTAGCCAAACTCTCCTTGAGTCCAACGTAAAGCATACCTTTTACCTCTCCATTAATTCTAATAGGCTCGTATGTTGCAATATACCAAGCATTAACAACCCAAGCGCGTCCCGAGTAGGTTTCACCTTTATTAATGGCTTGTGCAACTGCTCCGTCCATTGGAATAAACGTTCCAACAGCGCGTGTTCCATCCAAATTCTTAACATTTGTTGATATACGGAGAAAACCCTGAGGTATTTTTTGAAAAATTGTGGCAGTTTCAATACCCATAGACTGAACACCATCCACAAAATCGAAATTTCCATGAATGCTTCGGTCGCCAAGCAACCATCTTCGCACAACAACACTTTCGGTGGCCTGAGTTAGTTGATTTTTGGCAGTAACCTGAATTGATTCATTTGTTTCTACCAACCTACCCTGATTGGCAAATTGTTTTTTGGCAAAATTCATTGCAACGGCCAGTTTATCTCTACTTAGCTGTTGCTCTACACGCATTAACTCAACCAAATCGGAGATTTGCTCGCGCATGCGAGCATCGGTGCTTGTTTTAATATAGTTTGAAACAAGATTGTTGATGTAGAATCCAAATCCAACAAACCCAATAAGTATCAGTGCGGTTAAAATATAGTTCAACCTAGTGCTGATTTTTAAATCGTTTATCTTTTTCATTTTCGATAGATTTTTGAGATTTAAAAAACAAAACACACAACAAGAATAAACTAAACAAATGTTTAAGAACGAGTTTTATATAATATTACACTTTTTTATGAAAAAAACAAATGATATTTCTCAGCATATAGAAATATTTGACAAACAGAGTTTTAATTTAAGCCTGCGTAATTTTCTTATAAGTGAAGTAAAAACTAATCCCTCAAAGGTGGTTGGCCAGTAATAAATCGCAAAAAACGAGGATGCATAACCCTATCAACACCTTTCATAAAGCGCCAATTGGAGGTATCGAGTCTATATCCTAAAAATATCTCGGTATGACCTGAATTTAAGGCTAATTGAGAACTATTGTGCTTAAGGAAAGTTGATTCAACATAGGCCGATAAACCCCAGTAAAACTTATCGCCATTCTTACCCAGTGAGAATCGGGTAATATTACGCATTGATAATGCGTTAAACTCCTTAACAGTATTATCAATGGAGGATTGCTGAACCACATTTTGAAATGACAAACCGGGTAATAACGTAAAAGATATATAATACTTGCGCAAAAGTGTGAAAAGATGTGAATAGCCAAACGAAATGCCAAAATTGGAAAAAACAACATTCCGAATATCAAGCTTAGGGTCAACGTATTCCTTAATAACCAAGGGAACAATAGATGAATCAGAACCGACCCCATTAAGCGAAATATAACCACCAAGCATCCAGCTACCTCCACTCCTTCGCATTGCTTTTGTATGCGAATATGCTGCATTTGCTGAATACCTATCAGGACTAAAAATATATGCAAACGATGTTGCTAAAGACACAGTCTGTAAACTAGGCATTTGCGGGTAGTCATCACCGTCATTCCAAGTATCAATATAATCATCGGCATTAGAAAAATAGAATCCTTTATAAGTTTTAAGAGTCAAATCAACCATCAACCTTCGGGCTGTGATATGTGCTTCAAAATCGAATTTCTGAGTTTTTCCATACTTTTCTAGATTTCCCGATTCTGCAGGTAACTGCAAACTAAACCCTAAACCTAACCAAGAATAGGAAAATCCAAATCCAATAAGCGATTGTGGGTTGGGTTTAAAAAGTAACGATTCATCTATATCTGGGTTATCAATCTCAATTTGAGAATAGGATGGACCTACTTTTGTGTATAAGTGTATATGCCTCGGAAATTCTACTATACGGGGTCTTAATGAATCAGCATCGGCTGCAATCAACTTTATGTAACTAACAAAAAGTAATAGTAAAGTAAAAATGAACCTCATAGATACAAACTTGATGTTAATCAATATCACCAAAAATGGCTTTAATAATAAAAAAACATTTATCACCTTTGCAAATAGTATGCAAAAACCCGCAATAATCAAATTCAAATATAACTTTTAAAAGAACGCTATGAATACACATCAAAAACTATTTCTAACGTCCTTAATTCTATTATGTGCAATTACCATAAAAGCACAAGAGCTCGAAAAGCCTAAAATAGAAATTAAACCTTATGGTTTTGTAAATTATGAGATGAACTTTGACACATACAAGTCCGTTGACTTTCGTGATGGCGACCTCTATTTTTACCCGTTAAAAGAATCGTTAGATAAAAACGGAAAGGACCTAAATAAGGTAAACCAACTACAAATGCTTGCCTTGTCTTCAAGGTTTGGGGTAAAAGTAACAGGACCCAATATTCTTGGGGCTAAAATGTCTGGAATGATTGAGGCTGATTTTTTTGCAACTGCAAATGATTACTCGCGCTTACTCCGCGTTAGGCATGCTATTGTTAACTTAAGGTGGGAAAAATCAGAATTATTAATGGGGCATTACTTTCATCCAATAATTGTAAATGAAATAATCCCAACCCCAATTTCTTTTGGAGCAGGCTCACCCTTTCATCCGCTGAATCATTCCCCACAAATTCGATTCACGCTATACCCTTCGGATGTTGTTCGCATCACTGCAGCAGCACTTACACAGGGCTACCACAAATCAACTGGACCAACCGAAGCACAACGGAACTCAGGGTTACCCGAACTTTTAGGACAAGTTACACTTGGTAATAGGAAAACATTTCTAGTTGGGGCTTCAGCAGGCTACAAATGGTTGACACCACGCTTGGTTACCGTTGACACCTTTAAGACTAATGAAACAATTGGACAATACCTTCTTAGTGGATTTGTAATGGGAAAAATAGGGTCAACCTCCATAAAATCTGAAATTGTTTACGGCGAAAACCTTACACATCTTTTAATGATTGGGGGATATGGAATGAAAACAACTGCAACTGCTGTTGATGATTATGAATATACCAATCTTAAAACACTAAGCAGCTGGCTTGACATACAACACTCGCTTGGTAAAACTAGTATAGGTTTCTTTGCAGGTTACTCTAAAATTTATGGTGCTAACGATGGTGATTACACAAGACTTGAAATTGACAAAGTGAAATACTCCCGAAATGATGATTTAGACTATATTTACAGACTTTCTCCTCGAATTACTTACAAGGAAGAAAGTTTGACTTTTGCTTTTGAGTACATGCTAACCGCGGCCGTATATAGAAATTTATATACCGATAAATCCTCAATGGATCCAGTCTTCAATAACAGAATTACGTTTGCCGCCAAATACGATTTCTAAAAGTTAGTATAGTTCGTTATAGAAGAGGTACCCTTAAGGTACCTCTTTTTGTTGATTGCTTTCGCAGAAATTAACACTTAACATTAAACTGAATGGTGTACCTTTGCAAAACCCAAATACCACTTATGAATTTAAATATCAACAAGATAACCAAGTCAATTCTTATAGCGTTTATTGCACTTATTGCATTAGGATTTATTTTCAGAAGCAGTATTGCACACTACCAGTTTAATCGACAAATATCAAAAATTGAGCAAAATTACAACCTAACTATTAAAACCAAAGAGTTACGGTACATTGGCTTACGAACAATTCAACTTAAAAAGTTATGTATTTTAAGTAACTCTGACTCTTTAATAAATATTGGTTTTATTGAAACTAGACTAAGCTTACTTAACCTTCTAACGTTAAAAATAAACCCCTTAGAGGTAACAATATCAAACTCAAAAATCAATATTCATAATATTTTAAATTATAGAAATTCGTTACCAAACAAAGCTGATAATGATGGTGTTACGGAAAAATCAGGCAACTCTTCCAATTCAATTATTCAATTAAATAAAGTAATCAAGACTTTCTTTGGCCTTTCAACTGCTAAATTTAACGTCAATAACTTCAATTTAAACTACACAGACTCTACTTACTCCGGATTATTAACCATTGAAAACTGGAAATACTCAGGAAAAAAATTTAATGCAGATGCCAAATTTACGGATAATAGTGGCTACAACTATTTTATTTTAAGTGGAATTACCGATAAAAAATCCAATACAATAAACGTAACAATAAGCGGGAAAAATGGTGCAGCAAAAGTACCATTCCTTGAACCATTTATTGGGATTACAACCCTTTTCGAATCAGCAAAAGTATCCTTGGAAGCTAAAAATTTATCCAAAAACAACATCGAACTTCTATTTAAATCTAAGGTGGATAAACTGCAAATCCAAGGTAAGAGAATTGCCGAAACAGTAGTTGAAACCGATAGCGTATCAGCAAATTTAATCTTCAAAATAACACCTTTATCTTACTGCATCGATACTCTTTCAAAAATAAAATTCAACAAACTAACTGCTAATGTTGGGCTATGCTATAAAAACGATTCTATAATTGATTTAAGTTTCAAAATCGGGAACCATAAATGGCAAGAACTAATCGAATCGTTGCCTAAGGGTTTATTCTACAATATTAGTGGAATGAAGTTGAATGGCGAATTTAATTACAGTTTATTGGTAAACCTCAACACAAACAATCCTGATAGCTTAATAATTGAGCCAAAACTAATATCGAAAGGATTCTACATTCAATCCTACGGAAACACAAACTTTAACGCACTTAACGACACTGTTTCCCATAAAGTCTACAACGAGGGTATTTTCATAAAAGATATCAGAATTGGAGAAGGTAAAGAATACGTTAGTCTCGATAAAATTTCGCCATTTCTACGCTGGGCAATAATAACAAGCGAAGATGGTAGTTTCTATAACCACCGAGGATTCGACTTAGACGGAATTCGTTACGCTATGGCGTGTAATATCAAGGAAAAGCGTTTTGCCCGTGGCGGGAGCACCATATCGCAACAACTAGTTAAAAACCTTTACTTAAACCGAAACAAAAATATCACTCGAAAATTCGAGGAGTTCCTAATTGTTTGGATGATTGAGAATAATGCTATTGTGAGCAAAGACCGAATGCTCGAAATATACCTTAATATCATAGAATGGGGGCCAAATGTTTACGGAGTCAAAGAAGCATGCCACTACTACTTCAATAAAAAACCTAACGAAATAAACCTGCAGGAGGCATTGTTCCTCGCTTACATTGTCCCTCGTCCAACAAAATTCAAGTGGGTTTTTGAGGACGAAAATCACCTTAAACCATTTATGCTGAATAGTTTTGAATTTGTTTCAAACAAAATGCTTAATAGAGGCTACATCACCGATGATGATTACAATTCAATTCTAAATATTGGCGAGTTCAAACTAAACGGCGAAGCAAAAAAAATAATTGCAAAACAGGACACGTTTCCTTCAGATACAATCGATTTTATTGATTTCACAGAAGAATAGGCTATTTACTTTTGGATTATTTTTTAGTAACTTAGTTCATTCAAACTGTAAAACTTAGAACTATGAGTACTCAAGTAACCAAGAATATTGAAGCGTTGGCCGAGAGTATACAATGGTTTGGTCAGGCTTCGGTAAAAATTCAGAATTGTGGAAAAACAATATACATCGACCCTTTCAGGCTAAAACAACCCGATAAAGCAGACTTAATTCTAATAACCCACTCCCACTTCGACCATTTCTCGCCCGAGGACTTAAAACTCATTGTATCAGCCGACACATGGATATTCTGCCCTGCCGATTTCTCCAGCCAACTTGATGTATTTGGCGCAGCCAAAGTTGTACCTGTCAAGCCTGGTTTTGAAACTGAGTGGAAGGGTATTCAAATTAAGGCTGTTCCAATGTATAATGTCCTTAAAAAAGATAAGCACCCAAAGGAGAAAGGCTGGGTTGGGTACCTACTTAACCTTTGCAATGTTTGGCTATACCACACTGGAGATACAGAGTTTATACCAGAGATGAAGAACATTCAGTGCAATATAATAATGCTTCCACTTGGACAAACCTACACAATGAATTCAGTGGAAGATGCCGTTCAAGCGGTTATAGATACCAATGCATCCGTAGCAATACCTATTCATTATGGAATTTATGAAGGAAGCAGTGATGATGCGCTTAAATTTAAAGAATTGCTTTGGAATAAAGCAGAAGTAATAATATTACAACAAGGATAAGAGAAGTTATTGGTCTATACTTTCCACAAAATCCAACTTCCATTTTTCGAGGTTTAGCGCAGTAAGGTAGCCTGTGCCCGGATAGTAGCCTTTAAACACACAACCGGCGTCCAAACCGAATATTCTGCCTTGCTTATTTTGAACATCATTTATTACTCTACTTATTGGATTTACTGTATGTCCGTGAATTATTTTGCACCCAGGCATAAAACTATCAGGCACAGGCATTGGTTTACTCCATAATAATGCTTCTGTATCAGCAAAAGGGCTTTGTGCACTATAGTTTATACCTCCATGAACTAAAATATACCTATCCTTAACAATAAAAAAGTGCTTTAACGATTTGTAAAATTCCAAATGCCTAGGAGGAATGCTATTTAAAATATTCAGTTGATAATTCGACTTAATTCCATAACTCTTTAAGGTTTCCATACCAGAATTAATCATCCAAAGCATCATATCGGTTTCTCCCAATACAGAATTAATAAGCATCTGCTCATGGTTACCCATCAAGCAGTGAATATCCACCCCCGATTCCTTTAAACCTAAAATATAATCAACCACTCCGGCACTATCTGGACCTCTATCAATATAATCGCCTAAAAAATAAATACAATCCGATGCTTTAATATTTAAACGACATTCTATCAAACTCCGAAGAGTCTTGACGCAACCATGAATATCGGGAATTATATATGTTGACATTGAGAAATGCTTTCAATAAAGTTACTAAAACGTACTATTTTTGCAAACTATTATCAGCAATAAAATGTCGGAACATTCAATAGTAAAGAAACTTGAGGGAAAGGTAAACAAAACCCTATTCAACTATAATTTAATAGAGAACGGCGATAAGGTTATGGTGGGGCTATCGGGTGGGAAGGATAGCTACTCATTGCTCAATTTACTAATCTCGCGTCGGAAAGCCCTGCCAATAGAGTTCGAGTTGCATGCATGCCACGTTATGGCAACCGACATGGAGTACCGTGCCGATATTGACTATATGCAGAAAGTGTGCAAGGAGAATAACGTAAGTTTTCATATTAAAGAAATCACCGTTGAGTATAATCCCAACGACCGTAAACCTGCATGTTTTATATGTAGTTGGAAACGCCGAAAGATGCTTTTTACTGCGACACGTGAAACAGGTTGTAACAAATTAGCTTTAGGACATCATATGGATGATGCTATTGAAACTTTACTAATGAATATGATTAATCACTCCTCAATAAGTTCAATACCGCCTTCTCTTTCGATGTTTAACGGTGAAATAAATCTTATTAGACCACTTTCAACATGCCTCGATTCTGAAATGGAACTGTATGCAAAAACCAGAGAATTCCCTACTGAAGTGAAGAAATGCCTTTACGAAAAGGATACTCACCGTAATTCCATAAGAGAATTGATTAGCCAAATGGAAAAGATTAACAAAGATGCCAGAAGGAATATATATAACTCAATGCAAAATATTTTTGATGAATACCTAGTAAAAAAAACAATTGACACAAAAAGTTAGAATAAGCATTTCAATATCAAAAAATTATATTTAATTTCGATTACACTTTTAAATTTATCGTTATGGAAAATTCAACTAACTGTCCAAAACTTGAGAAATGCCCTATATATATTAAGAATGTATTTCTAAATCCCAAGGCTGGCGAAACCTACCGAAATATTTACTGCAATAATGGTTATGCAAAATATTCTACCTGCAAACGATTTATTGTTTCGGAAAAAACTGGAAAACCTGTACCCGAAACAATAATGCCAAACTCATCGCTCACGGTTGACGAGATTATAAGTAGAATGTAGCCATTCGCCACAACACGCAAGTAAACAGTCACTTATATCGAAATCATTTTCAAGGTTTTGATTTTTTCTATTGACATTTGCTTAAAATTATCTTAACTTGATAACAAAAAAGCGATGACAACAATAGCAAAAATACTCGAAACCAGAGGAGTTATTATCAAGGAAGAAAAGGTAAAATCCCTTTCCGAAAAGATTTTCTCCAACTCCATGGTGCTTGAAAACCACGAGCCCTATCCTGGCTATTATGGTAAAAACATCCCTAACGATGTTATTCCACGCTCAATTTTCTTAATACTTGTTCGGGAGTACGAGCACATGTTTTTGGCAAGGACACTCCAAAAAATTAGCCGTTCTGGCAATCATAAATGCAATGGCACATACGGCCATCTTGATATTGATGAGCATCGATATTACTGTATAAGAATTAAAAATTTGAAGTGTTTTGAGGAGATACCAATTCTTCAGGAAAAACTCATGACCCATGGCATAGATTTCAGACGGAGTAAACCTATTAACGACCTTGCCCTGATTTCCATAGAAAAAACTTTTCTACTTGAACGACATGTGGATGGCGTTTACTTTGACCTTGGCGGTGAACATAAACACTATTTCGATATCCCTTCGCCATTGACGTGGGAAGAGTTTAAGGATATTACCAAATCCGTTAAAAACAACATGAGCAACAATTTCTTTGATGCAGCGCTAGGGTATTTCTGGACAATCGACGGGCCACAAGACATAGTCAGAATATACGACCAAAAACTTGATATTGATAGAATCAAAGAAATCCGTAAGTTCTACCTAAACGAAATTGAACGTAGAGGATTAGGCTCATTCTAGAATCAATCCAAACTCCAATCTATCGGCTCTTTACCCATTGCAGTAAGGAGCTGATTTGTTTTTGAGAAGTGCTTACAACCAAAAAAACCACGATGAACTGATAACGGCGAAGGATGTGGCCCCATCAATATATGATGCTTTGACTTATCAATAATTTGTGCTTTTGCCTGAGCATAAGCACCCCAAAGGATAAAAACTATCCCACTCCTTTTTGCCGATAATGCCAGAATTGCAGCATCGGTAAAGTTTTCCCAGCCTCGTTTCTGATGAGAACCAGCCTGATTTGCCCGAACAGTTAAAGTTGCGTTAAGCAATAGCACTCCCTGATTTGCCCATTTCTCCAAATTGCCATGCCTTGGTATTGAAATACCAATATCGTCCTTTAATTCCTTAAAAATATTCACCAACGATGGCGGAGGCTGTATTCCCTTGGAAACGGAAAAACATAACCCATGCGCTTGCCCTGGCCCATGATAAGGGTCTTGCCCTAGCAAAACAACTTTAACCTTATCGAAAGGAGTATGATTAAATGCTGAAAAAATCTGTGAACCGGGAGGGTAAATTGTATATTGCTTTTTCTCTTCAACCAAAAATTCCTTCAATTTCAGGAAATACTCCTTTTTAAACTCCTCTCCTAAAACAACTTTCCAGCTCTCTTCAATTTGTGGGTTTACTTCGGCGCTCATACTTTGCAAAATTATCTCACTAAAATATTGTTTTTTTAAGAACCAATTCGTTAAATTTGAATAGATGATGTAAATCAAACTATTTTTTTGTTGAAACGTATATAATAAAGATTAAATTTGTAAAACAAGACCCAAAAGATATCAACTATGAAAAACCTAGTAATATCAAAAAGTAGAGTCCGCAACTACTTATCGGAGAAGTTGGCCAAAAACGTATTGAAATCCGATGAAAACGATTTGATACTTGTATTGAGATATAACGCACTGGGCGGTTTTGAGTTTTTATCGGACGAGGATTTGTTCGAGAACTTTAATTCATCGCTACCCGAAATAGATTTTGTTGAAATGGTGGGCTCCGACGATACTCACCTACATTTGGCTGTTAAGCCAGAACACAAGGATGAGGAAGATGCCATTCTAATTGATGTTAAAAGGGCTCTACAGATTATATAGTTGATTTTAAACTAAATTTTTCTGACCCATCGATGAACCATTTCACGATGGGTTGTTTATATATAAGAACTTAAAGAAATTTAAAATGAAGAACTTTGATTACTACAACCCTGTAAAAATCCTTTTTGGCGAAGGTAAAATTGACCAAATTGCTGCCGAACTAAAGCAAGGCGATAAAATACTGATGACCTATGGAGGTGGAAGCATCAAAAAGAATGGCACTTACGACAAAGTGATGAAAGCATTAAAAGGCTTTCAGGTTACTGAATTTGGAGGTATTGAAGCCAACCCAAAATTCGAAACACTAATAAAAGCAGTTCAAATTGTAAAGGAGCAAAGAATTGATTTTATCCTTGCTGTTGGTGGTGGCTCTGTTATTGATGGTACAAAATTTATTGCTGCTGCTGCACTCTATGAAGGAAACAACCCTTGGGATATTTTAGTTAAAGGTATAAAGATTGAAAAAGCCGTTCCTTTTGGTTCAGTTCTTACACTACCTGCAACTGGTAGCGAGATGAACTCAGGCGCAGTTATTAGCCGATTATCCACAAAAGAAAAGTATGCATTCGGCAGTCCCGTTCTGTTTCCAAAATTCTCTGTACTAGACCCTACAACTACGCTATCGCTTCCTCCACATCAGGTAGCCAATGGAATTGTTGATGCCTACATTCACACAGTAGAGCAGTACTTAACCTATCCGAGTAACTCTCCAATTCAAGATAAGTTTGCAGAATCAATCCTTAAAACATTAATTGAAGTTGGGCCTAAAACACTTAGCAACCCTGAAGATTTAGCCCACAGGGCTAACTTTATGTGGAGTTGCACAATGGCTCTGAATGGACTTATAGCCACAGGAGTTCCTACAGATTGGGCAACCCACATGATTGGCCACGAACTCACGGCTTTCTTCGGCCTTGACCACGGAGTTACATTGGCAATTGTATATCCAGCACTTCTCCGCGAAATGGTAGATTTCAAGAGAGAAAAACTATTCCAGTATGGCGAAGAGGTTTGGGGAATTAAAAACGATGGACACCCAGAAACGATTGAAAAAATAATTAACAAAACCGAAGAATTCTTCCGTTCATTAAGCGTAAAAACTAAACTTAACGAACACGGAATAACCAAGGAACAAACAAAACCTATTGTGGAACGTTTTAAGGAGAGAGGCTGGAAACTTGGCGAGCAAAAAAATATCACCCACGATGTTGTTGAACGAATTCTAGATAGAGCATTGAGTTAAAAAACAAGAGGCGCCTTTCGGCGCCTCTTCTGCTAATATTTTTTGAAGAACTCGTTAAAATGTTTGATGTTGAAATTCTCGCTCACGTTTTCAGCCATACTAAAGACCCTATAATACGAAGCATTATCCTTTATAGGAGGAATATAATCGAACTCGTAATAGGTGTTAACTTTAAACTTGGACTCTCCTAAACAAACAGAAGGATCCTTAATACATTTACACTTGTTCATTGGTTTAAGGTTTAGTTAAGTTGGGCTTGGTTATACTATTTTAGTTCGTTTAGAAACTTATAGTTTTACTTTTACTCAAACTCCATAAAAATTGTGCAAGTTTACAAAAAAAATAGGATAATTCGATAGATTAAAAAGAAGTTAAATATTGAAATACCCTTTGTATAGAATAGCAATCAACAAATTAGGGCTCTCACATTTCTGCAAGAGCCCAACCCTATTAATTAACCTAACCAAACCTTAGTTTTGCATATTACATCCATTATAACCAGGACCTTTGCCATTACCCATACCATGTTTTCCTCCGCCTCGTTTCATTCCTTTATCGAATTTACGACCTTGGTGAGCATTGAAGTAAACCTTCTGTTCATCGGTTAATAACGATGCAACCTCTACCCTATGCGCTGCTGCTTTCTTTTGAATTTGTGCGCGTACAGCGGCCATTTCGTCAATAAGTTTATTTATTGCATTCAAATCAGGCTTCTCGGCCGATTGAAGAGTACGCATTCTTGCTTTCTTTTCTCCTAGTTCATTCTTTAAAGGTGTAACATCTTTGATGTGCTTTACCCTTAAGTCGTTAATTTTTTGCTTTTGCTCATCGGTTAAGTTGGGAATTCGGCAATCTGCTTTACCAATTTTATCTGGATTATTTCCCATACCACCTCTAAATTGCTGTCCTTGTTGAGAGTAGGCCGACACGCCAACCAACATAAATGTCACCAACACTATACTTCCAAACCTTTTCATAACAAATAATTTAAGTGATTAATTCTGATTATTATTAGTTCGAGGATTTTGACCTCTACGCATGCGCTCCATTTTTCTGAACTGATTTTGCTTATAATCGTGCATTTTCCTGATAAACTTATTAAACTTTGCCTGTTGCTCAGGGGTACACTTAGCCTTTACCTCCATCAAATGCTCAACCATAGACCTTTTCTGCTCCTGTTGAATTTGGCCAAACTCTTCAATTAGACTATCAATAGTTTGCTGATTTGGTTCATCCTTAACAATCTCTTCGGTAAGGAGTTTGTCAACGTTTCGTATCCGAAGTTCTAGAGAATCAAACGATTTATGAAATTTGCCTTTGAGCATTCTAAAGTCATCCCTTTGCTCAGGACTAAGGTTTAAGGCCTTTGCCATAAAATCGCGAGGTTGCTCGGGTCTATCCTTCCTAGATTCACGATACTCGCGTCTATCCTGATTGTAACTGTAATATCGGTACCCAAACGTTGCAAGAATTGTTACCAGTAAAACAGTTTCTATTATAATTACGATTACCAAGAATCGTGTTTTAGTTAAAAAGTTCATGGCTATTTATTGTTTTCTGTTTCTTCAAGTTGAATTTCGTAAATATTATTGCTCGATGTTGGAAAATACTCATCGGCTAATAGTTCTATAGACTCATCGGTATCGGACTGAGCTATATTGGAGTTAACATTGGAAAAGAAAGAACCCATTATAATCCCAACAAATACCGCAGCAGCCGACAAAGAGGCAATCAAAGCGTAACGCATTGGTTTTAAAAGAATCGACTCTTGCTCCTTATCATCTTTTATTCTATTTAGTACCTTAGATGATAGGTAAGTGTTGTGCAAAAACTCTTTCTTCTCCGCATCAATCAAACCATACAGTTGCTTAATCCTGTTTATCTCGTCGCTGCAATCACTGCAAACCATCAAATGCTCTTTAATCTCCGATGTTTTTTCTGAGCTCAGCTCATCATCTAGAAATTGAAGCATTAACTTTTTTGTATCCTTGCAGTTCATTGTTTTATTGTTTTGTAG
>JAEXVC010000010.1 GCA_023406715.1 Bacteroidota bacterium | reverse complement strand
CATTGTAAGCCGATGCATTAATTTCTATAACTTTTCCGCTTTGCGATGTGGTTTCATCCTTCTCACACGAAGTCAAAAATACAAACGGGGCAAATGCCAGCAGTGCAATAGTTGTTTTTTTTGTCATAGTTAAGTTGTTTTAAGTGATTATTTGTTTTAATAATTAGAAATCGTAACCAATGGCAATATAGAATCGTCGTCCAATGCTTGGTGTGGTGTTAAAGCTATGTATTGGGGCTAGGTAGTTCAGCATATTTTTTATCCCAATGCTCAACGAGAAGTTTCTATGAAATCGTTGATTTATGTTGATATTCAGTAAGGAGTAACTCGGATAGGTCATTTCGTAAAAGTTGCTGGTGTTTGCATCGAATTCACTTACATCCTTTTTCCCAACAAACTTCAGGGCGATATTTGTATTAAATTCATACCAACCTTTTGTTAAGTTGTACTCCAACTGGGCTGTAAGGTTGTGTGGGCTGGTAGATGATAGTAGCGAAAGGTTTTTGTCTGTAAGCGTTTTGGTGTAAGCATACCCCGATTTAAACTGCAAAAACTTGAAAATTTTCCAGCGCACAAGGAGTTCAGCGTTTAGTATGGTGTATTCGTCCATGTTTTTATAATGATACTCTGTTTGGTTTTCTGTCCATATTCCGCCAATTTTATTGTAGATGTGGTTATAGGCAAGCGTTCCAGTAATATTTAATCGTTTGTTTGTATTCAGGTACTCTGTGGAGAGTGCAACGTAGTTGCTGATTTCTGCTTTTAGGTTCTTGTTGCCATAAATTGTAAATAATGTAAGATGAGGCCAGTTCATGTAAAGTTCCTTAAGTGTGGGCGAACAAAATCCTCGTGCATACGATATTCTGTAGTTAAAATCGTTATTGCTTATTTTAATTGTTAACGAGGGCGAAAAATGTAACTTGTGTGCAGAGTGATATCCGCTTCGCAATCCACCAACAATAGTTGTTTGTGAATTAAGCGAATACTCATCTTGAATAAATATTACCACATTATTTGCTGAGTGAGTATTATTTTCGGCGGAAAATCTATCGCTTTCCAGCATTTCGTTGAAAAGTTCTGTGCCAATTAACAATTTGTGATTTACTATTTGCTCATCGGAGTATATCAAACGAATATTATTGAAGATATTCCCATAGTTCTTCTCCTTGACATCTTCTATCTCTTTGTACAGATATTTATTGTAAACATCGTGGTTAAACGATAACTTAATAGAGTTGCTTTGGTTTAAGTTCCTTTCTAAAAAACCTCCCGCTGTGTAGTTGCTATAAGTATTATGCTTGTTGTCGCGTTCAAAATCAAACTCCTCGTGGTTATAGTAATTGCCTCTTAGCTCTCCGCTCCAATTTTTACCAGAAAAACCAGTTTTATTGGAGATTGTATAGTCGGCAAAGCCAATAATGTTGGTAGGAGTAGTGCTGACTCCCTCGTTAGCAGTTGAGTCTAGTGCTGGAAAATATTTAATAGTCTCTTTGGTGTCGAATAGTTGGTATGCATCGCGGCATTTGTAACCAAAGTAAGTTTGAGAGTAAACGGAATTCAGATTAAACCCTACTGAAACATCTGTATTTAGGTTTTGTCTATCCTTATTTCTGAGAAATGTTTTCATGTATTGCTCATCGTGCAGGTCAATTTCAGCACTGGAGGTGTTTTTCTGATTAGGTTCGGCATACCTTATGCTTGCTGAGACCTCGAGTTTTTTGCTAGGCTTTTTGGTTATAATATTGATAACGCTACCAATAGCGTTTGAACCGTAAAGTGCCGAACTAGCGCCTTTTACAATTTCTATTCGTTCAATGTTTGAGGCATTTACTCGCGAAAAATCCACATTACCATCGGTTTCGCCAGCCATACGCTCACCATCAATAAGTACTAAAGTGTATTTGCCCTCCAGCCCTTGCGACGATAATGCAGCACCATAACCGTGGAGGTTCATCTCAACGCTCGGAATTTCTTGCTCTAGGATATCGTTAATTGTTGTAGCCTTAATACCCAAAATATCCTTTCTACTTACCAGCTGGGTTAAAACAGGCGTTTCCTTTAAATTGCGAGGAGTGCGAGTTCCTGTAACTGTAACCTGTTCAAGGTTTAGGATATCTTCTTCGAGGTAAATTTTTATTGAGTTAGATACAGAAACTGTATCAACATAAGATTTATAGCCTATGCACGAAACAGATACAATTATTTGGTGATTACCCATCTGTTTTATTTCGGCAACGCCCTTGCTATTTGTGGTTGTACCTCCAACATCGTTTGTATTTAAAACTTGCCATTGGATATTCGCATTTGTAATACTCAAATTAGTTTGGCTATCCTTAACCTCGATGGTTTGTGAGAATGTTTGTATAAATGGATTGATACAAATGCCAATTAAAATGATTAATCTAAACGATTTCATCTAAGAATGAATTAATTGAGCAAAACCTAAATAGTTTCACCTTTATTAATAAATAAAATGTGATGATTTATGTAGTTATGAACTACATAAAGGCTAATAATTTAGAAGTATATTGAGCAAGGAGGTCCCCTTTTTATGGGGTTAATCAAGAAAATTTCGGTTAAAGGAATATCAACACAGAATCCCCTCCAATAGTTCAAAATAACAAAAGGGTGGGGTGCTTGGGCTGATGTTAAAAAAACATCGCAAAACTTGTGATACTGGTATACCTTAGCAACTTTTGTTTTGCTGGCCTTGTACTCAATAACTTTAGCCTTTGTCTCAGATTCGTTGGGTCTGGAGTTTTTGGCAGTGGCATTACCAACAAATATCCACGCAAAAAGCATTGCGAGAATATAGGGGAGAATGCTACACGAAAAACCAACAAAAAACATAAAGGCAAAATAAAAATTCAGGTGCAAATATAAATTTTAACACCTAAATAAATGGGGAAATAATGGTTATCTATTAAATTTTTTCTCAGTGTATCGTTTAAAATTAACAAGAATAGAGTGCCAACCATCTCTTTGTAAATCTATTGAGTTCTCTCTTTCGGCCTCAAAAATTTCAGTTACAATGGTATGGCTGTTAAGCAACAAAAACGCTACTTTAACTTTTCGTCCATCTGCAATTGTATATTCAATTCGTTTATTCGGGATTACATTGTCGTATGTTCCAGTGAAATCAAAGCCGAAACTACCATCTTTTGCTTCCATTCTATAATTAAAAGTTCCGCCAATTCGCAAATCATTAATTGCAGATGTAGTATGCCAATCGTCCGATGCATTATTCCAGTTAATAATATCCTCTGGTGTTGTCCAGCATTTCCAAACAAAATCAAGTGGAGCATCAACACTCAATGTTACTGTTATTGTGACTTTATCGTTTAATTCCATTGTATAATTATTTTGCCACACAATTGAACATCCAGTTTACTCCAAACTTATCGGTACAGCTGCCATACAGAGCACCCCAAAACATATCTTGTAGTTCCATCGTAATGGTTCCCTTATCGGATAAAGCATTGAATAAACGTTTTGTCTCCTCGCGTGTATCGGGCTCAAGGTTGATGTAAATATTGTTTCCAAAGTTAACCTTAAATCCCATAGATTCAGGTGCATCGGTTCCCATTAACTTGTGACCTCCAAGAATTGGTAATTCGATGTGCATAATTAGGTTTTTGTCCGCCTCGGCCAAAGGGGGCATTCCTTCGGTTGCAGGTATATCGCTAAAACGCGCAACACCTCCGCCCGAGAACTCGCCACCAAACACCGATTTGTAAAAATTGAAAGCTTCCTCAGTATTTCTTTGAAAGTTGAGGTATGTACTAACCTGTGCCATAGCCATTAGTTTTTTGTTTATACTTATTTGATAAACAAAAGTACTAAACCATTGTTCGGACAAAACTTTTAAGATGTATTAAGTTTTATACTTATACCGTCTCCAGAAAGGTAGTTTAGTTAATGAGGTATAAGTTATTAGAATATTGAAAAACTTAAACCTAAGCAAAAAATGAAGAATTCTATACCCAAAGAATACGATGGTAAATCCAAGTATAATCTGTAAAATGATGTAGATTGTGTTAATGTATTTTGAAAATTCTACACTCAAAATTCCATTGTTTGTCAATAGATTAACAATAAGCATAGGCAAAATAAAGAATGCCAGCCACCAGAGTAAAAAGCTAAAGCCATGGGCCGTTTCAATGGCTTCCTTTTTGCAAGTGTTCATACAATGCATACAGCTCTCGCAGGTAAACTTCCAGTACGGACGATTATCAACCATTTTAATTGCACTTACAGGGCATTGCTTTGCACATAATCCGCAGGAATTACACTTGTACGATGCGAAGAATGTTTTTGCAATCATAAATCGACCTATAAAGTAGTAGGGGAGTGCAATTGGGGCAACCAAAATATCCAGAGGGAAAAAAGCCAACCATCGATAGTCTATTCTTCTATTAATCAGTTTATTCGCAAATCTATGGCTGATTCTTTCACATCGGTTAATAATGGATTTTGTAACTTTTGTTCTTAGTCCTGGATGCAGCGATATCCAGTTAGAGGGCATATCCATTGGTCGGATATTTACGCACCGGTAACCTTTTAGTCGAAGCATTATAAGGGGCAAAAACAGCGCAATACCGCTTAATCCGGGCAGAAAAATCTTATAGAGTTTCATCCCTGCTTGTGTATTTAGCACAAAGAATTTGGCCTTTACTGTTTTCGGAAACCTTGCAATAAAATCGAGCACAACAGGAGGGGCGTTGAATCCGTGAGTAGGATAGCAAAAACCAACGAGAGTATTGGAATTTATTGTTGATACATCTGGGCTTAGCCCTTTCTTAATCTCGATGATTTGCGTTGGAATGCTATTTTCCAGAAATGTCTCATTTATCCAATCGGCAACGGCTTTAGCATTTCCTGTTCCTGAGAAGTAAAATATGACAAGATTCTTATACATAACTTCTTATTATGAATCACTCTCTTAATCTTTGAATTACTGATGTTTCAAAGTTATAACTTCCAATGCAAAAGCGTTCAACATTAAACTTCTTCTTTTCTAAATAATTTTCAATAAAATGTATTGATGGAGCGTAATGAAATTTTCCTCCAACCTTTAATGAGTTTAAAATCTGCATATACTTTTTTGCGTACTCTAGGAAATTTCCATCATTCCTTAGATGGTGATGATAAAAATGGTTTGAAAAACCAAGATTACTGATTATAGTTCCCCATTTCAAATTCCCATAATTATATTCCAACCAGTCGGCAGTCGACAAAAAAGATTCTGGTTGTACTAATCTATCTATTCCATACGCTTCAATGCCATTGTTTCGGAAATACTTAACTAGTAAACCTTGAACTCCACAGCCGATATCAAGAACAGGTGAATTAATTTCCGTAATATTAATTTTCAAAATATCAAGTTGAAGTTCCGCACTATATTCTGCACAAGTAATTGGCTCAATTAATTCGTCTTGGTTAACATAGACATCTATTGCAAAGGAATTTGTTTTGATTAACCAGTCTTTTAAATTATTATAGTGGTTTTCGGCAATTATCTCAATAGGTTTACTTTGATTCTTAATTGTAGTAAAAAGTTCAGTGTATAAATATCTTAAATTCTGTTTAGCCTCGCTATTAAAAGAAAAGTATTGATTTACTCTACAAAACTCTCGTAAGCACTTATCAGCTGCATAATCGATAATCAACCTTTCTGTTTCTTTATCAATTAATGATAACCCTTGAATAGATTTTACGGTATCTTCAATAAACTTCATCGAATTCAAGGAGTCGATATTGAATAGATTTTTTCCCCTATTGAAGTCAATTTGTTTGTCGATTCGTTTCCTTAAATTATCCATTAAATAACGAAATACATTTAACAATAAATCTATAGTTTTTCGATATGTAAACCAAACGATAACTTTTCAATTTCAGCATTAACTTTTTCAAGGGTTTCTGCTTTAAATAGAGGGACAACTTCTTTTTTCGATTCAAAAAGATATATTCTGTAGTTTTTATCAGCAGTGTCAAGGGTTCTATTCCCTTTACTATAGGTTCGCCAAGCCAAATTTGTTTTTTTAATTCCCAACCTCATTACCGATGAAATTGGAATCCAATGTCCAACGCTAAAAATACCGAAAAGGTTGGTCGATAATTTTACTTTTCTATTATCAAAATCAATATGCACAACTGTTCCCGTGAACCCTACAAATGCTCCAAGTAAAATTAACACAATGCCAGCAAAGGAGTAAAACAGAACATAAATTCCAACCATAAATATGGTTACCCCAGCAATTGTGCCAACAGGGCCAAAGGTTTTGTCGAGTTTGTAGTGTTTTATCATAAGGCAATACTTTCAGTATTTTTAAGAAAGATAACAAACTTTTGAGAGTAAAAAAAGCACCTAATAGGTGCTTTACAATATGAATGTGTTCTATTGTCACTTATCACTCAATTCAAGTCCCTTGTTAACTCTAAATACTCCTATTAATATACTTACTGTAATCCTTCAATTTTGGGTTGTACTCTTGTTCAATTAGTGGAGAACTAATCATAAAATCGGCAGTGGAACGGTTTGTTGCAGTTGGTATGTTGTAAACTGTAGCAATACGAAGCAATGCCTTTACATCCACATCGTGGGGTTGTGCTTGCATTGGATCCCAGAAAAATATTAGAATATCTATTTTACCTTCGGAAATATATGCGCCAAGTTGCTGGTCGCCACCAAGTGGTCCCGATTTAAGTCGGGTTAGTTGTAAATGATCTTCGGCGTGTTTTCCAACTTTAGCAGTCAAGGCCTCTTCAACCAAACGCCCTGTTGTGCCTGTACAAATCAATTTATGCTTAAGCAGTTTTTCCCAATTCCATTCTACCCACTCAACCATATCGGCTTTGCGGTTATCGTGTGCCACAAGGGCAATAGTTTTATACTTATTCACTTTATCAAAATTTTAATTCATCACAAAAATAACAATTATAATAAACATCAGTGTTTAGTAAATTGTTAAGAAATTATAAGAGATGTATTGCGACTTAAAGTACAAATCCTAACTCCTTAAAAAAGTCATTTTACATTAAACTTTTGGATGTACTGTTACTCCAAGTGCTAAAGAAATTCTTCGGAATTGATAAAAAATCCATTAGCTTTGCAGTGATTTTGAAGTTATGTTTCGATACCTCGATATAAATTCATATTTTCAGAAAGTTGGATTTGCTTTTCGTGCCTTGAAAAGCCCAAACTTCAAGTTGTTTTTTTATGGGCAAATAGTATCGTTACTCGGTACTTTTATTCAGAACTTGGCATTGGGTTGGCTTATATATAGGTTAACAGACTCTCCGTTTCTTTTAGGCGTTATTGGGTTTGCTGGACAAATTCCTTCGTTAGTTTTAACTCCCTTTGCGGGAGTGTTTGCCGACAGACTTAATCGCCGAAAGGTGCTTATTACCACTCAAACCATATCGATGGCAATGGCTTTTCTGTTAACTTTTCTATTTTTTACCGACAGAATTGAGATTTGGCATATCATTGTTATATCCATTGTGAATGGTATGTCGCTTGCATTCGATACACCTTTCCGACATGCATTTCTTGTCGAAATGGTTGGCAATAAGGATTTACTACCCAATGCCATTGCATTGAATTCAACGTTAATTAATTCTGCCCGTTTTGTTGGGCCAACTGTTGGTGGATTTCTGATAGCTTGGTTTGGCGAAGGTTATTGCTTTTTGATTAATGGGGTGAGCTTTTTAGCGGTTATTGGATCCCTAATGGCTATGAAGGTTATACCGTTGAACAAGGGTAAGCATCGAGGGTCTATAATGTTTGAGTTGGTTGAAGGTTTTAAATACTCATTCAACTTTAAACCCATTCGATACTTAATACTTTTTGTGGTAGCAATGGGCTTTTTTGGACTTCCATTTCAGGTTTTTTTACCAGTATTTGCAAAGGATATTCTGCATGGCGATTCCCAAATGCTTGGTTACCTTACAGGTTCAATGGGAGCGGGAGCTCTGTTGGGTGCATTTTACCTTGCCTCTCAGAAAGGGGTTTCTGGAATTCCAAAATCAATACTTTACACATCGTTTGCTGCAAGTTTTGGGTTAATTGCATTCTCGTTATCAAACAATCCTATTCTGTCAATTATACTTATTTTCTTTACAGGCTTTGGAATGATAGCCCAGTTTGCGGCTACCAACACGCTACTACAACATATTGTTGATGACGATAAGCGTGGGCGTGTTGTAGCTCTTTACGGAATGTCGTTTATGGGTATCACTCCCTTGGGTAGTCTTTTGTTGGGTTCAATAAGCCCATGGGCGGGCGTGCAAATTACTTTGGTTGCTTCAGGAGTTTTTTGCTTGCTTGCAGCAATTATTTATTTCAAACGATTACCTGTTATTCAAAAAGAGGTTAGCAAGAATTAATCCGTGTAAATCTGTCTAATCCGCGTCGTCTGTGTTCTATCAGTCACCCGTCACCAATTACCCGTCACTTTCTTTAAATAGGTAACCATTCAACCCCTATCGGTATTAAACATAAGAACGAGGTAAAATTCCCTCATTAATTTTATGTTTAGTTAGTATGAATTTTATTGAATCAAAACGACTTATCGATTATCTCGATTTTCTTTTACAGCAGGGCAACGCAGGAACTGCACCCGAAATTGCCGATAAACTTGGAGTTAGTGAGCGCACAGTGCGGTGTTATTTTGAGCAGTTAGAGAGCATAAAAGTACCCGTAGAGTACAATTCTACACTCAGAACTTGGAGGTACTCTCGCCCGGGCAGGCTAGCGCTTAGTTTTATTGAGAACGAATCCAATAACCAAAATACCGATTCCCCAAACTTACCCCCCCCCATAAGTATGTTATAGAGCATGAAAATATTCAAAGGTCGGAAGTGTGGTTGCCGACCTGTCGGTTTACTTTGTGTTAACCAATCCACTAAAATAAACTGCGCAGGATGTATTGGTGGGCGGTAACCGAAAAGCCTGGGGTGTTCCCTATGATTAGGAAAAATAAACTATTTTAGCAATGAAAAGTGTTTTAAGAAAATTCGAAAAAAATAGCATTGATATGTCTAAGATTTATGGTGGAAGTGTTCATCCAACAGGTGTAGCAAAGGCATATGACTATAATGGAATAATTTATTATGGAAAGGAATATGCAAGAATTAGTTCCGATGACAGTTGCGTTGAAACATACATTGTTGATGCATACGGGCATGAGCATTCAGGAACATTAGTTTGTGCTTAACAATGATTTGTAGGTATTCTTTTATACTCTTGCTACTATTATCTAGTCAGAAACTCTTGGTTAGTTCTAGTAGCAAGAGTTATGCTCCTTACTATGAGGCTGTAAACCAGGCAGAACTGTGTATTGTTGAGTTGAACTTTGAGGGAGCGTTTGGTATTTATTCTCAAGTCTTTTCCTTGTATGAAAAACATAGAATATCAGATTTGCATAATGCTTCGTTATGTGCCATACTAATTGGGAAATATGATTATGCAAAGCAGTGGATAAAAGAACAGATAACCCTTGGGGTAATAATAGATAAATCAAAAGACTTAATATATTGTAAGTTGCCTGATAATTATTGGCAGGAACTTGAACAGGAGTATGATTCTTTACGTTCAATCTATTATTCGAATACCAACGTTGAATTTAAATATACTTTGGACAGCCTTAGAGAGATAGAACAGCAATACATGAAGTTAAGTAAGAATTTGTATGATAGCCTAATATATGAGCATGCGAAAGTACTTCATCGGATTATATTGGAGAAAGGTATTCCTAAGGTTCCCATGTTTGAGGGTCAACTACTGCCTGTTGACATAATGCGACATCACTTTGCGCTTCGGAATCAGTTTAAAAATTTTGACCAGTTTAGCATAGATACTTCCGCTAATCCATATAGAAACATGAATTTTTCTAACTATGACTTGGAATCTATATTGATTAAAGCGGTTTTTAATGGTGATATTTCGCCTCAATTTGTTGCTATGTGTATGGAACATAGTGAACTTGACTATACTAAAGCGATAGATGTATTTTACATTATAATTGATTTAGAGAAAAAGACTATTAAGAAAGTAATAAATAAAAATATCGATACAATACAGGTAAATAGTTACAGAAAATACCTTGGATTGGAATCGATTGAAGACGCTTTGCAGAAAAACTTTGAAATTTCGCTTTACTATTCTCGTGAAGTATTTCCTTTTGATGAGCATATTAAGCGGTATAGAGAAGTAGGTTATACCGAGTCGGAAATGACACGGCTTGGTCTATTCTCTGATGAATTTGATAGAAGAGCGATTTCTGGTATTCAAATTAATAGTGAAATCAAAACAGAATATTTAAACAAAGGTAAAGAAATAAATATGACTCGTGATGGAAGGCCAATCTATATTGCGAACACTTTTATGCTACTAAATCAATTTAAAATAAGTCAAACCTCGGTAAAGAAAACATTGATTCCTCCTTTGAAATAATTTTTAGGTCAATGTTTTTCTTTGAATGAATTTTTTAAAACATTATGATTTTAGTAATTAGTGAAGAGATTGAACGCACAACTGATGAGGTGTTGCAATATCTTTTGCTTTACGGCATATTTTTTTTGCGAATTAACAAGGAGGATTCTCTAAAAATTGTAGAGCTGTCGCTGAGCAGTGAACGGTTACTATTTGAATTTAACGGAAAGATTTTCAATATTTACGACTTCGATACGGTTTGGTATAGACGGGGTAATTTGAACTCTAGTTTTTTTCAACCTGCATTATTTGAACTTTCGTCTTATCCCAATATGTTAAATCAAGTAGGCCGCTTTTTAGGGAATGAGTGGAGTATTCTACAATTTTATATATTCTATGTTTTAGAGGGTAAGAGCCACGTGCTCGGCAGCTTTAAAAAATCATTGGTCAATAAACTTATTAACTTAAGCATAGCCAAACAGTGCGGTCTGAAGATTCCCGACACAACCATAACTAGCAAAGGGTGTATTGTAAAGAATATGTTAACTGCTGCAGAACAAATTTCAAAGCCTATTAGTGAATCCGAAACTTTTCAGAATACTGATGGCTCAATTTTAAAAATGCTCACCGAGGTTGTAACCACTGATGAGATTGATGTGGAAAAAGATTTTTTTCCTTCTCTAATTCAGGGGAATATAAAGAAATGGATTGAGTTAAGGGTGTTTTTCCTTGGTAATAGGTTTTACTCGATGGCCATATTCTCCCAATCGAATTCAAAGACTGCCACTGATTTCAGAAATTACGATAATGATAAATCTAACAGGATGGTTCCCTACAAGTTGCCAAAGAGTATCGAGAATAAACTGCTTAAATTCATAAAACATTTGGGTTTAAACACTGGTTCAATTGATATGATTGTAACACCCGAAAGGGAGTATGTTTTTCTTGAGGTTAATCCAGTTGGGAATATAGAAATGGTAAGCAAGAATTGTAACTATCCAATTGAACAAGAAATAGCCAACTACTTGATGTATGGAACGATTTAAAGTTAACTCTAATGGTAATTCACAATTGCCAATCTGTTTTAAGAAGGCAAGGTTTATTGAGCGTGGTACTTTGATGCAAATTAAGACTGTTCCTATTGATGTGCTACAATCAAAAAAGGTTATTGTAGATACGCCTTCAAAGCCGACATCACGGCTATTTAGTATTGAACGTTTAGAGTCGGAGTTAAATGAAGCATTATAAAAAATTTGCAGATTGTTTTTTGGTAAAGGGATATGTCCAAAATCTCATATATGATATTTCCAGAAAGGATGCTTTTGCTATAGATTGCAATACATATAGCGTGCTCAGTAGAGATCTTATTTCTGAAAACTTATTGTTGAGTTTACCTAAGAATACAGTTGAGGAACTACTGGAGAAGGAGGTAATATTTCCATGTAAAGTGAGTGATGCCAAACTGTTTCCTTCAATAAAAACAGATTGGTTTAGCCCATTTCAAATTCAAAGTTGTATTGTTGATATTGACAAGCATTCTAGTTTTGATTTTTTTCAAGTTATAAATCAACTTAGCGAGTTGGGATGTAGGACACTTCAATTCCGCTTTTCTTCTTGTGTAAGTGAAAGTAAAGTATTAGATATTTTATCCCTCCTTTCAGGTAGCAATATTTTAAGTTTGGATTTAATTGTGAAATATGGAACGGTAAATGTTGAAGACTTAACTTTTAATTTTAGGACGTTAACAACGATTACATTATACGGTGCTGAAAAGAGCTTTTTCACTAATATTAACGGATGTGTAGTTTTTATTACAACCGAGAACTATTATGGCACAGAACAGTGTGGTGTAGTAGAAGCAGGCTACTTTGTTTGTAATCGGGAACTATACTTTGAGTCGTTGAATTGCAATAGTTGTTTAAACCGAAAAGGGTCCATTGATGCACACGGTAATATCAAAAACTGCCCTTCCTTTACCCAGTCATTCGGAAATATAAAAAATACCACCTTGAAGCAAGCCTTTGAGCATCCCGATTTTAAAAAGTTATGGAGTATAACAAAAGACCAAATTGATGTTTGCAAGGACTGTGAGTTTCGCCATATGTGTACCGATTGCCGTGTTTACATAAAAGACAACGAGAATATTTACTCTCAGCCATCCAAATGCAACTACAACCCATACATAGCCAAATGGCAAGGTGAGGAGGGGTATGTCCCTGTGGAGGAATGTGGCATATATTCCCGTGAGGCAGGTTTTGTTGTAAACCACGAACGAGTTGCCGAACTTAACGCCCAAATTTGGGGTGAGTGATATAAATTGTTACTTTAGCCTTTCAAAATTACTAAAATGCTTTCATTCCCCCATTACTCCCAGTACGATGCCATGGATTGCGGTCCAACGTGCCTACGTATAGTTGCAAAGTACTATGGCAAGCACTATAAGTTGGATACCCTGCGCGACCGTAGCCATATTACGCGCGAGGGAGTTAGTTTATTAGGCATTAGCCGTGCGGCGGAGAGTATTGGTTTTCGCACAATGGGCGTTAAAATTGGCTTTGAGCAGCTTAAAACAGAGGCTCCACTACCGGCCATTGTGCATTGGAATCAAAACCACTTTGTGGTGGTTTATAAAATTACTGGAAAAAAAGGGCAGGAGGTTGTGCATGTTTCCGACCCTGCCGCTGGATTAATTAAGTATCCTGTAAACGAATTTTTGAATTGTTGGCAATCCACATCTGAGGGGGAGGATAAGCAGGGCGTGGCATTGCTGCTAGAGCCCACACCCGATTTTTACTCCTCGGCCGATGAAAAGTTGAATAAACGCAACCTTGGCTATCTGTTTAAGTACTTACAGCCCTACCGTAGGTTAATAGTTCAGCTATTTCTTGGTTTGTTGCTTGGTAGTTTGCTGCAATTGCTGTTGCCTTTCCTTACGCAGAGCATAGTTGACCAAGGTATTGGCAACAGGAATATCAACTTTATATACTTGGTGCTTATTGCGCAGTTGGTATTAACGCTTAGCCGTGTTTCGGTTGAGTTTATCAGGGGTTGGATTCTCCTACACCTTGGAACAAGGGTAAACGTATCGCTAATCTCCGATTTTCTGGCTAAGCTAATGCGCCTACCAATGCGCTTTTTCGATACAAAAATGACTGGCGATTTAATGCAGCGTATTGGCGACCATAAGCGGATTGAGAGTTTTCTTACTGGTACATCACTTAACGTTATCTTTTCGTTTGTGAATGTAATAATCTTTGGGGTTGTTCTGCTGGTTTACAGTTACAAGATTTTTGCTGTTTTCTTTATAGGTAGCGCGCTTTATGCACTTTGGGTAGTGATGTTCCTTAAAAAGCGTGCCGAGTTGGATAATCGTAGGTTTGCACAGATGTCGGCAAACCAGAGCAATGTTATTCAGCTCATACAAGGAATGCAGGAGATTAAGTTGAATGGTTGCGAGCAGCAGAAACGATGGGAGTGGGAGAATATTCAGGCAAAACTTTTTAGGGTTAGCGTAAAGGGCTTGGCATTAAGCCAGTATCAGCAAAGCGGGGCTTTTCTGCTGAACGAAACTAAAAATATCGTTATAACTATTCTTGCCGCTAAAAGTGTTGTTGATGGTAATATGACACTGGGTATGATGTTGGCCGTACAGTACATTATTGGTCAGCTAAACAGCCCTATTGAGCAGCTTATTAA
>JAEXVC010000254.1 GCA_023406715.1 Bacteroidota bacterium | reverse complement strand
CACCCCCACATTTAATCCGAAGTCGATGCCGCTTTTCAATCCATAACCTCCATGAAGAAAAAGCATAAATTCGTTGCTTCCGTTAATTAGAACTGCTGGTTCGAATCCAATGCTGAAAGTTTTTGCTTTCAACGTTTGGCCTGTGTTAAATACTTGTGCGGAGGAAACTCCTGCCCATATTAATAATGCTATAGCAAGAAATGTTTTTTTCATAAACTATCCTATTAAAATTTATTCAAATGTATAAACTATTTTAATAATAACTAACACAAATTTCTTTAATTAGATGTTTAATAAGCTGTTACTAAAATTTATAGTTAATCCCAATGTAGAGTTTAGTTAATGATTGTGGTGCTCTTGATAAAATCCAAATGGACTCTCCATACGGAGATGCATTCCAATGCTTTTTGTTTAGGATGTTATCGGCACTGAAAGAAATTGAAAACTTTTTTAACCTATAGCCTAAACTTCCATAAAGAACAATAGCCCCAGGGATTTTCTTATCACCTTTATAATAACTATTGCTTGTAGCAGTCCAAACATCACCATAATATCTTGCCGTAATAGTTCCATAAAAAGATTTATAAGAATATGATATGCTAGTGTTTAGTTTGTGTTGTGATACTTTGGGTATTTTCGATTGCATTTCTTTGTCAATGCCGTGAGTAAAACTGTATCCTGCTGAAATAATCGCTTTAGCAATTTGGTAATTTATGTCGAGTTCTAAACCTATAATATTTATATTTCCTAAGTTTGAGTTTATTTCAACAAATCCAGAATTAGGGTCTTGGCCTATTTGTGCTCGCATTGGGTTGAAATAGGGGTAATTTCCCTCTTGTGTTGGCGCCTCAACTGGTCTGATAATATCTTTCATAATATTATTGTAAGCGCTAAATCGCAACAGTAAATTTTTAAAAGGGGAGTAAAATCCGCTAAGTTCAATGGTTTGAACACGTTCTGGTTTTATATTAAGATTAGGGATGTGCATTGCATAAGGATTTGCCCAGTTCTCCCAACGGTAATAATTTGAAGGAGCAATAAATGCAGAGCCGTAAAGAGCCTTAAGGGTGGTTTTGTCGTTCAACTGGTAGACAACACCTATGCGAGGGTTTAGTGTTGACTTGTATATTGAGTTAAAATCGAATCGGCTACCCAATGTAATTGATATTTTGTCTCTAATTTTATATTCTGCCTGTATATAGCTAGCAAGATTATAGAAATTTTGTTCACCAAAAATTGAGTCGGTTAAGCCCAGTAAACCAAAAGTGTATCCTTGTGGGTCAACAAAGTCAGTAAGATTATCTCCGTATATTTCATCAAGATGAAAAGGCTCCTCTAAATTTTTGGTTTTCGGAAAAGAAATAACCTTACTCCAGGTTGAGCCCATATTAATCATCAGCTTTTGTGTTATCTCCCATTGTGCATTAATGGTTGTTTCAATATATCGAGAGTACCCGTACTTGTATCCGGCCGAACCTTTATCGAGGAAGCCGTTTCCGTCCGAATCAATTGGTATGTAAAAGTTAGAAATCGGATTAATAGTATAATCGCCTAACGAAATATTCGATGTGAGTGTAAACTCTTTTCCATCTAAAATCTTATAGTTAAAGTAAAGATGTCTAATGTCTTGCCCCCATACATTGTTTTTAACATAGGCATAATTTGTTGGAATGGTGCTTGGCGCATTCGATTCTAGTTGATGCTGCCAGTCGAAGCCCAATGTTAACCTACCATAACGAATCTTGGATAGTAGGTTCCAATTCTTAATAGGATAATCCTTTTTTAACCGTCCAAGTTCTCCTTCGTAATCATTTACGGCAGCATAATCCAACGAATCGGTATAATGTTTATGGTAAGGGAAATCGTTCCCATAGTAAACTCTCCCAGATAGAATAACATCAATGTCCTCATTTATAGATTTCCCAAAAGTTAGGTTTGATACAAAAGCATTTGTGGAAACATATCCTATTGAGCCGGTAACTCCATCTATGTCGGCTCCGTTCTTAGTAATTAGATTTACTACTCCTGCGTAAGCGTCGGCACCATAAATTGCCGATGCTGGACCAAATACAATTTCAACTCTTTTGTAGATGTGTAACGGGATGTTGTGTCCAAAAATAAATCGTTCCCCAGTAATGGGGTTCTGGCGTTGTCCATCCTGAAGTATAAGTATCTTTTGATTTCCTTCAATCCCTCGAAACGTAACTAGAGTTTTAACTTCGCCCTGAACATCATATGAAACATCTACGCCTGTAACGTTTCTAAAGATGTCTTTCAGGTCTCGCCATCCGTAACTTTCAATTTGTTCGGAGGAATAACTAATTACAGTGGCTGGAGCTTCCGATAATTTTTGTGAACGTTGGGTTGCTGTTGTTATTTGAACATTTAGCAGCTCTTCAAGACTTAAGGCAAAAACATCATTGCTTACTTCCTGAGACCTCAGTTTTTCTTGGCCTAGAAAGTAAATAAAGATGAGAAAAAATAGATACGAACTTCTTCTCACTGGTTCGTTAGATTTATTCACAAATTAAAATAGTTATTGCGAAAAAACAAGGGGCCGTCAATTATATTATTCCACAAGATTTCATGAAAATAACAGCAGATTATCGTAATAATTTAATTTTTTGCAGCATTTTTGTATTTCATTTCGTCTTTTAAGAAAACCTTGAGATATGAACGTAGAGACAAAAACCACCGCAGGCCAAGCAATGGGCATAATTGGTATAGTACTGGCAGTTATTTCGCTAATTCTGGCCTTTATTCCTTGTATAGGAGTTGTTGCATTTCTTCCAGGTGCTCTAGCTTTAGTTTTTAGCATTATTTCCATTGTTCAAGCAGCCAATGGTTATGGTTCTAAAAGTTTGGGTATAGGCGCTTTAATTGTATCGTTAATTTCAATAATACTAGCAGCATTATGGGTGACGATATTGAGTGGAACACTTATGTTTGCTGATAAAGCGTTTAAGAATTCCGATAAAATTGAGATTTTTGGCGAAGAATTCGGCAAGGCACTGGAGAAAGAGATTGGCGATAAGGATGTGCATATCGAGATTGTTTCCGATAGCCTTGAAAATGCACTTAGAGATTTAGAAAAAGACCTCGACAGTTTATCTGGAACAGATGAGGAAAAAGCCCGCCAAGCAGGTCAGGCTGCAGCAAAGGCTTTTAAGAAATCATCAAAAATTACAATCGACACCGATTCTGTAAAAATTAGAATTGAAGCAAAACACAATTGATAACACCATTTCAGGATAGTAATAGTAAGGTAAGCAACTCAAGGGTTGCTTACTTTGTTCTGAATATCAGTTTTATGGCCATTATAATGGCCATTTTGCTTTACTCTGTATTTTATAAGTACAGCAATCATCACATTCCCGCATTGCTGACTCAAGAAACAGGAATTATTCCACCAAGTAAAGGGTTATCGGCAAGTTTCGCGGAAATTGTTCAGGGAAATATTTCCACTGCGCTAGAAATGAATCCTCACTCTATAAGGATTTTCAGTTTTTTTGTTATTCAGTTTTTGCTTAGAGCCGTTATTCTGATTGCATTGAAAAAAAATTGGTTACCAGTAAGTAGAATGGTAACCATAGACGTTAGTATATCTGTTATCCTGTTTGTTGTTTGCTTTGCCCCGCTAATAGAGTTTACACTAAAACTATTCGCCCAACTCCTGCATTAGTTGTTCAAACGTAAAACCATCGGTTGCTTTAACGCCCTTAGGTGCTTGGTAAACTCTGCTGCAATCGGCAAAGTAATCGTGCTGGTAAACGAAAATATAATCACCCTCTAGAGCCTCCTTCAGGAAAGTTTCCTTCTCTTTTAAAGTTTTCAAGGGTTCAAGGTCGTAGCTCATAATCCAGGGTAATGGCAAATGTGAACGGAACGCGAACAAATCGGCAGTGAACACAAGCGTTTTACCTTTGTGCTTAATTAGTGGTATAATTTGTCCGGGAGTATGCCCGTGAAACAGTCGGATATGTAGGTTTGGAATTAATTCAGTTTCAGTGTTAATTAGGTTAAGGGCACCTCTATCTCTTATAGGAAGCAAATTCTCGGGTAAATACGTGTCGGCCTCCCTAGAGTTTGGGTTCATGGCATTCTCCCATTGTATCCTCGATATGTGATACTTTGCATTGGGGAATGTTAGTTGAAGTTCGCCATCACTGTCGCGATAAACTCCTCCGCCACAGTGGTCGTAATGCAGGTGGGTTAGCAAAACATCGGTAATATCCTCGGGTTTATATCCGCGTTTAGCAAGTCCTTGAATCAATCCTTCGCCGCCAAATGCGTAAACATGGCTCATAAACTTTTCGTCCTGTTTATCACCAATTCCGACATCAATCAGAATTACCCTGCCATCACTTTCAACAATTAGCGATTTTAGCGCTAAAGGAATAAGGTTGTTCTCGTCGGCTGGGTAAACCTTATTCCACATCACCTTGGGAACAACGCCAAACATTGCTCCGCCATCTATCTTGAAGTTTGATATATTGAAGTGAGATAGTTTCATAGAACAGACATTAGATATTAGACTCAAGACAACAGATTAAAAACTATATATTTATTATGAACAGCAAATTTAGTGGTTTGTTTGAATTTTTTAGGAATGAATCAGAGTAGTCGAATGAATTAATATGATTATTAAAACTATATTAAACACTATAATTTCCAACCAAATATTTTACTTTTGACAAAGTTTTGTAGTAAATCTAAAGTCTAGAGTCTAATATCTAATGTCTATATATGAAAATACACTTTATAGCGATAGGCGGTAGTGCAATGCATAATTTGGCCATTGCGCTTAAAAATAAAGGTTACCAAATAACTGGTTCCGACGATGAGATATTTGAACCATCTCTAACCCGATTAAAAAATAATGGATTATTGCCCGCATATACTGGCTGGAATGCCGATGCGATTACTCCAGAACTTGATGCAATTGTGCTTGGTATGCACGCTCGTTCCGATAATCCTGAACTTCAGAAAGCAAAAGAACTGGGAATCAAAATATACTCATACCCAGAGTACCTTTACGAGCAAACCAAAGACAAAACAAGGGTAGTTGTTGGTGGAAGTCACGGCAAAACCACCATTACATCAATGATTATGCACGTTTTAAAACAATCTGGCGTTGGTTTCGACTATATGGTAGGTGCACAGTTGGAAGGTTTCGATAATATGGTTGGTTTTAGCCACGATACTAATTTTGCCGTTTTTGAAGGCGATGAGTATTTAACCTCGCCAATAGACCCTCGCCCAAAGTTTCACGTGTACAAACCCAACATCGCCATTATATCTGGCATTGCCTGGGACCATATCAATGTATTCCCAACCTTTGAGAATTACAAAAACCAATTCTCAATATTCGTTGATTGTATTGAACCCAATGGCACTCTAATTTATTGTAACGACGATGCTGAGGTTGTTGATGTGGTAAAATCATCGAAAAGGAAGGACATTAACTATATACCATACTCAACTCAGGAGTATTCTGTGGATAATGCTGGAAACTACTCACTTGTTTCCAACGGAAACACTTTTCCGCTGAAAGTTTTTGGGAAGCATAATGTGCAGAATATAGGTGCAACCAAGGTTGTATGCAGTTTGCTTGGTGTAACCGATTCGCAATTCTACAGCGCCATTGGAACTTTTAAAGGAGCGGCAAAGCGCCTACAGTGCTTAGCAGAGAATGATTCAACAAGGGTTTTTCTGGATTTTGCTCACTCCCCATCGAAAGTTGGTGCTACGCTAAAGGCGGTTCGCGAGGCATACCCAAACCGCGAGTTGATTGCCTGCTTTGAGTTGCACACATTCAGCAGTTTGAATAAGGATTTTCTGTCGCAGTATAAGGATACTCTGCTTGGAGCCGATTTTCCGATGGTGTACTTCAATCCTCACACCATAGAGCACAAGCGACTTCCTCAAATCAGCATTGATGAGGTTAAGGCAGGGTTTGGTCAGCAAGACCTTCAGGTTTACACTGATTCCTCGGAACTTTTATCGAAGTTAGATGGTTTTAACTGGGAAAATAAGAATCTACTTATAATGACTTCAGGAAATTTTTCGGGTTTAAATCTGCAGGAATTGGCTGAAAAAATAGTAGGGAAGAAATGATTTTGAAAAAATCATCCAAAAATATTTTTTCATTTTTTTTGAAAAACTTTTGCAGGAAATAAAAATTCATATACCTTTGCACCCGCTTTGATAAGGTAACACCACTTAACAAAGATTTTTAAGGCCCGTTCGTCTAGGGGTTAGGACGTCAGGTTTTCATCCTGGTAACAGGGGTTCGATTCCCCTACGGGCTACTAAACAAGAACAAAATATTAAAGAGATGGCAAATCATAAATCATCGGTAAAGAGAATTAGACAGACTGAGGCACGCAGAATTCATAACAGATATTTTGCTAAAACCACTCGTAATGCTCTAAAGGCCATTAGAACAACTACCGATAAGGCTGTTGCAACTGAAATGTTACCTAAGGTAACTGCTTTGCTTGATAAACTTGCAAAAAAGAGTATCATACACAAGAACAAAGCTGCTAACCTAAAGAGTTCTATTCAGAAGCACGTTAACGTTCTAGCGTAATTATTCTGTATCATTATATGAAAAAGCCCCAATTATTGGGGCTTTTCTTATTTTATTCGTTTAGGTAATTCCAATTCGATTTTAGTAATCCCTTGAGTTTTGAGTAGGGAATTTCAATAGTTATATCGCCCTGAGCATAGCTGGCAATCTCATAGGCATTGTAATGGAGAATAAATGCTTTGCTGCCAAATCCATACTCCTGCGGAAGTTCATATTTGTTATTGGCAAACCAAAATGCTCCAGAATCTCTGTCCGATTGGTATTTTTCGTTGAAGGCCGTTTCGGCTACTTTGTAAAAATCATCAATATTTTCAAAAATATCAGCCAATTCAATTTTTTTCGATTTTCTTATGTCAAGGTTTTTGTAGTGGTAGCTTTGCATTCCATGTGCTCCACCCATATAATCGGCATAAAAGTACCTGAGGGTAAGTATTTTTCCATCATTTCTCACCACCTCAAAATTTATTTTTACAAACCATTCAATATTGGATGCGTTGGGGAAAGAACTTGAAAAATCCACAAAGGAACTATCGTACCTGTAGGAAATGTCTACCAGTTTATTTTTAAATGCTTCAATCTGGCTAACCTCTGTGCTATCCTCAATCATCAAAAGATAATCAGAATAAATATTTTCGGATAATTTACTGGAAATCTTTTCGGGGAATGCTGGGAATGAAAAGTTTAGCTTTAAACAAGCAGACTCAGCGTTGTTACAGCCCCTTTTAAAAACCACAGAATCGGCAACAATGGTTAGGGGAGTGCGTGGATTGCTAAAATTTGTGCTATAAATATAGTATCCTCCAACCACGATGAGTAGTAATAAAGGAAATTTCCAGTTAAAGTTCTTAATCATAGAAGGATATTTGAATTCTGGCGAAAGTAGCAATAATTTCCATTAGAATTGTTGGATAGTTAATTAATTCGCCAATGATTCATAAGAACTAAACTCAATGCTATATGCGTAAAACCCGATTTGCTAATTACATGTTTTTAAAATTGATGAAATTTGTTTAAATTAGATTAATCCATTAAAAATCAAAATGGAACAGGAATACAAGCGCCTTACAATTAAGGATTGGGCAGTTGAGGATAGACCTCGCGAAAAGATGCTACAGAAAGGTATTGGCAGTTTAAGCGATGCGGAGCTCATTGCCATACTTCTACGCTCTGGAAATTCCGATGAAACTGCGGTTGCAGTTTCGCAGCGGCTACTCACACTTGCTCACAACAATCTGAATGAACTTGGGAAGTTTACGCTGCATCAAATTACAAAGATTAAAGGAATTGGCGAGGCCAAAGGCATTACAGTTTTAGCCGCACTGGAACTAGGTAGGCGAAGGAAAGGCGTTGAGGTGCTGAGCCGCGAAAGGATTACATCGAGCCACGATGTTGTGGAAATTTTCCAGCCAATGCTTGCCGATTTGCCCCACGAGGAGTTCTGGGCACTATTGCTTAATAAGGCAAATAAGGTGATTGATAAGGTAAGGGTGAGTCAGGGAGGTGTTGCTGGAACGGTTGTAGATGTTCGAATAATTGTAAAGGCGGCGGTGGAGAAACTTGCGTCATCAATAATTATTGCACACAATCATCCATCGGGTAATCCCAAGCCAAGCGATAAGGATTTGAGCATAACCAAAAAGTTGAAGGATGCCGCAAATCTGTTCGATATTGCTCTGCTTGACCACCTAATTATTACCGATAACGAGTGCTACTCGTTTGCCGATAATGGTAATTTGTAGCATATTTACAAAAACTTAAAACCATGAAGTACTTTTTATCCATGTTGATATTGTTATCATCATTAACCTATTCAATTGCGCAGGACTATACAAAACTATTCGAGGGAAAAGTGTTTAGCAGTAAGGATGCTGCTTTACCCTATAGAATAATGTATCCCAAAAATTTCAATCCAAAGCAGAAATATCCACTAATTGTATTCCTGCACGGTGCAGGCGAACGTGGCTCCGATAATCTAAAGCAGTTAACTCATGGTGCATCGATGTTTGCTAGCGATTCCGTTAGGGATAAGTTTCCTGCAATTGTAATTTTTCCTCAGTGTGAAATAAATAGCTACTGGGCAAACGTTAAGATTAATCAGGATGATAAGGGTTTTCGCTCCTTTCAGTTTTTCCCAGAGGGGAATCCTACTCCACCCATGGATTTGCTTGTGAAGTTTGTTAAGTCGATATCAAAGGAAAAGTATGTGGACAAAAACAGAATCTACGTTGGTGGCCTATCGATGGGAGGTATGGGTACATTCGAGTTGCTATACAGATTGCCAAAGGTTTTTGCGGCAGCATTTCCTATTTGTGGTGGAAGTAGTCCAGATGTGGCAAAGAAATACGCCAAAAAGGTAAAACTTTGGATTTTTCATGGCGAAATGGACGAAGTGGTCTCTGTTGAATATTCCAAGCAAATGCACAAGGCTATTCTCTCAAATGGTGGCGAAGCTAAACTTACACTTTACCCTTTTGTCAACCATAACAGCTGGGAGAATGCTTTCGGTGAGCCAGACCTGATGCCCTGGTTATTCAGCATCAAGAAATAATTAGTGCATTTTTAGTAACGACTCAAGTATTGTTTCCATTCCAGCGATGTTCCGTTGAATACGTTGAAATCGACCTTGCCGTGAACCCCGCGAAGTTTACCTGTGTGTGAGTA
>JAEXVC010000206.1 GCA_023406715.1 Bacteroidota bacterium | reverse complement strand
CTGCAGCAACTACAGCAAAGCCTTTACCATGTTCGCCGGCTCTAGCTGCTTCAACAGCAGCATTTAGGGCCAGAATATTGGTTTGGAATGCAATGTCGGTAATAACTCCAATTTTCTGGGCAATTTGCATCATGGAGTTAATAGCAACATCAACGGACTCTTTCCCCTTTTTGCCACCAACCGATGCTAAGTTTGAGATTTTCTCAGTTTCGCGAGCATTATCAGTATTTTGCTGTATGCTGGAAACCATTTCCTCCATAGAACTACTAACCTCTTCAACTGATGATGCTTGCTCGTTGGTACGTTCCGAGAGTTGTTGACTGCCTTGGCTCATTTGGCTTGCTGCAGCGGAAAAACTTTCTGCGGCTTCACGGATTGATGTTATTATTAGTTTTAGCTTCTCGGCCATATTATGAACCGAAGTGTAGACCAACCCAATTTCATCATTTCTTATATCATCTTTACGTTGAATGTTTAATTCTCCATTGGCTATTTGTGTTGTAACATCAACCAATGAGTATATTGGCTTAATAGTTTGACGAAGAACATAAATTAGAATTCCAATACTAAGTGCAAATAGAACTATCCCAAGAATTATCTGGTACCACATTTGGCTTACCGCTTTTTGGGTAATAATTTCCATAGGGATTGACATTCTTACCTGCCAAGGCAATTTGCTTTTTCCAACATAAATGGGTACGAATACGCTTAGTAAATTATCGGTTTCGCTTACAACCTCTTTTCCGTCTTTAAGTTCTTTTATTTGATTGTTAAAGGTTGAGGCGTTGTCCTCTTTAATGCTTTTTCCAATAAAGTCAGCATTAGTTGAGTTTGCCGCGTAAACACCCTCGTAACTTACAATGGCAATTCTTGCTTTTCCATCGTAAAACTTTGAGTTCGATACTAAATCCTGCAAGAAATCGATTGAATAGTCGATGCCGGTAACCCCCATGAATTGTGAATTGCCTACGATTGGAGACATAAATGATACCATAAATACCATTTTGCCCTGAATTGGATAGTGTATGGGTTCAGTTACAAAATCGGTCAATAGCTCTTTAGGTTTCCAGTACCAAGGGGCTGCTTCGGGTTTGTCATAATCAATCAATGCTTCAACCACGTAGCCTCCACCTTCACTTTTTGTAAGGTATGATACAAACCTTCCTGTATTGTCGTGGGCGGCGGTGTTTGCGTATCTTGAATCTTTATTATCAAAAGCGTTAGGTTCAAAGCATATTGTAAAACCAAGGTTATCCGGATTGCTTAAAAGAATCCTTGCACCCATCATTTGAGCCTGTTCACGACTAATTGCTTGGTCTCTTTTTCCAGCAACATAACTTAGTGCATCGGCCATGGCGCTAGCTGAGAACATTGCTTTATCCATTCTAGATTTTACTTCGCCAGCATAATTTTTCGAAATTGCTACAGCTTCCTGTTTGGCATCATTTATTGCGTTTCGCATGGCATTGCTTGAACTAAAAAGCACTAGAGCCGCCACCGTGAGGAATACACCAACTCCTACCAACAATGTTAGCCGGAGTTGAATTGAAAAGAATTTTCCCTTCATATACTCTATTTTATAGTGTTATACCAACTACAAAAAATACATCTTCTTTAGCAGGATTTACAACAAATGTGGCGCTTACTGGAAGTTTAAATTTTTCAGTAATTTCAATTTCCTTGGTTGTTTTAAAACCTACGTTTATAATATTGGCTTCGTGATAGTAGAATCCTTTGTTTAGCGCTCCTCCAGCAAACAGATCGAAATTATAGTTCCCAATTTTTACTGGATAACCCAATTCTAGGTAAGCAGAATAATTCTGGTCACCATTTTCGTCGGTGTCGTAGCCGTAAAAGAACGATGCAAGAGTAATGCTTAATGGGAAACTTTCTGTTCCAGCCCAATTAACTGAACCTTCAACCAGATGCCCTGTGGTTTTCTTGTCCCAGTTGAAGTAATCAACAGAGTCTAGGCTCGATTCGTACTCGTTATAGTAATCGTATAAAGTAAAGGATAAATTTCCAATGGTGTAGGTGGCAAATAAATCAATTTCTGAATACTCCTGCGATGTTCCAAACGATGCCCAACTTCCAAGAGTTAGCCCTCCTGCTGTTAGCGAAATTGTTGGCTGGATATTTGGATTCCCGTTGAAGAGTAGCCCTCGCCATACATACCTGCTTACAAAATCGACACTATAGTCGACACTTACCTTACTGTTTTGATTTTCTTCCTGTGCTAAAGCAAGGTTAAAATTTAACAAGAGCAATACTATTCCGCTCAGTAGAGTTTTTTTTATCATAGTTGTACGGTTTTAGGTTATGCTGTCAATTTATGGTAAAATTCAAAACAGACGGCGAGACTATGATGTTTTTTTAGTAGTTATAACGATGATTTATATCATCTCAATTGGTCTTGATTTTTTCTGTTAGGGCAGTAGTTAAGGAATGGAGAAGTTTGATATCCTCTGCATCCATTTCAGTTATTCGTTCAATTAGTCGACCATTGATTAACTTGTCGGGACCGAGCTCAATTTGACTTAATATTGATTGAACTTTAGTAATTAATGCTTTTAGGCTATCGGGATTCTGATTTTTTATTTGCTTTTCTGGGCTTTCAATATTTAAGAATGAAAGTGTGTAAGCATAAATCATTACTGATTGTGCTAGGTTTAGCGATGGATACTGGGTTTTTAAAGGTATGTTGGAAACTCTATGGCATAGGGCTATCTCCTCGTTGGTTAAGCCCGATTCCTCTCTACCAAATACAACAGCTATGCTGTTTATGGTATCGCCTTTTTTCTCAATAAAATCGGTTATTTCGCTGCATGGAATAATATCTAGCTTAACCCAGCGTTGCTTTGCCGATGTGGCAAAAACAAAATCTACATCCTTAATTGCATCTTCTAACGATTGGTAAACCTTGGCATTCTCAAGAATATCGTTCGATGCGTGGGCAAGCATTCGGGCTTTCATATCCAAATGGTCGCAGGGGTTAACTAGGCGTAAATCGCCAAAGCCCATTGTTTTTATTGCACGCGCAGCGGCTCCTACATTTTCTGGAACGGCAGGTTCAACCAGTATAAAGCTAACTTCCATTTATTGTGGCGGTGTTAATAGTGTTTCGATATTTTCGTTTTGCAAAATTATCAATCCTAAGCGTTCATTCGATTTTCCCTCACGAATTTTATAGCTAAAGGCTGGTTTCCCGTTTTCCACTGAGGAGTCAAAATATCGGAAAAACACGTTGGAAATTCCATCTATCTCCTTTGATATTTCAGTGATATGCGATGCTAGAATAAACATACTCGATTTCCACTTCAACAGCCCATTAATTACAAGCATTGAGCCATCAAAAGCATCCTTAATATTGGTTCCCTTAAATAGTTCATCAAAAATCATAAAAACCTTTTTCTCTTTTTGCAGAGTTTCTGCCGCTTTTCGAACTCGCATAACCTCGCTATAGAAATAACTGTATCCTATGCTGAGATTATCTGTTGTGTTTAGACTGCTGAATAGTGCATTGAATGGAGATATTTTCATTGATTTTGCTGGAACAGCCATCCCTATCTGCGCCATGTAGATTGCAATTCCACACGATTTAAGGAACGTTGTTTTTCCTGCCATATTAGGTCCGGTGAGGAATAGGAATTGTTTCCCAGCATCGTACTTAATGCTATTGGCAATAGGATTTTTTATGAATAGGTGGAATAAATCATCAATTTCTAGAACTGAATCTTCGGAGTCAACAATCTCCGGAAAATTCAAGTTGTATTGCTTAATAGCCGTGGCCATCGATGTATAGGCATCGAAAGTATATGCAATTTCCAGTAGGGTTAGTATTTTTAGTTTATGCATGGAGCGGAACCATTGGTCAATTGTAATTAAATCGACAAAATCCAATGATTTGATATCCTTAATGTCGCAGGCAGTTTTAATGTCTTTCTCGTTAAGTATTTCGTTTACTGTTGTATATGAATCCTTGAGTAATTTTGGAAGTTTGCTTGATTCAAATCTATCGAAATACTTTTTTATAAGTTGCACAAAGTGCAATGTGTTTTTCGAACCTTTTAGTGCGGTTCCTTTAAAATCCTTGTACTTTACTCTGTAAATTAACCCTTCAAAAAAACGAGCAATTGGGTTGGTGCTAATTAATACCTCACTTTTAGAGAAGTAATAAACGTCAATACTATCCATCAACTCCTTTGAGAAGGGGACTGTAAACTTTGCAGGTTCCGCAATTATTGCTTTAAGGGCATCCTGCATGTTTTTTATATCATCAGCATTGGTATATGGATTCTGAAATTGATTTTTTAGAAAATCTCTTCCACCCGGTGTGGCTGTTTTATCAATTAAATCGAAGATGTTCAGGCCCGATTTATCGTCTCTGAAAATTTCCAGTTCGGTAAGGGTTTGTCTATCGGTGTAAAGTTTCTTTTGCATAGTTTTTTTTGATATGTGTTTTCGTAAATATATGCCGAATTTCTGAAAAAAAAACGGTTGCCAATATTGGCAACCGTTACTTTATGTTAAGAGTTTAATAAACTATTTCGAACGAGTTTGGATTGATTTTCCCGATGCTTCAAGAATTGGCTTAACCGATAGAGGTGCGCCAACGCCATTCTTAAACCATAGTTGTGGAACAAGACGGCCCTGTGCAAAAATCCTATCAACCTCGTTAGCAAACGATTTTCCAACGAATTGTTTCTCTAGCTGGAAATCAATTAGGTGACCAATTGGATATGCTGATAGGTAAAGAGGGTTGTCAATCATATGTGAGTAAATGGCAAGAATTGGTTCATCCTTTGAGCCAAATACATCGGCATAGTACTTATTCCAAACATCTTTTGCAATGGTAAGAGTTGCCTCTTTTACCTGCTCCGCAGTGGCATTTGGGTTGTTGTATAACCATTTCCAAAGGTTGATATCAACTAGCGAAACACCCATAATTTCGTAGCACGACCAAAGGTTATCCAATGTCTCTAAAGCTTCCTTATCGGGGTTGGTTTCCTTGAATCCAAGAACGCTCAAGTCGCGTTTCTGGAAAACGAATGCCAATGCCTCTGTGAATGCTGTGTTAGGAACACCGTGCATAATGTAGTTATCCACATCATGTAAGGTGATTGTTTGCTCTACGTTATGGCCAAACTCGTGCATTGCAATGTTGAATCCTTTGTAGTTCATTCCGTTTGCAGGAACTCTTGTGCGAAGCAATGCATTATCCTTACGCATTTCGCCACCCCAAGCGTGTCCAGAGCCACGGGCTGCTTCAACTTTAACTCTTTCGCCAATAAATTTGGCTTTTTCCTTACTCCAGCCCAACGAGGTTAGGATGTTTGGAAGTTCCTTTTCAAAAGCCTCGGCGCTTGCAAAGCGTTTGTTGGTGATTGCTTCAAGTTTTTCGGCAGGAATTCCGCTACGTGCTTTAAATCCATCGTACCAAATATCGAATGGGCGCAAATCGCGACCTAATCGTTGGCTAATTAGTTTGCCCAAATCTCTAACCTCTTTTGATGATACAAGCTCAGTAAAAAGTTGCTCAACTTCATCTACAGGAAGTTCAAATTCACCCTCAAACTTACGTTGGATGTATGTTGGCATACTTGGAGTGTAAGCGTCAATAGCAGTTAATGCCTTGAATTGGTTTAAAACGTGCTGATAGCGTGTGTTTGGCTCCGATTCAAAGGTTATCTCCTTACCATCCTGTGCTAGTGTGTTTTTGTAAGGATTCCAGCTGTACTTGTTGCTGTTGATAACATCCTTAGGAATGCTTTGGTCGATAATGCGCTTCATTACTTGGTAAATCATCTCCTGACGTACTAATCCGCTTTCCTTATCGGCGTACTGCGATTTTAGCTCATCGCGTAAACCCCAGTGGGTGATAAGTTTTAAATCTTTATCGGCGAAAAGTGTTTCGTTATTATCGTTTACCAAATATCCAAGGTAGATATTATATTCGCTGATATATGTATCGGCATTAGTATTTACTGTTGAGTAGTTTTGGATTAGGTTTGCAGGAACACGGCTGGTGAACATATCGCCCATACGAGCGTAAGCCCAATCTTTACGGCTCCATTTTTCACCTAGTTCGCTCTTCTCCTTCAATGTGTAATTTGGGAAGTTAAGTGCGGTGATAAATGCAATTTTGTTGGTGTATAAATCTTCTGAAAGGTGTGCTGCGGCATTGTAAGAACCAAAAAGCTCATCGATAGGAGTAACAGGACCCCAATCGAGGTGAAGAGGGCGCATAAGCTCTTTGCTTAGTAGGATAAAATATCCGTTAAGCATCTCGTAGCCATACGATAGTTTGCTGAAAAGTTGGTCGAGTGCGGCGTCTTCGGCAACGAACTGAGCGTTACAGAACTCTTCGAACTCAGCCTGTGTGCCATCGGAATTTCTCCAAAGCAGAGCAACTTGGCTTACGCCACGTTCAATGCGGAACTTTTGAGAATCGCCATACTTTCCAACTAACCCATTGGTTACCTTGGTTATGGATTCCTTTGTAATGGGAGAAACATCCGCTTTTTTGTCTCCATTTTCACTTGGCTTGCAGTTAGTCATAGTTAGCAAAATGGGTAGTGATAACAATAGAAATAGTTTTCTCATACTAAATTGGTTTTGGTTTTAACTTTTGAGGTTAAGTCGCAAAAATGCAAAGTAAATGTTTGATTTCAAAGTGAATTTTTGGTTTAATTTGAACGGATTATTAGAGTAGTGGAGTAATGTAGGGATGGAGCGCTATTGCATAGTTTGACATCAAAAGATTAGAGACAAGTAATCCATCACTCTAATACTCCATCAATCCATTTTTTTTAATGATTTGTATGCTTATAACCAATAATCTATTTTTGAAAAAATTGATTGAACGATGGAATGTAAAAAGGAATCTAATTCAAAGTATTGCAATTGCACATATTCGTGCGGAAAGCATGGTGTTTGTTGCGATTGTTTGGCCTATCATCGCCGTAACGGGGAGTTACCAGCCTGTTATTTTCCAAACGATATTGAGCGTGGATACGATAGGTCGATTGGTAATTTTATACGGATTGTAAAGGAGCGGGGGAGTGGTTATTTAAAGTAGATGTTTTTTGGAGTCAACCTGAACTTGTTTCAGGTTCTGTCTTTGTCCCGGTAGATTCCTCGCTCTTGCTCGGAATGACAAGCAACAGTGTTCTTTGTCATGCTGAGCTTGTCGAAGCATCATTAGAGATAATGATTCATCAGTTTTTAATAACAAAGAACCCGACTAAAAGTCGGGTTCTTGTATTTACTACCAAATTTTTGCTCGTTTTTCTGGAGCAATGTAAAGTGCTTCATTTGGATTTATTTCAAATGCCTCGTAGAATTCAGGAATGTTGAATAACGCTCCGTTAACACGGAATTTTCCTGGAGAGTGAACATCCTCTTTTACTCTGCGCATTAACTCTTTATCGCGAATAATTTGGCGCCATACGTTAGCATATGATAGGAAGAAGCGTTGGTTTGCTGTATAACCATCGATATTTTTTGGAGCCTCTTTACCATTCAACGATTTCTGGAATGCAAGGTATGATATTGTTAATCCACCATAATCGGCAATATTCTCACCAAGTGTTAGGTTTCCATCAAGGTGTAACGAGTCAATTGCAACAAAGTTATTGTACTGCACAACCAAAGGTTGTGTTAATTGGTTGAATTTTTCAGAATCTTCCTTGGACCACCAATCGGTAAGGATACCATTCTTATCGAAGTTACGACCTTGGTCGTCGAAACCGTGAGTCATTTCGTGGCCAATAATCACACCAATTGCACCGTAGTTAACGGCATCATCAGCATTCATATTGAAGAAAGGAGGCTGAAGAATTCCTGCAGGGAATACAATCTCGTTCATCAATGGGTTGTAGTAAGCGTTAACAGTTTGTGGTGTCATTCCCCACTCGGTTCTATCAACTGGCTTACCAATTTTGCTCATATTCTCTCTGAAACTGAACTCCGATGCGCGCTTAATATTCTCAGCATAGCTATCGCGGGTAATATCAAGATTCGAATAATCCTTCCATTTATCAGGATATCCAACCTTAACAACCATAGTTTCTAATTTTTCTAATGCTTTTGCTTTTGTAGAATCGCCCATCCAGGTTAGGTTTGTAATTCTATCCTTGAATGCAAGTTTTAGGTTTCCAATTAAAGCAACCATTTTTTCCTTAGCAGCAGGGGGGAAGTTTTCTTCCACAAATATTTGTCCTACTATTTCGCCAATTGCAAAATTTGCTGTGTTCGATACTCTTTGCCAACGAGGAATATTAACCTCTTTGCCAGAAAGTTTTCGGCTATAGAACTCGAAGTTTTGATTTTCGAATGCGCTCGATAGGTACGATGAGTATTGATTTACAACATTCCAGGTAAGGTAATTCTTCCACTCATCGAGCGATACCTCTTTTTGCATTTTGCTGATTTCAGTATAGAACTTTGGGTTGTCAATTACAAAATCAGCAGGAACATCAATTCCGATTCCTGCAAAGTAGTTTTTCCAGTCGAAGTTTGGTGCAAGTTTTTGCATCTCCTCCATTGTAACCTTATTGTAGGTTAAGTATGGATTACGTTGTTCAAGACGTGTAAAGGTTACTTTAGCAAGACGTGTTTCAAATTTCATAATTTGATCAGCAACTTGAGTTGCTTGCTCTGGAGTGTACTCTAAAAGAGTAAACATTGCTTTTAGATGCTCAACGTAATCTTTTCTGATTTCTGCAGAGCGTGGGTCCTCATTTAAATAGTAATCCCTATCAGGTAATCCTAGTCCACCTCCATATAGGTTTACAACAATAACCTCGGTGTTTTTTTGATCTTGTCCTGCATAAGGAATAAAAAGTGGAGTTACGTATTGTTGGTGTAATGCAATAATTTCTTTTTGAAGGTCTTCAGTTGATTGGATATCTGCAATTCTTTGCAATTCGCCTTTAATTGGCTCATATCCTTGCTTTTCGATGTTGATAGTGTCCATTCCCGATGCAAAGAAATCGCCAACCTTTTGCCAACTGCTACCTTTTGGGGCGTCGGTTTTTTGGTATGCTTTCTCAAAGATTTGTTTTACAAGTAAATCGTTCTCCTCTTTAAGAATATCGAAAGCGCCATAACGCGATTTATCGTCGGGCATTTTAGCATTTTTAATCCAAGTACCATTGGCGAATGCATTAAAATCTTCACCAGGTTTTACGGTTAAATCCATATTCGATGTGTCTAAAGCAGGTTTGCCCTTATCCTGCTTTGCACAATTTGTAAAAGCAATTGCCGATGCTACGCAACAGGCAAATAGGTAAGTTTTTTTCATATATCTTGATTAAAAGTTAGTTGTGTTTATAGATAGCTATTTGCTCAAATGGTTTAATAAAAAAAGCTGCCCTAAGGCAGCTTTTAATGTTTGTTAACAAACTATTCGAAAAGTTTGAATGCTTCTTTAATTCTACTAATTGCTTCGCGTAGCTCAGCCTCGGTGATAACAAGTGGAGGAGCAAAGCGGATAATGTTACCGTGAGTAGGTTTAGCAAGAACACCTTTCTCGGCCATTGCCATACAAACATCCCAAGCAGTTTTGCCAGGTTTGTTGCGAATAACAACAGCATTCAAAAGACCTTTACCACGAACAAGCTCAATCATTTCGCTTTTAACAGCTTTCATCTCGTCGCGGAAAATTTTACCCATTTTCTCAGCGTTCTCAGCTAATTTCTCGTCTTTAATAACGTTAAGTGCAGCAATAGCAACTTTACATGCTACAGGGTTTCCTCCAAATGTAGAACCATGCTCACCTGGTTTGATGGTTAGCATAATCTCGTCGTCAGCAAGAACACATGATACTGGCATAACACCACCAGAAACAGCTTTACCTAGGATAAGAATGTCAGGACGAACACCTTCGTGGTCGCAAGCTAGCATTTTACCGGTACGGGCAATACCTGTTTGAACCTCGTCGGCAATGAAAAGTACGTTGTTTTTCTTACAAAGTTCGTATGTTTTTTTCAAGTAACCTTCGTCTGGAACAAATACACCAGCCTCGCCTTGGATTGGCTCAAGTATGAATGCTGCTGTGGTTTTGCCATGTTCTTTCAAAACTTCTTCTAGCGCACTGGCATCGTTGTATGGAATACGGATAAACCCAGGTGTTAGCGGACCGTAATTTGCGTACGAATCTGGGTCATTGGACATGGTAATAATTGTAATAGTACGACCGTGGAAGTTCCCCTCGCAGCAAATAATTTTAACCTGATCGTTAGGTATTCCTTTCTTTACAACACCCCAACGACGAGCTAATTTAAGTGCAGTTTCATCGGCCTCAGCTCCTGAGTTCATAGGAAGAACCTTGTCGTAGCCAAAGTATTTCGTGATAAACTCTTCGTATTCACCAAGAACGTTGTTGTAGAAAGCTCTGGAGGTTAATGTTAAAACCTCTGCCTGATCGGTCATTGCTTTTACAATTTTTGGATGACAGTGACCTTGGTTAACTGCAGAGTAAGCAGATAGAAAATCGAAATACTCCTTACCTTCAACATCCCATACTCTAACGCCTTTACCTTTTTCTAAAACCACAGGAAGTGGATGGTAGTTGTGGGCACCGTACTTGTCCTCGCGGGCAATGTAATCTTTTGGACTCATCTTGCTCATAGTTGTAATTTTATTTTATTGATTATTAGGTATATATGATTTTAAGTTTTAATCAAACAATTTATGCAAGGTTAATGCTACTTTGGGAATTTTCAAAATGGGAGTAACTTTCAATCAGTATGTTAAGAAACATAATCTTTTGAAAGGCTTGATTTTGATTGAACTATGAGATGCTTTTCGTTTTTTGGTATATGAACAGTAAGGGGGTGATGTTGATTAAGTGTACTTTTGAGGTTTGTTGGGATTGAATTAAACGGCGCGTAATTGCGCATACAGACAATCCTGTATTAATACCATACCAAATCACTTATAGCATCTGAATCACTAGCCCCTTGGGATTACTAAATGTTGTTTTTATTGTTTTAGTTTTGATGTAAAATCAACAATCAATTCGTCAAAATTGGGGTATATATTTCTAGCAGAGGTTACAGTTTGGTCTTTTATCAGTCTCTTCATTTGCTCCTCGCTACCATTTTCGAAAAGGTATGCTATTAGTGCACCTCCTACAGTGTAGTTGTAATCATCAGGAAAATGTTTAGGGTTTTCCCACAAATCAATTATTTTTATCTCTTTACCTGCCAACGATTCTCGGGCTATCTGCATTCTATCCCTATTTGTTTGGTCAAAATAAGTGGCAATGCCCTCGTTAATTAGTCGTGTCCATTTTATTGGTTGAATTCCATATGTAACTAGTATGTGAGCAATTTCGTGACCTCGGGTTTGATTGTTTCTAGAATTAATAGCACACAAATTAGAATTGGCGAAACCTAGTACCTGTCCCAATTTCCGTTTTGCTTGTTTAGGGTTATCCCAAACAAAAAAGTCTATCTTTTTGTATGGTTTCGCATTAAAAAACTTGTTTATTTCTTCGTAGGCCTTTTCTCTATCTTTTATGAACAATTCCTTATCTGCAATATTCTTAGATTCTTGAAAATGAAATCGGATATTTTCGGATTCAACAATTTCCCAATCGTGATAGAAACTGGACATCTGGAATGACTCTAAAAGTTTTAGAGCATATTTTGTGGAGTTCTCTGTTGCATTTAGGTTTATACAAGTCTTAATAGATTCCTTGGATTTATTGTATTCACCTGTAGCGTAGTAACAATTCCCAAGATAAACATAGCTCCATGCCTGAACCCAGTCTGGATTATTCTCCTTAACAGTTCCTTTTTCAAGAAATGGGATTGCTTTTTCAAACTGTTTGGTATCTGCGTAGGCTCTTCCTATAAGCATATTTAAATTTGGGTGGTCAGGGTAATTCTTTAATTCCTCCTGTCCAAATTCTATAACTTTTGCATACTCCTTTTGAACATAAAGTTTCCCAAGTTTCTCAATGTTCTGAGCATAAATACTAAATGAAAAGAGTAATCCTGATACAATTAAAAATATCCGTTTCATAATTATTAAATGGTTTACAATTATTTACGCTGGGGCGATGCCCGCGGTTTTATTTCTGTTAAAAAGTTAGTTAAAGGTAATAAAAATCTGCTTTTGCATCGATAGCCCCAGTGAAAGCAACCGCTTGTTAGCATACGTTATTCTTTATTTGTTAAATTTTCTATTAAATACTTTGTCATTTCATAGTCTTTTGAAGCATCTTCAAGTGAAACTGAAATAGCATAATTATTACAAATCCAAACCAGAATAGTCATATGTTCTTTAATTCCATCAAAGGAAACTAAAATCAAAGTAGAGTTTTCCTGAACTCGGATTTCGCTTTCTACATTTTTAAATTCAGTCATTGCATTATCTGAAATATACTTCTGAATTATCGGAGCAATCGAATCTGTCTGATGTTTTGTTAGTTTACATTTTGATATATCCATATCGCATCTGATATGTTCGTTTCCTGATTGTAAAGAAATAGAGTCGATTATAGCGTCTGCAAGTGTAGGGTTTAACCTGCCTAAAAATGTTTTTAATAAGCTTTGTTTGTTCTGAATATTTCTAATGTTTTGATTTGGAACTTGCACACTAAAATATTTATTATCAATTAATTTCCAATAATTAGAATTATCTTGCGAATAAGAAACTCGAAAAAATCCAATTAATAAAACCAAAATAAAGATGCTCTTTTTCATATTTGCTGTATCGTTCTTTTAGAGCTAATGGTCGACGGTTTAAACTGCTGGGGAGTTAAAAGCCAGTAGCGTCATCCCACGTTAAAACCACACTAAATTTAAAAACTTTCGTATCTGCATCATCAACCCCAGTAGGCTAAGCCATCTGTTAGCCAGTGTGCATTATTAAAAAATAATTATCTCTTTAATTTTTATATTTTCTGGTATTAAATCTATTTTAGGATTTTCATAATCGAAATCCTTGTAATCCATATCAGTTGTAAAGTCTAATAAAAAACCTCCATCAAATTCATCCGAAATTATAAATAGCCCATCATCATAATTAAAATAAGCGGATTTTAGTTTTGCAACTCTTTTTAACTCATTAACAGTCAAACCTACTCTAATACCATTAGGTGTGATGTATCTTGATTGTTTTATTACAATTCGAAAAACCTTATTATGGGTTTTATCTTCGTAACCACCGTTGAAACTAAAAAGTTCTAACCTCTTTTTTTTATCGGGATATACAAAAAAATGAATCTCTTCTTCTTCGTAATTAGAAGCAATCGTTCTCTCTACATAGTATTTCTCACTAACCAATTTTACCGCTGTATCAATCGGCATACCAATTTTGACTCCTTCTATAGTTTTAAAATCCAACAAATTAATACTATCCAGTTTTGGAGTACAATTCATCATAGTAATTGTAATCGAAATAATAATAAGAAATAGTTTCGTTCTCATAGTGTCTGTTTTTGCATTGTTGCCAACTCATTAATACACCTCCAAGTAACCTATTTGCTTTGTTTACTTAAAAGCACACTCAAATATAAATAAAAAAACGAGGGCAAAATACCCTCGTTTTACCTATGTGTGAATAACTTTTATTTTTTTCCATTTCTCGCTACGGAACCTAAGTATTAGAACTCCGCAGAACAGCAGGAAGAATATTACCATAATTAGCCAACTTATGGGTACCGAGAGTTTAAACACTTTCAGCGTTAAGTAAAGCGTTGGAACAAACAGCCAGTGCGCAGTAACCGATGCTATCATTGTAAAGTGAGTA
>JAEXVC010000193.1 GCA_023406715.1 Bacteroidota bacterium | reverse complement strand
GTCCGGACGGGACTCGATCCCGCGACCTCCGCCGTGACAGGGCGGCATTCTAACCAACTGAACTACCGAACCAAATGCTTTTTAACGTAAAACTTCACTACTGAAGTTTTGCGGTCTGGACGAGACTCGAACTCGCGACCTCCGCCGTGACAGGGCGGCATTCTAACCAACTGAACTACCAGACCATTACTTTACAGAACGTTTAAATCCCTTTAAAGCGTTGCAAAAGTATAATAGTTTTACAAATTATGCAAGGGGTTAGCGTAATTATTTCTTAAAAAAAGTAAAGTTTACGCTGCCATAAAATCGATGTTCCGAGAAAAAAGGATGATTATCAAACTTATAGTTAGCGGAATGCTCAAGAATAAAGCATCCACCTTGCTCCAATAAATCTCGGCTAAATATGATATCGGGGATTTGGTCAATACCCTTTAAATCGTAAGGAGGGTCAGCAAAAATGATGTTATACTTCGCATAACTTCTATTGATAAAACCGAATGCATCTGCTTTAATGGCATTCAGATTCGATATATTTAACTTTTGAGCCGTTTCCTTTATGAATTTATTATGCACAAAATCGCGCTCAATAGAATCAACCGAGATTACGCCACGCGATATAAACTCAAAACTAATACTACCTGTCCCGGAGAAAAGGTCCAGTACTTTTAACTCTTCAAAATCGTAGTTATTGTTGATGATGTTAAATAAACTTTCCTTGGCAAAATCGGTAGTAGGCCTAGCATGAAAGTTTTTTGGAGGGTTAAACATTCTTCCTCGGAAAGTTCCTCCAATTATTCGCATACTGCAAAACTATTAAACAAAGCGTAGTGTCTGTTTCGCTGTCTTAACAGGCGGTAACTGAAATGCACTGAATTAAAAATTGGGTCAATCGAAACATTACTGAACGACTTGTTTAGCCCCTTTACAAGTTCATTATTATTAAATGACTCGCCTACTATACTTAACTGAATTGATGCGAAATTATCCGTAATAGAATTACAAAAACTTAAAATGTAGTAAAGTGCATCATTTGTGTGCATGTAAGTAAAAGCATTAGCCGCAATGAGTTTTTCATTTTTATGATACACAATGGTCATTCGTGCTTCTTCAAAATATACTTGTACATAATTCTCATACTTGCTCTTGCCAAAACCAACAAATAATGATGTGGATTGAGTTAAGAAAATTGTATTTGGTTGAATTTTTAACCACGCAGAACTCAAGGTATAAGGCATGGCAAACAATACCACAAAGCTCTCGCCATTGCTAATTGATGTATATCGTAACTCAAAATGTTCTGGTAAGGAATGAGTAAGCTCAAACAAATCCTTAATACGTTGAATATCGAAAAAATCCTTAGGTACTATTGTGAATGGAGATAATGTGTAGGAAAAAAATACTTTTTTGAACTTTTGACTTAAAAAGGGGAATTCCTTAACGATTCCTTCAATTACTGGATACCAGTTATCGTGTGTTATTACAGCTCCTGAAAAAGGCTTAGAAATCAACACTATAAAAGTATTACGAATGGTATCCTTAACCGAAAACGAAAATCCATTCAGGCTAACCTGAATGGATAATTCATAAGTTTCGGTTCTATCTTTATCGAAAGTTTCGTCAATAAGTTCTAGCACATCCATAGGGTCTGTTTACTCCCAGTTACCTGCATTATTTGTAGCCTCGGTCATTGAACCAACTTTTAAACCAGGATATTTTTCAAGTTTTTTGGCTAAATCGTTCATATTAATAATTTCCTGACGATCCAAGCCCTTAAGAATAACTTCACTTGGAGCTTTGCACTCAAAAACTTTAACCTTAACCTTTGAACCTGTTTCAATCTCACCAGCAGCAAGTTCAAACTGTGCTCCGCCGGAGAAAGGAACAAAACGTAATGAATCTACAGCATAGTTTTTAAATAAACTATCACGTACAAAAACTAAAATGGTATCACGATAAACTTTACCCTGAGCAACTGCTAAAGAGTCATCCTCGGATCCAACTTGTTTTACAACCTTAAATTGTCCTTCCTTTAAGAATGTAATTAGAGTATCAAAACTACCTGTGTATTTACTATAACGCGAACGGTATGCCACCTGAGCAGTTCTAACATCTTTTAAACGTTGAATAGTTACATCGTAACGTTTGTTTTTTTCCTTCTCAAAGCGAATAGGAGCCATTATGCTCTCATATACGAAATAGGCTATAACTACTATTACTATCGCTAGAACGATTTGATAAACTGTTTTCATTTTGCAATAATTGGTTTAAGTTTGCCTGCAAATTTAATAACATATAATTAAATTCGAAGCTCAAAGTAAAATTTTATTTGCCCCAATGCTTAAAAATAAGATTCAAAACGAGATACTCTCACATTTAAACTTTAATCCTACCCTAGGGCAAATAGCAGCTATAGACGGTTTGGCAAATTTTGTTGTAAACCCCAAATCAGATAGTTGTATTCTACTAAAAGGTTATGCAGGTACTGGTAAAACATCAATTATTGCTGGTTATGTTAAAACTTTAGAGAAACTAAAAGTTAAATTCGAACTCCTTGCTCCAACAGGACGTGCAGCAAAAGTCCTCACAGAGTATTCAGGTGCAAAAGCCCATACAATCCATAAGTGTATATACAGACAAAAAAGCATGAAGGAAGGCATGGGAAAATTTGTTTTAAACTACAACAAGTTAACCAATGCAATTTTTATTGTAGATGAAGCCTCCATGCTATCGGACTTTTCCTTTGAAGATAGCGCTTTTGGCTCGGGGAAATTATTGTCGGATTTGATTGATTTTGTTCGACAAGGAAACAACTGTCGCTTAATACTAGTAGGCGATACAGCGCAGCTCCCCCCTATTGGACTGGATATTAGCCCCGCACTTAATTACTCTGAATTGGCTAATTTTAACCTAGATGTAAAAGAGTTTTTCTTGAACGAAGTGGTTCGTCAACAATCCGATTCGGGCATACTTCATAACGCAACATTAATAAGAACAATACTGGACTCGGGGATAATTGAAACACCTAAATTTGAGGTTGATGGTTTCGATGATATTGAAAAAATTACTGGAGGAGAATTGCTCGAGTACCTATCTGAAGAATATAACAAAAACGGACGTGAAGGGAATGTTGTAGTGTGTTACTCCAACAAAAGGGCTAATAGGTATAATAATGGAATTAGGTCAAGAATCCTTTTTCATGAAGAAGAACTTTCTGTTGGTGATTACCTGATGGTTGCGAGAAATAGTTACTTCTGGGTCGATGATATCCCTGATATAAGTTTTATAGCAAATGGCGATGTAGTTGAAGTAACCAGAATTGGGAAAAGGTACGAAATGTACGGCTTTAGGTTTGCCGATGTAACAATAAGGCTGCTGGACGACAACCAACAACTAATTGATGTGAGAATTATTCTAGACTCATTGATGATGGATGGCCCTTCGCTGGGTTCGGAACACATGAAAAATCTTTATCAGCAAATAGCAACAGACTACTCACATATCAAAACCCATAAGGCAAGGTTGACTAAGATTAAGGAAGACCCATTTTTTAATGCAATGCAGGTTAAGTTTGCCTATGCTGTAACATGTCATAAAGCTCAAGGCGGTCAGTGGCCAAACATTTTCATAGACCAAGGCTTTTTTAAGCCTGAAATGTTAACACGGGAATATCTCCGTTGGCTTTACACTGCAATAACCCGAGCCACCAACAAGGTTTACCTTGTTAATTTCGACGAATCATTCTTTTAGCACATCTTATGCAATTCAAAAATCCCTTAGTCCATGGTTATCTAGTTAAGCGCTACAAGCGCTTCCTTGCCGATATCAAACTCGATGATGGCTCAATAATTACAGCCCACTGTACCAACTCTGGTTCAATGAAAAGTTGCATTGAGGAAGGTGCTGAGGTTTACATTTCGGACAGCATGAATCCTGCCCGAAAAACACGTTATACTTGGGAAATGATAAAGATCAATGGCGATTGGGTTGGCATAAACACATCGAATCCGAATAAACTAGCGGTTGAAATACTGAGGAATAATTTAATGCAAGAACTATCGGGCTACACAACAGTCAAACCCGAAGTAAAATATGGCGATAGCCGATTCGATGTTTACGCCGAGAATGAGTTTGAGAAGTGTTTTATTGAGGTGAAGAATGTTACCCTAAAAGATGAGATTTACGCCCGTTTTCCCGATGCAGTAACCGAACGTGGACAGAAACACCTCGAAACGCTTATTAAGGCCAAATCCGAAGGATATAGAGCCGTTATGCTATACATTATTCAGCGTATGGATGTTGAGATTTTTGCCCCTGCAATAGATATTGACCCAAAATATGCTAGTAAACTAAGAACTGCCGCCAATAGTGGGGTTGAAATAATACCCTTACAGGTTAAAGTTTCGCCATTAGGCATTGAACCTATAAGGGTACTTAATTATCAACTGTAAAGATTGATATACGGGCTAAAGAGTATCCCTAAAGAAATTTTCCTCCTTTATCTTTTCTAGAAAATGTTTAGCCAACCAGATGTTACTGCTAGACTTTGATTTTTCACTTCCATCATCAACCTTTGCCAGATAATCCTTAAGATATTTAGTTGAAGTTGTATAGTCTTTAGCAGAGTAATACGATTTACCTATTTTGAAAATGAATTCATTTTCGTTTTTTGAATAATTCTGCGCTTTTTCGTAACATTTAATTGCCAAAGTATAGTCTCTATTCTCAAGATTAATATCACCCTTTAAATCATAAATAACTGCAACGAAGGAACTATCGGGAGTAAGCATACGTTCGGTGTAATCAGCAATTTTTAATGCCTGCTTCCTATCCCCAATCTGAAACAACGACGAGGAGTAAACAAAATTCATAAAACTATCTGAACTATCGCGTTCAAAAGCCTTCTCAAAATCAGGTATTGATTGATAGTATAATCCTGTACTATACTTATTTATACCCAAATATTTTAGTGTAAAAAATGAAGAATCGTTCAATTCATAAACCTTGGTGAAAATTTCTAGGGACTTTTCATACTTTTTTTGGTCGGCATACAACTTACCCTTTAACTTAAGTAGCGGAACATAAAGAGAATCAACCCTTAGCGCACTATCTGCTTCGACCATAACATCTTCTGTTGGAACCCGAAGTTGAATTAGCAACTTGAGATACTTAACTACAATATCCAGATTCTGCCTATTAAGTGAAATTGCATTATCATAAGAATTGATAGCATGAAGGTAATCGCCTAGCATTACTTCACACTCGGCTCTTTGCTCCCAGAAATAAAAGTTGGTTGAATCGTAATTGGTTAACCAACAGTAATTGAAAAATGCCTTGGCATAATCGCCCTCTTTCTTCAACACATTTGCATACTGCAAACGGGTATTTATACACAGGGAGTCTAGCCTCAAAATTTTTTCATACTGTTTCTTAGCCACTTTAATATTTCCGAACGAGTAAAGGCTTCGGGCATAACCTTTATGAGCAGGAATGTATGTTGAATCCAAATCGATAGCCCTTTTATAGGCTAACGATGCACTGTCGTAACGTCCAATATTCTCGTAAACTATTCCTTTTAGCTGATTATATCGCAATGTATTTTTTTGCTGATTATCTTTTAGTAAGGTCAGTGCACGATTATAATCGCCTTCCGATAATGCAATTTCGATTTTAAGCAGTGAATCCTCATCAGTTTGGGTATATCCCTCAACAGCAAATATTAACTGTATAAAAACAAAAGTCAGAAGTAGTTTATTCATCTTTTTAAGGTTTAACTTTTTCACTGTTAAAAATAACAATATTTGTTGATTTTTATTGCGCAAATTTTTTACCAAATTTTGATGTTTCAAAAAGATGTTATATCATTGCATCAGAAAAAACAGACAATGAATTTATCAGTTCAAAATATTTGGTGGTGGCACAGCGTAATTTCCAATAATTGGGGAATGTAACTGAGTTGCTACTACTATAAAGTAAAGGCCGCAGGTGAACCCCCTGCGGTTTTTGTTTTTTTATGACTTTTATTTATTGATATTGAAACCTAGAGTATACATATTAGTTAATTATTCATGGCGCTGGCGGGGGCTCCCCCGCACATAGTATGGTTTCTCGTGCCCAAGGTGGCGCACTTCCAAAATTCAATTTTTCATTTTAACTATTTACAATTCAAATCAATATCTGCACACAATAAATCTAATGTCTTGTGTGTGATATCTGAAATCTTAAAAAATAAAACCATGGAAACACAAGTAATATCAACCGAAATAAAAGTATCGCCAATTGCATCAATGTTGAACAACAATGGCCGTTATGGCGAGTATGGTGGAGCATACATCCCCGATGTTTTAGCAAAACCTCTTGAGAATGTTGCGCTAGAGTTCGATAAACTCTCAAAGGATAAAAACTTCAACAGCGAGTTTATTCATTATCTAAAACAATTCGTGGGACGTCCATCACCACTTTACTACGCTAAACGATTATCGGAATTTGTTGGTTCTACAATCTACCTAAAACGCGAAGATTTGAACCACACTGGTTCTCATAAAATCAACAATACAATTGGTCAGGTTTTGGTGGCCAAACGTATGGGTGCTAAGGAAATTATTGCAGAAACAGGAGCCGGTCAGCACGGTGTTGCAACAGCAACCGCGGCTGCGTTGATGGGAATTCCTTGCAAGGTTTTTATGGGCGCAAAGGATACTGAACGTCAAGCGTTGAATGTGCGCAGAATGAAGTTGCTCGGAGCGGAGGTAATAACTACCCAAATAGGAACCGCAACTCTAAAAGATGCTGTTGATGCTGCGTTGGGCTACTACATTGAGCATCCAACTTCTTACTATTTACTGGGTTCGCAGGTTGGACCGCATCCATATCCAAGAATGGTTGGCTATTTCCAGAGTGTAATTGGACAGGAAGCACGAAACCAAATACTACTTCAGGAAGGACGCTTACCACAAGCAATATTTGCCTGTATTGGTGGTGGCTCCAATGCGATTGGACTTTTCTCAGGATTTTTAGATGATACAGAGGTTGCCATCTATGGTGCCGAAGGTGGCGGAATGGCTCAACCAAATAATACTGCAGCAACCCTTTCGTTTGGAAAACCAACAGTTTTCCAAGGAACATACTCCTACTGTTTGGTCGATAGCGAAGGAAATCCAATTGAATCGCATTCAATTGCTGCGGGTTTGGATTACCCTGGAATAAGTCCTCAGCACGCATACCTGAAAGATACAAAAAGGGCAAGTTATCGCCCTGTTACTGACAATGAGGCTGTGGAAGCATTTATGCTCCTATCCAAGTTAGAGGGTATCACACCTGCAATTGAATCGAGCCATGCGGTTGCTTTGGCAGCAAAACTTCTAAAGAATAAGGAGATGTTGGCAATTATTAACCTATCGGGCAGGGGCGATAAGGATGTTGATAGGAAACTTTAATGTCTAAAAAAGTCATTTCAGAGCGAAGTGGAATATCGTACTTCGCTCTGAATTATTAATTAAATCTTTGCACGGTTATTGTAAGGTTTATTTTGTTACTTTTACCTATCAAACTCATAATTCAAAAGCAATGAAATCAATATCAATCCTAGTTATCGCATCTTTATTTAGTTTGAACTTATTCTCCCAAGAAATTACACATATAACAGGAGCAAAAGGCCGACAAGTGATTGTTGGTAGCATTAACGAGGACGAAGCCAAAAATCGAGCTCTTGCCGAGGCAAAACTTAACGCGCTGAAAATGGCTGGTGTATCGGAACATATACAATCGTACGATTTGCTTTATAAAAGTGAGATAGGCAATAAGTTTGAGGAGGTTTTCATGTCCGATATGCTTTCGGAAATTAGAGGTGCCGTTAAAAATTACACCATTAAAACTTCCGATAAAGGGATTGATGATTACAAGAACTTCTTCATTGAAGTAACCATAGATGCTGATATAATCCTTTACTCCACAGCTCCAGACCCTGCCTTCAAGGTCAACATCGATGGAATTAAGCAAGGATATCAGAATGGCGAAAAGTTAAGGTATAGTGCAACACCCACAATGGATTGCTACCTAAATATTTTCAACATCTATGAAAATAATGCATCGTTAATATTCCCAAACGAGTTCGAAAAATCTATTAAGTTTAAAGCCGAAGAGAAAAAGGTTTTTCCTTTAAGCAATTTGCTCGATGGTTACGTACTAGAAAAATCGACAAATGACCCCGAAAAGAACAAGTTACTTTTTGTGTTTACCAAGGAGAAAATCCCTTACATAAACTACTCCATAAATCAAGAGGGCGACCAAGTAACATCGTTCGAGGATATATCATCGTGGCTATTCAGCATTTCGCCCGACAAAAGGGTGAATTATTTTGTGCAATTTGTGATTTATTAAAAAAGATTTACTTTTGCATCGGAACAAAAAGCGAAAAATGACCGCAAAAAACTATACCGCACTTCATCATCATCACCATTCACATCACAGAATGGTAGATTCTCATTTGGTATAGTATAGAGTAAGCATAGTTGTAAAATACCAATAACCCGCCAAGGGGTCTGCTGTTCGAAAGCAGACCCCTTGTGCTTTTTTGTATCTTTTTAAATCCAATCATTATGAATCAGAAATTAACGTTGGCCATTCAAAAGAGTGGTCGCCTAAGCGAAGGCACAATTGAACTACTAAAACTATGTGGAATAAAGGTAAGCAATGGCAATAATCATCTAAAAGCACTAGCCGAAGGCTTTCCTTTGGAAATCCTTTTACTCCGCGACGATGACATTCCACAGTACGTTGCCGATGGTGTTGCCGATATTGGCATACTAGGGTTGAACGAAGTTTTAGAGAAAAAACAACCCGTTGAAGTTGTTAAGAAACTTGGTTTCTCAAAATGCAAACTATCTGTTGCGATACCTCGCTCAGATGAGTACACAGGGAAAAATTACCTACAAGGAAAAAGAATTGCAACCTCCTACCCCACAATTCTAACCGATTTCCTTAAGACCAACTCCATTAACGCCGAAATACATACCATTAGCGGCTCGGTGGAAATTACCCCTGGAATTGGTATGGCCGATGCAATTTTCGAAATTGTGAGTAGCGGCGGGACTTTGCTAAGCAATAACCTCAAAGAGGTTGATGTGATAATGCAAAGCGAGGCTGTTCTTATTGCCAACAACAGCCTGAACGAATCCAAGCGGGAACTGATTAACAAACTGGTATTCAGAATTGAATCCGTAAATAAGGCACGTAGGAATAAGTACATTCTGCTTAACGCTCCACAGAATAAACTCGATGAAATTATCAGCCTAATTCCAGGCATGAAAAGCCCTACTATTCTTCCACTTGCAATGGAAGGCTGGTGTTCTTTACACTCCGTGGTAAACGAGGACGATTTCTGGGAAGTTATCGGGAAACTAAAACAAGCCGGAGCCGAAGGAATTTTGGTGATACCCATTGAGAAAATGGTGGTTTAGAAGGATGGTGTTACAACACAACAAAAACATGAAAAAATACATCGACAATAAAAATAACGACTACAACAAATTACTCAAACGCCCCTTTGAGGATAACTCTGAAATCAAGGAGCAGGTTTCGGAGATTTTGAGATTTGTTAAGCAGAATGGAGATGACGCACTAAGGCTATTTTCGGAGAAGTTCGATGGATGCTCAATCTCCGAATTTGAAATCACAAAGGAAGAACTTGAACAATCGTCGGAAATGGTTTCGGATGGCTTAAAAAAGGCCATAAGACAATCCTTCAAAAATATTGAGAAATTCCACAGAGCGCAACTACCAGCCGATATTGAATTAGAAACTCAATCCGGAGTGAAATGTATGCTTAAATACAGACCATTAGAGCGTGTTGGACTTTACATCCCTGGAGGTACAGCACCATTAATATCAACAGTTCTAATGCTTGGTATTCCTGCAACTGTGGCTCAATGTAAAGAGCTGATAGTTTGTACACCTCCAAATCCTAATCCAGCAATACTATACGTCTGTAATTTAATTGGCGCAAGAGTTTTCACAGTTGGCGGAGCACAAGCAATAGCTGCAATGGCATATGGTACTGAAAGCATTCCAAAGGTTGATAAGATATTCGGCCCCGGCAATCGTTTTGTTACTGAGGCCAAAGTACAGGTATCGGCCCAAGGAACTCCAATTGATATGCCTGCAGGGCCATCGGAAGTGCTGGTTATTGCCGACGAAACATCCAATCCAACATTCGTTGCAGCCGATTTGCTATCGCAAGCAGAGCACGGAGTTGATAGTCAGGTAGTGGTTATCGGAACATCGGAAGATTTACTTGATAAAGTGATTGCCGAAGTTGAGAATCAACTTAAAACACTTCCTCGTAAATTGATTGCTGAAAAATGTTTAGAGAACAGCACTAGTATTGTTGTTGATAGCATCGAAAGAGCCATCGAAATCAGCAATATCTATGCTCCTGAGCACTTAATTCTATCGTTCGATAAAGCCAATAACTACGTAGATTCAGTTACAAATGCAGGCTCGGTATTTCTGGGGCAATACACCCCCGAATCGGCAGGCGACTACTCAAGTGGCACTAATCACACCTTACCAACAAGCGGTTTTGCCAAGAATTGGAGCGGTGTTACGGTAAATTCATTCCTAAAAACAATCACCTATCAGGAAATAACAAAGAATGGATTATCGGAATTAAGCAACGCCATTACAACTCTGGCCAGAGCCGAGGGATTGGAAGCACACGCAAGAGCCGTGGATGTAAGAACATCTGAAATCAACTCGCAGCAAAAAAGTCGAAAGGCTATTAGATTTCGTTCAAACATTGCGAATCTAAAACCTTACTCATCGGCTAGGAGCGAGTGCAATGCGCAAGGATTAACATTGCTCGATGCAAACGAAAATCCTGAAGTATTGCCCGGTATTCCTTTGGAGTACAACCGCTACCCCGACCCATTGCAAATGGATATCAAAAAGCGTATTGCCGAAATAAAAAAGGTAAGCGAAAATCAGATTTTCCTTGGCAATGGAAGCGATGAAGCGGTAGACCTATTAATCCGCTGTTTCTGCAATCCAAAAACCGATGCTATTGCAACATTCACTCCAACATACGGAATGTACAGCGTTTGTGCAGCAATTAACGATGTAAAGGTTAAGGAATATAGGCTTAATGATGATTTTGCCATTAATGTTGATGAATTTTTAGACTCGGTAACATCCAATGTAAAGATTGTTTTTATCTGCAATCCGAATAATCCCACAGGAAATACTCAGAATTTGAGTGATATAATCAGAATTATCGAGGAATTCGATGGAATTGTTGTGGTTGATGAGGCCTATATCGACTTTTGTGCTGATAAATCGCTTCTGCCTAACCTTAATCAATATCAAAATCTGGTCATTCTACAAACTTTCTCTAAAGCATGGGGATTAGCAGGTGCTCGACTTGGCTTGGCTTTCGCATCAACAGAAATTATTGATGTTTTAAATAAGGTTAAATTCCCTTACAATGTTGGCAAGCCCTCGTTAGCAGTGCTGGATAATGCTCTAAAAAACTATCAAACTGTAAAGAAGAAAATTGTAAATCTTATTGATGAACGGGAGTTCTTGACCAAAGAACTAAGCAAATTACCCACAGTTATTAAGGTTTACCCGTCGGAATTGAACTTTCTACTTGTAAAAACTACCAATGCAGACCTTATCTACTATCAACTTTTAGATAACGGTATTGTGGTAAGAAATCGCTCCAAAGAGCCTGGATGTGATGGGTGTTTGAGGATTACTGTGGGAAGTGAAGTAGAGAATAGACGGTTAATTGAGATTTTAAAAAAAGTTGTTCGTTGATAGTTGATGGTTGTTCGTTAAGAAGAAAAAGCAACTAGCAAATAAAAACTAAACACAATGAAAAAGATACTATTTATCGACCGCGATGGAACAATAATTAAGGAACCGAGCGACTTTCAGGTTGATAGTTACACCAAACTTGAGTTTATGCCCGGTGTGTTTACTTGGCTTGGCAAAATATGCAGGGAACTTGATTATAGATTAGTTATGGTTACCAATCAGGATGGACTTGGAACAAACTCATTCCCGGAGGAAACCTTTTGGGGACCACAGAATCTTATCATCCAAACACTTGAGGGCGAAGGAATTATTTTCGACGAGATTCTTATCGACCGCTCTTTCGATTTCGAAAACAAACCTACCCGCAAGCCTAGTATCGCAATGCTGGAGCATTACTTAAACGGTAATTTTGACATTGCAAACTCTTGGGTTATTGGCGATAGAGCCACCGATGTACAACTGGCCAAAAACCTTGGCTGTAAGTCGATATTCATAGGTGATAATACAAATATTGATGCAACGGCCAATGCTAAAACTTGGGAGGATATTTACCTAATCGTCAAACATCAAAGAACCGCCAGCGTTTCACGCAAAACCAACGAAACATCTGTTTGTATCGATATTAACCTCGACGGCAATGGCGAATCTAGCATCAACTCTGGCCTAAAATTTCTCGACCATATGCTAGAACAACTGGCAAAACACTCAGGTATCAACCTAACCATTGATTGTAAAGGCGATTTGGATGTGGATGAGCACCACACAATGGAAGACGTCGCCATTACACTTGGCGAGGCTCTAAAAAAAGCCATTGGCGATAAAAAAGGGATGAACCGCTATGGATTTTGCTTGCCAATGGATGAGAGTAACGCTATGGTAACCCTCGACTTCAGTGGGCGACCTTACCTTGTATGGAACGCAGAATTTAAGCGCGAACGCATTGGCGATGTTCCCACGGAGATGTTCAAGCACTTTTTTCACTCGCTGGCCTACAGCGCAGGATTAACGCTACAT
>JAEXVC010000185.1 GCA_023406715.1 Bacteroidota bacterium | reverse complement strand
ATGTTAAGCATTTCGCGTGTTAGGATTCTGCACGGCAAGGGGAATGGTATTTTGCGTCAGGTAATTCGCGATTATCTGCGTAATGCCCCAGGCGTAAAATCCTATGCCGATGAGCACATTGAGTTTGGTGGCTCTGGAATAACCGTTGTGGATGTTGATGTGTAGTGTTTGTTTTGCTTCAACTTAACATTGGTGCGTGATTTATTAACTGTGTCAACTTTTTCATTAAATTAGTGCCAAATAATCTGGTACTTGGAACTTCTTATTTATACACGCGAAATAACACCACGGGTTGAGTATATATTCCGCTTCATATTCAAGGATATACTTAGGCTTAGATATAGGATTACAACCTCAATAACCGAGGCGCAAAGCTATGGAGGTTCTGTGCTTTCGTATTCACATCAACGTATAGGAAATTCTGTTCAGATTGTTCCGCACGGTCTATTAACAGAGGAGAGTATAAAGCATCACTCTTTTGAAGTTGTAGATTGGGATGGAGTACCCGCTTTTCCTTTAACCTCATCAAACTCTCAAATCCCTTTCGATATATTTACTGCATCCTTTTATTTAGTGACTCGATACGAGGAATACACTGTTTCAAAATCGAATTTAGATAAGCATAGTAGGTATAGGCATCAACTGAGTTTGGCCTATAATAACAACTTTTTACATTTACCCGTAATTGATTTGTGGGCTTATCGACTTCTGTATATTTTAAAATCGCACAACTACTTGCTGACAGTAAAGACTCGCAGATTTAATCACATTACAACTGTCGATTTAGACTCGGCTTACGCATTTAAGCACAAAGGATTATTGCGTGTAACGTTTGCATCATTTAAGGCGCTTTTATCCAATGGTAAACCCGATTTTTTACGAAGATATAGAGTGCTGTTGGGACTGGAGCTCGACCCTTTCGATATATATGATGATTTAATTCAAATTCTTCCAGAATCGCCTCAAGCAGTATGGTTTATACATACAGGCAAGTGGGGTAGGTACGATAAGTCTATTCCTGTTAACAAGCCTGCAGTTAAAACTCTAATTAATCGCTTAGGCGAGAAGTTTAGGATTGGAATTCACCCTTCGTACGGTTCGTTCCTGAACGAGAAAAAGACCCGAAAGGAGGTCTCTGAACTAGTTGATTCCTTAAATCAATATGTGGCCTGTAGTCGCCAGCATTACTTACGTTTGAGTTTACCAAGAACTTATAGAATGCTTGTTAAGTTGGGTATTACCGAGGATTATACAATGGGTTACTCCGATATTTCTGGGTTTAGGGCAGGCACTTGTACACCATTTGTTTTTTACGATTTATGGGCTGAACAAATGCTAAACCTAAAGGTTTTTCCGTTTCAAATGATGGACGCTACATTCGTGGGAAATAATCTAACACCAGATGTAGCAAAAGATGAAGTTCTCAGGATGATTGATGTTGTAAGGAGTGTAAATGGTACATTTATCAGCATATGGCATGTCGATTATCTTTCGGGTTATAGATATTCAGCGGGCTGGTTAAGTACAATTAAGGAGATGCTCAACTATTTAAGGAAGGAGTAATAGATGCAGATTAGGTATATTGAGCGTTCGGATATTAACGATGAACAATGGAATAGGTGTATCGATGGGGCTGTAAATGGAATTGTTTACGCCTACACATGGTATTTGGATATTGTATCACCTAATTGGAGCGCGTTAGTTACTGAAAATTACAGTTACATTTTTCCATTACCTGCTTTAAAGCGATTGGGCGTTGAAACACTTTCCCAGCCTTTGTTTACGCAGCAGTTAGGGCTATTCTCGAAGAGTCATATTACCCCCGAAATACTGAAAGAATTTTTGGAGAGTATACCCGCCAAGTATAAGTTTATCAATATTCATCTGAATACACTAAATCGGTATAGTGGTAGTTTTCATTCGGCTGAAAGAGTGACGTATCAACTCGATTTGATTTCCACTTACACCGTTATTCATTCACGATACAACCAGAATACCCGACGCAACAACTTAAAGGCGTTTGCCTTTGGTGTTACTGTGACCAAGAATATAGAGTTAGCCACTTTCCTTCAGTTTTACAGAAAAAATGTTGCTGTTAAGTTTGCCAATTTAAGTTTTAATCGGGTTACACAGATTTCCGATATCCTTATAAAACAGGGAAAGGCCGAGGTTGTTGGGGCATACTATCAAGGAATCCTTTGTGCTGCAGCACTAATTGTGAAAAGCAATGGTAAGTTGATTTACTTGTTTGCTTCATCAAATCACTTAGGCATTAAGCATAGGGCAATGTTCGCTGTTGTCGACCAAATTATTAGATGGAATGCAGAGAATCATCTGGTACTTGACTTCGAAGGCTCTATCATTCCTACAATTGCACGTTTCTATGCTGGTTTTGGCGCAAAACCTTGCGTATATCAAAGCATAAATATTAACCGTTTGCCATTCTATGCAAACATTCTTTTTAAGTTGAAAGTTATTTTGAAACGTTTTAAGTCGAAAATTTAAAGCAGAGTTGCTACTCCATTAAACTTTCAAAATCGATTTCGCTAACCTGTTCTGTTTCACTTAATTTTCCTTTTTCGCATTTTAGTGTGCGTCCAGGGAATTTTTTTATGAGATGATGGTTGTGTGTTGCCATAAGAACAGATTTTCCGTTGGCTGCAATTTCCTGTAAAATCTGCATAATTCCTTCGGATGTTTCCATATCGAGATTTCCTGTTGGTTCATCGGCGAGTATTAAGTCGGGGTTATTTAAAAGTGCACGGGCAATTACAACACGTTGCTGCTCTCCACCTGAGAGTTGGTGTGGCATTTTATAATCCTTAAACTTTAAACCAACCATTTCCAAAACCTGTGCAATTCTTTCTTTTATGGAGGTTTTATCCTTCCATCCAGTCGATTTTAGCACAAACAGTAGATTGTCGTAAACGCTTCTATCGGTAAGTAGTTGAAAATCCTGAAAAACGATTCCAATTTTTCTTCTAAGATGTGGAATTTGCTTGCGTTTAAGAGTTTTTAGGTTGAAGTCACAAACAGTAGCCTCGCCAAATTTCAGAGGTATTTCTGCCGTAATAGTTTTAATAAGACTAGTTTTGCCGCTTCCAACCCTACCAACCAAATACACAAATTCGCCCTTTGCAATATCTAGGTTTACATCGGAGAGAATAAGACTGTCCTCCTGAAATATATTGGTATTTCTGATTTCAATTACGTTTGGTTGTTCCATAGCGGCAATTTGTTTTAAAATCTTTTGGCGCATAAAGGTAAGAAAAACTCATAAGACATCAAGATATAGAATAATAGAAAATGAACCTAAATCCAAAAGGGTTTTAAACCCTTTTGGGGCTATAGCCCTCGTCTACTAAACAATTCAGTAATAAATTCTGTTATTTGTGTAGCATAAGTGAGCCAATAGCTCAATAGTTACAAATTGTTAAGCCATTTTGCTTATATTTGTTTGTGTATATAGTGCTGAATTAATGATATTTACAACGTGTTAGCAGTTATTCTTTTAGGATTTTTACTGGCAATTGCCTCAATACCCCTTCATAGGTTAAACTCTGAACGGGTTGGTAATTGGCTTAGTATTGTTCCGCTTGGTATTTTTGTTTGGGCTCTAACCTATTTGGATAGAATTATCCTTACAGGTTATGTGTCGGAATCATATCAATGGGTCAGTTCAATTGGTCTTTTGCTCAGTTTTAGGCTCGATGGTCTAAGCCTTTTCTTCATTCTTTTGATATCTGGTGTTGGTTTCTTTATTTTCAATTACGCCAATGCATACCTGCATCACGATTCCAATAAGGGCAAGTTTTTCCTGTATCTAAGTCTATTCATGACGGCAATGCTTGGCGTTGTTATGTCGGGGAATTTGATTATTCTATTTATATTCTGGGAGTTAACCAGTTTGTCGTCTTACCTTCTAATTGGGTATTACCATAACGATGAGGAGTCTCGAAAATCAGCCTTGATGGCAATGCTAGTAACTGTTGCAGGTGGTTTATTTGTGCTGGCTGGTATTATTCTGCTTGGTATAGAAGCAGGAACTTTCGATTTGAATATAATTTTATCAACTCCAAATATTTTAGCCAATAGCGGAAATTCATCAGTAATTGCAATTCTTATAATTATTGGAGCAATAACGAAGTCGGCTCAGTTTCCGTTCCACTTTTGGTTGCCCAATGCAATGGCTGCACCTGCGCCTGTAAGCGCATATTTACACTCAACCACAATGGTTAAAGCAGGAGTGTTCTTGCTCGCTCGCTTATCGCCGGTTTTTACCGATATTCCTATTTGGCAACCTTTACTGGTTTCGGTAGGCGGGTTTACAATGGTTTACGGTGCTTTAATGGCTCTTACCAATACAGATATGAAAAAAGTATTGGCCTACACAACCATTAGTGCGCTTGGCATAATGGTGCTTTTGTTGGGTATTGGCACAACTGTATCGGTGCAGGCTGCGATGGTTTTTTTACTGGCTCACGCATTGTATAAAGGAACACTGTTTATGGTGACAGGAAATGTTGACCACGAAACGGGCTCGCGCGATTTATCGGTACTGTCAGGATTAGGTAAGAAAATGCCATACACTTTCTATGCATCAGCATTGGCATCGCTTTCAATGGCAGGGGTTATTCCTTTCTTTGGCTTTATTGCTAAGGAGATACTTTACGGTGCTGCATTTAAGTCGCCGTTAGCAAGTGGACTAATAGGTATGGCAACTTTTGCCACAGGTGTAATGTTTACAGCGTTGGCCTTTGAGTTTGGGTACAAAATATTCTTAGGTAAACAGTCCGAAACCCCAAAACATCCGCACGAAGCACCTTTCGCTATGCTGATAGGGCCAGTATTTTTGGCTACGCTTGGGCTTATTGGTGGTGTCTTTTCGGAGCAACTTGCTCAGCCATTGCTGCATCACTCATCATCACAAATTTTAAATGTTGATAAGGTTTTACAACTTGGTTTATGGCATGGTTTTACATTGATTTTTGGGCTAAGTCTACTTACCTTGCTTTTGGGCTTTTTACTTTTCAGAATGCGCTCAGCGGTTGTGAATTTCTCCGATAAATATTCGCTTAATAGTATTTCAGGCCCAGAAAAAGCATATCAAAGCAGTATCCCAGCATTATTGAAGACTGCAAAGCGCCAATCTGAGTTTTTCCAGTCGGGTATTCTCCGAAATTACATTGTAATCATCTCAATGACTTTGGTTGCCTTAATATGGCTTATGGCTTTTAATGGTGGAGGTTTGTCTACACTCAGTTTTGATGGATTAACCAAGTTAAAGTGGTTCGAGATAGTTTTTGTGGTGTTAATGCTGGTTGGTTTGGTAAATACACTTATTACAACATCTCGGTTAACGGCTATAGTTTCTTTAGGAATGGTTGGTTATGGAACTGCTGCAATTTTCCTCTACTATGGAGGACCCGATGTTGCAATGACGCAGTTTCTTATAGAGACTCTTACTATTGTGCTTTTTGTGCTAGTGCTAAATAAATTGCCTAAGTTTGTTGATGTGCGTAAAGGATTGCTTATCAAAATAGCATTCCCTGCTGTTGCGTTTGGCGCTACTATGGCAATAATTCTTATGTGGGTTCAATCACTTCAAGTTGTATCGCCATTAAAGGATTACTTTGCACAAAACAGTTATTTATTAGCAAAAGGTAAGAATGTGGTTAATGTAATCCTTGTCGATTTTAGAGGGCTCGATACCCTTGGCGAGATTTCAGTTTTGGCAATAGCATCCATTGGAATATTTACTCTTTTAAAAGTTACACAATCAAAGCAGTAGATAATATGCGAACAGTTATATTTCATACAGCAGTTAAACTTTTAATGCCTTTATTCATAGCATTCTCGCTATTTCTATTGTTTAGGGGTCATAATTCACCTGGAGGTGGGTTTATTGGAGGTTTATTAGCTTCCATTGCATTTTTTATGCGTGCAATGGTTCTTGGGGTTAACAATACCATTGCAAAATATAAGTTACGTCCCATTGGCATTATGGCCATTGGGTTGTCGGTTGCAGTTGTAAGTGTGCTTATTCCTGTTTTGGCTGGTTATCCATTGATGACAGGGCTTTGGTTTGATTTTACTTTGCCAATTATCGGTAAAATTGGAACTCCACTGATGTTCGATACTGGTGTCTATATTCTTGTTATTGGTGTTGTTTTAAATATCACGTTTATACTTTCAAACAGTTAACTATGGAAGTTGTACTTGCAATACTTACTGGGTTGTTATTCGCTGCAGGGCTTTACCTGATGCTTCACAAGGGAATGGTAAAGTTGATTCTTGGTATTATGCTACTGAGTTATGCCACTAATCTTTTTATCTTTTTGGTGGCTCGTATTACCAGAGGAATTCCTGCAATAATTCCCGAAAATCAAGATAAGTTAACCGACACTTTTGCCGACCCTGTTCCGCAAGCATTAATTCTTACGGCTATTGTAATTGGTTTTGGAATACAGGCATTTGCTATTGTGCTTATTCGCAGAGTTTATAAAGCAACTGGCACCGCCAATATGGATGAGTTAAGCTCATCGGAGAAAATTGATTAATTAAAGTTTATTTTGAAAAACGTTATGAAAATCAAGATACATAATTTGAAAAGCACGCGGGTGGGAGTGGCAAAACTGCGAGCCGGAGTTGGAGGGAATATAGGAAGACATAGAATTTCGCAAAAGGGGCTTGCCTACTTTTGCATAAATTCTTGACTTGCTATAGGGCGGGGAGAAGCATAGTTTTGCCTAGATTTTTTGCTTACTTTTTCATCATGGAAAAAGTAAGAGATGAGAATTATGTGAGTGTTTATAAAAAACCGTTGAGTCAAATATTTTTAATATGATTTTTTTGTTGATAATAAGGTTTTTATTGCCTTTTTTATTAGGCACTAATTAGATGATTTATTGATATGCAAAATATTTCGTTGATATCTGTTCTGATAATTCCTTTGCTTTCGGCTATTCTTATGCTGTTAATGTGGGGAAAAGCCAAAACCAAGCGTTTACTGGGAGGTGTTTCCACCGCTCTTTACCTTTTAGCATCAATATCACTATTTACTGAAGTCTCTGCAAATGGTTTGATATTGGTAGATGTTGGTAGTTGGCAAACTGGGTTTGGAATTGCACTGGTTGTTGATATGATGTCGGCGCTTTTTATTCTTCTCAGTGCAATACTTGCATTAGTATCCTTCTGGTATGGAAGCACATTTATAAAATCAAATATATCATTGTCGATTTTTCATCCTGTATTCTTCTTCTTGCTTTTTGGACTATCTGGAGCATTTGTGGCAGGCGATATTTTTAACCTTTACGTTTGGTTCGAGGTGATGTTGGTTTCATCATTTGTGCTATTTACAATTGGTGCAAGTCGGAGTCAGTTGGAGGGTGCTTTAAAGTACGTCACCATAAATGTAATTAGTTCAGTTTTCTTTCTGATTGGCGTCGGTATACTTTACGGGCTTACAGGCAACCTTAATATGGCGATGCTTGCAAAAGCGTTACCATTAGTTCAAAATCAAACATTGGTTGATATTGCTGCAGTATTCTTTTTGGTAAGTTTTGGTATAAAAGCAGCAATTTTCCCGCTTTTCTTTTGGTTGCCAGCATCGTACCATACAGCACCAATTGGCTTTACAGCTCTAGTAGTTGCATTGCTTACCAAGGTTGGTATTTATTCGTTAACCCGTTTTTTTACAATAATCTACCCTTTGGAGGGAACGCTTATACAGCCTATTCTACTTGTTCTTGCAGGATTAACAATGGTTATTGGTGTATTGGGGGCAGCGGCACAAACCGATTTTAGAAAAATTCTCTCATTCCACATAGTATCGCAAATAGGCTATATGATTATGGGGCTTGCGATTTTTACCCCAATGGCCATAGCAGGAGCATTGTTTTTTGTGGTTCACAATGTTTTGGTTAAAACCAATCTTTTCTTTGTGGCTGGGAGCGTATATAAAGTTTTTGGTTCATACAAATTAAAAGAATTGGGTGGTGTGATGTTTCAAGTTCCTGCACTTGCACTGCTTTTTGCAATATCCGCTTTTTCGCTTACTGGAATTCCTCCTTTAACTGGTTTTTGGGGCAAATATCTGCTTGCAAAGGGTGGTTTTGATGAGGGGAGTACCTTGGTGGTTATTGTAACAGCAGTCTCCTTGGCTGTAAGTCTTTTAACGCTATTCTCGATGACCAAGATTTGGAACGAGGTATTCTGGAAACCTAACCCAAATACAGATTCAAGGTCAGAGGTAAAAATGTCGTTTGTAACTTTACTTAAGCAGCATACTGGAACCACAATTTCAATTGTCATCTTAACCATTCTGATTCTATTGGTTAGTTTCTTTCCGAATAGTTTGATTGATTGGTGCATGGAGTCGGCAAATACTTTGGTGAATAGGGATTTGTATATTGATGGGGTTTTGGGTGTAAAGTGATTTTAGATTAAATATTGTTGGTTTAAACATAGGCTATTATGAAAGCATTTTACTGGCAAATTATCATTGCATCAATAGTTACTCTGGTGTATTTGCTGTATATCAATTTTGATATGCTAGCGCACTGGATAATCCTATTGTTTCTAGGGTTGCTTTTTGTGATGTGGCTATTTTCATATATATACAATCGTAAAAGTTTCTTTCAGGTATTGTACCTTATGGAATTGCTAGTGTATTTTACAAAAGAGATGTTTGTGGCTACATTTCAGGTTGTTAGGGAGGTTTTATCAAGGAAATGGCGAATTGAGGCGGGTATGATTGCAGTGCCAATGGATGTTAAATCAGATTTGGAGATAACCATTCTAGCCTCTTTAATTTCGTTAACTCCTGGTACGCTTAGCGTTGAGGTTTCGGAGGATAAAACATTCCTATTTGTACACGCCATGTATATTCCCGGCGGAGATGCCGATAGGGTGAAGACCGAAATTAAGAATGGTTTTGAGCGTAGAGTTTTGCGTGTGTTCCACTAATGATTTTACAAAATGGTAAATAACGTACTCATAGTTGCAATTATTATAATCGGAATTTCGATGTTGTTGGTGGTTATCCGCTTTGTTAAGGGGCCATCACTCCCCGATAGGGTTACAGCTTTCGATTTATTTACCACTTTGGTAATTGCATCAATTACAATATTCTCCTTGATATGGGAGAATACAAGTTTCCTTGATGTTGCTGTTGTACTTTCACTAATCGCTTTCTTGGGTGCCATGTCATTTGCTTATTACATTCTAAAACGTAAGGAGTAGATATGATTAACGATATTATAACCACATTTTTGGTTAGTGTAGGTTCAGTTTTTATGCTAATTGCAGCAATTGGTATATTACGTTTACCCGATTTTTACCTTAGGATGTCTGCAATAACAAAGGCATCCACACTAGGCTTGGGAATGGTTTTGCTGGGCGTATCAATCCACTTCGACCAGTTTGGGGTTTTTGTTAGAGCGTTTATCATTATAAGTTTTTTACTTTTAACTAATCCTGTGGGTGCTCATGCCATTGCTCGTGCTGCTTATAAGCAAGGTGTGAAGTTTTGGGGCGAAACCATTGTTGATGAGTTGCAGTTGCTTTCCAAAAAAGCCGAAAATCTTGAGAAAGAATGGCAAGGTAATCATTCAAACTTTGCAGTTGCCGAAGAACTAATTTATACTCTTATGCAATTGCCCGCATCGCACGGTGGCAGTTTCCGTAAAGCACTCGATGTAGCAAAGCAAATTGCTTTGGTAAATACACCAGTAGGGAATCGCTTACTTGGTATTGTTTACAGCAAAATGGGACGTTTTAACCAAGCCGAGCACTACTTAAAGTTAGCTAGTACAGAGTGTAACTTCAACCAAAAGGCTATTTTTTCGTTGGTCGATTTTTACACCGAAAACAATCTACCCAACAGAGCTTTGAATGTCCTGGAAGATGCTATGCAGGTTCATCCACAAAACATTGAGTTTGTGTTTAAGGCAATTTACATTGCCTTCGATTTCGGCGTAAGTCATAAACTAGGACTTGCGTGTTGCGATAAAATTATTGCCATGGGCACCGATGTGTCTGCCGATTATCTTTTGAAAGC
>JAEXVC010000137.1 GCA_023406715.1 Bacteroidota bacterium | reverse complement strand
ATTGTGTAGGTTGCAGTTACGCACTCCAACCCTTTCTCGAAACTATTGGGTAAACGAGCAATTTCGTACCAAGTTCCTGCATATTTTGTTAAGTCAAGTTCCTTTGCGGTTGGAAGGTCTTTCTGCTCGGTTTTACATGCTGTGAGGCTAAGCATAAGTATTGCTGTTATCAGTAAGTTTTGCATTTCAGTTTTATTTTGAAATTAAATTTACTAAAAAACAACTACAAATCAAGATGGTTTACCATCCGATTCAGAAAAATAGTAGAGCAGAAATTTGATAGAATTACTCCTTTGCGCCGTAAGCTAAATCGCCAGCATCGCCAATTCCTGGAACAATGTATGATTTAACGGTGAGTTCATCGTCAACAGCGCCAAGCCACAAAGTTGTGTTTTTTGCAGAAAGGTTGCGTTTCATATACTCAACGCCCTCTTTCGATGCAATTACCGATACAATGTGGGTGTGTTTGGGTGTTCCTTTTTCGCAAATTGCTTTGTAGGCAAGTAACATCGATGCGCCTGTTGCAAGCATAGGGTCAATTAGTACCAAAGTTTTCCCCTCAATATTTGGACAAGATATATGCTCGAACTGGATACGGAAAGTGCCATCGTTACTGTACTTTCTATATGCTGATATAAAACCATTCTCGGCTTTGTCGAAATAGTTAAGCATTCCTTGGTGTAATGGTAGTCCTGCACGTAGAATTGTTGCCAAAACAATTGTTTCGTTAGGCAAGTTTATTTCTGCAACGCCTAGTGGAGTTTGTACTTGGTTGTTCTGAAAGTTGAGTTCTTTGCTGAGTTCGTATGCAAAAATCTCACCGCAACGCTCAAGGTTGCGACGGAATCGCATAAAATCGTTCTGAACATTGATATCGCGGAGCTCTGCAATGAATTGATTTAGAATGGAGTTTTGGTTGCCAAGTATTCGTACCATTTGCTTAAGTTTAGTGTAGCAAAGTTAAGCAAAATATAGTTTGTTCCATTAGGTTCGATGTAAAAGCGTTTTAATATCTTTATAAAATTAATTATTCGTAATGATTCAAGTTAACGACCCTGTAATTGCTGAGTTGCAAAGCAAATTTGTTCTTCCAGAATTAAACTCCTCAGCCGATTTTTACCATGACATGGTTGAAAATATTGTTGGTCAGCAGCTTTCGGGTAGAGTAGCGCAAGTGATTTTTAATCGCCTTAAAACGCTATTCCCAAATAATTATCCTACTCCCGAATTGGTACTGTCTACACCCGATGAGACTTTGAGGAGTATTGGTCTTTCTGGTGCTAAAACAAAGTATGTTAAAGCACTTGCTGAATTTACTTTACATCACGATTTATCGCTAAAACAGGTAGCACAACTTAGCGACGAGGAACTAATAAAATTATTGACCCAAATTAAAGGAGTGGGGGTGTGGACTGCCCAAATGCTTCTTATTTTTTCACTGAACAGGAAAGATGTTTTTCCTATTGACGATCTGGCTATTCAGCAAGGGATGAGAGAATTATACAATATTAAGGTTAATGGTAAGCAATTCAAGGATAGATTGATAAGAATATCTAATAAATGGAAACCATACAGAACTACTGGTTCACGATTGGTTTGGGCGTACGTTAACGATAAAAAGTTGAACGCAATACGTAGATAGTACCTGCAAAACAGGCTATTCCTAAAGTCATAAACAATCTTAAATCCACAATTGAACCGATGGATTGTTCGGTCAATCAATTAAAATCTCTAATTTTGTAGAATCCAAAAAAGTTGAGTTATGGGAATGTCAATGTTTTCGTTCTTTAAGGCAAAAAAACCTAAAGGGTTTAACTATAAGCCTATGTACTATAGTGAGCAGAAGGAGGAGATGAAGGAACGCGAGGCGAGAATTAGAAAAGAACTTGGACTTACCGATGCCGATAAGCCCTTTGTGCCTACCATTAAGGGGCAGTTCAAAAGCAAAAGGTTGAAAAAATACTCGTACACTAGGCAATCGACAATACGAGCACTTATTATTCTAGTGCTTTTAATCTTAGTTGCTTATTTCCTCTTCTTTAAATAGCGATTCAATGGCCGACATCATTCAGTTACTCCCCGATTCCGTTGCCAATCAAATAGCAGCTGGCGAGGTTGTTCAACGCCCTGCCTCTGCGGTTAAGGAGTTGATGGAGAATTCCATTGATGCTGGCGCCAAGAATATTCAGCTGATTGTTAAGGAGGGTGGCAGAGCATCTATCCAGGTGATTGACGATGGTGTTGGTATGTCTGAAACCGATGCACGGCTCTGCTTTGAGCGTCATGCCACATCAAAAATTCGCGAGGCTAACGATTTGTTCGATATCCGAACAATGGGTTTCCGAGGCGAGGCTTTAGCCTCAATTGCTGCGGTTGCCGAGGTTGAACTAAAAACTCGCAAAGCCACCGATGAACTTGGTACGCAAATTCAAATCAATGGCTCCGAACTTGTTGCTCAGCAACCAGTAAACTGTGCCGTAGGCACAAACTTCACCATAAAAAATCTATTCTATAATGTTCCTGCGCGCCGAAAATTTCTGAAAGGAACATCCATAGAGCTAAAGCATATAATTTCCGAATTTCAAAGGGTTGCGCTGGCATACCCCGAAATAGCGATGAGCCTTACCCATAATGGCGCAGACATTTACAGGCTCAACGCATCGAGTCTAAAACAACGAATTGTTGGTTTGTTTGGGAAAGCAATCAACTCTCAGCTCCTCGATATTACTACCCAAACAACCATAGTAAATATTGATGGATTTATAGGAAAACCTGAGAGCGCAAAGAAAAGTCCGGGCGAGCAGTTCTTCTTTGTGAATGGCCGATTTATGAAGAATCCATTCCTAAACCGTGCGGTTATAAATGCCTACAACCGACTTTTACCAGTGGAGAGCATTCCAACCTACTTTATTTACCTTGATATTGACCCAAAAACCATCGATGTAAATATTCATCCTACCAAAACTGAAATTAAGTTTGAGGATGAACGTATGATTTGGCAAATACTGCATGCTGCAGTTAAGGAAACACTTGGGAAATTTGCAGTTGTACCATCTATCGATTTTGATAGCGACCCAGGGTTTAGCATTCCGTTTTTCCCGAAAAATGCGCCAGTTACACCTCCCGAGATTGAGATTAACCACAATTTCAACCCTTTTGAGGATGAAAGTAAGAAATTCTCTGGCGGAAGTTTCGCGGCAAAACCTCAAAAGCAGAAAAGCACTGAGGGTTGGGAGCAACTTTATGAGGATAAACCCGCCGAAGAGGAACCAACACAATTAACGATGCAGACATTCGCATCGAAGGGTTTTGATGATGCCCCTGCTGAAACATCGGCAAAGTTTTACCAAGTCAAGGGCAAGTATATCTTAACCACGGTAAAATCGGGGTTGATGGTTATTGACCAGAAACGTGCTCACGAACGAATACTGTTTGAGCAATACCTAGAAAGCATTACCACAGAACACCATGTTGCGCAACGCGAACTCTACCCACAAACTCTAGAAATGAGCGCTCAGGACTTTGCATTAATTATGGATAATCAGCAACAACTATCGCAAATGGGTTTGGAGATTAGCAATTTAGGACACAACACAATTGGAATTAATAGCCTTCCGGCCAACTTAAAATCAACAGACCCAATAAAATTGATTGACGATTTGTTGATGGAAATAAAGGAAAACCAGTCGTTACCATTCGATGATGCCAAGCAAAAAATTGCCGCATCGATGGCAAAGGCTGCTGCAATTGGATACAATAGGACTCTTTCTGCATTTGAAATGCAGGAATTAGTCGATAAACTTTTTGCCTGCAACCATCCAAACTTTTCGCCCGATGGCAAAAAAGTGCTTACAATTATTGAGATGGACGAGTTTGATAAAAAGTTGAAGTAAACCTTTTAAACAGAGTATTTGTTTTAATTTGATTAAACTGAAAAGTGATGAACTATAGCGAAAGAGGTTTTATGAGTACCATGCCGCCTGTGGTGAAAAACCTGATTATCATAAATGTAATTATGCTCCTTGCAGCCTGGGTTGCTGAAACAACATTCCAGGTTGATTTAAATAGAATTCTTGGACTTTACTCTCCCAACTCGCCCAGTTTTAGGCCTTATCAACTTGTAACGCATATGTTTATGCATGGTGGTTTGTTCCACCTTTTCTTCAACATGTTCGCGCTTTATATGTTTGGCCGAATACTTGAGCAGGTGTGGGGTGGAAAAAGGTTTTTAATTTACTACTTGGCAACAGGCTTGGGTGCTGCGGCTATTCATCTTTTGGTAAACTACCTTCATTTACATTCAATTCAGAATGATGCTATCGCAATGCTTAACACTCCATCGCCGCAATCTTTTGCAGCATTTGTAACCAAACATTTTCCTGATTACTACGACCAGGTTTACACAAAATTCTTAGACAATTGGTTTGCATCGCCCAATAACCCAGTTTTTATTGAGCAAGCATCAATCTATACAAAACAACTAATTCAACTCCAGTTGGAGATTCCAACAGTTGGAGCATCTGGAGCCGTTTATGGTGTACTTCTTGCGTTTGGTATGCTTTTCCCAAATACAATTCTAATGCTACTTATTCCTCCAATTCCAATTAAAGCCAAATGGATGGTAATTATCTATGGAGGTATTGAACTTTTCCTTGGATTAACACAGCCCGGCAGTAATATTGCTCACTTTGCGCACCTTGGAGGTATGATATTTGGTTTTATACTGATAAAATACTGGCGTACACGCAAGGATATGTTCTATTAGAAAAATTTATGCTAAATTTACTATAAACAGGATTTAGTCTATGAGTATTTATAACGAGTTAAAAGATTCGTTCCGTTTTGGCAGTAACCTTACCAAGTTAATCTACATAAACTTGGCGGTGTTTATAATTATAAGATTTGTTTTACTGTTTGAAGGAGTAAAGTTTGAAGAAAGTTTTACAACAATTTTCGCTGTACCATCAAATATTGAAACTCTCTATAAGACACCTTGGTCTATTTTAACTTACATGTTTTTACATGTGGATTTTTTGCATATCCTCTTTAATCTGCTTTGTTTTTATTGGTTTGGTCAATTGTTCCTCATGTTTCTCTCACAAAGACAAATTGTTGGAGTCTATATATTGGGGGGAATCTCTGGTGCAATTCTATTTATTTTAACATTTAATCTTTTACCTTTTTTTGCAAACAAGGGAATTGAATCCATTGCAATTGGAGCATCTGCGTCAATCCTTGCAGTTGTAATTGCTGTTACTACCCTCAAGCCCAATTATTCAGTAAATTTACTGTTCATTGGTCCCGTTAAACTTAAGTATTTAGCTTTAATCACACTTATTCTTGATATCACAAGCGTTTTAGGACCTAATGCTGGTGGACATATTGCTCACCTTGGCGGTGCGTTATTCGGATTTCTTTACATAAAAGCATTGGCAAAGGGTTGGGATTTAACTTATCCTTTTAGCTGGTTTGAGGGCTTGGGTAAAATTAGTTTTAGGAAAAAATCAAAACTAAAAGTTGACCACCGTTCAGCCAATCCTGACCACGATTACAACTACCGTAAGGTTCAAAAACATCAAAATATCGATAAAATTCTTGATAAAATCTCGAAATCGGGCTACGACAGTTTAACCAAGGAGGAAAAAGATACGCTTTTCAGAATGAAAAACGATTCAGTGAATTAATGCTACGGAAAATTCTCCATAACCTTCTGTTGATAGGCAATATTATAGTTGCCCTTGGCTTGATATCCTGCTATTTATCTGTTTACATTAGTCCTGCAGATTTCTGGTTTCCAGCAATTATTGGATTACTCTATCCTTTTTTTCTTTTGGCAAATCTTGCCTACCTAATCTACTGGATTTTCCGTTGGCGCTGGCTTTTTGTTATTCCTTTGGTGGCTATTGCTATGGGAGCAAATCATCTGAATGCGTTTGTGCAACTTCCATTTGGCAAAGGTAAAAACGAGAAAAAGGCCAACCTAAAGGTGATGTCGTACAATGTCAATCTTTTCAGGCTTCAATCGTGGTCAAAGACAAAGCCAACGCATAACGAGGTTATTAAGTATATCAAGGAAAATGGAATTGATATAGTTTGCATGCAGGAGTTCTATGTGAGGGAGAATAAATTCACCGAGGAGCAAGCCAAGGAACAACTTGGGATGCATTCGCATATCAACTATATACTTCAGCGTAAGCAATCGGGGTACGGATTAGCAATATTCTCCAAATACCCAATAGTTGATTCGGGGGAGATAATTTTTGAGAATTCTTTTAACTCCTGTATTTACGTTGATATTAAATTAAATAACGATACAATCCGCGTTTACAACAACCACCTACAATCGTTACGGTTAAAAGAGCGCAACTTTAACTTTCTACTAAAGAGTGAATTTAGGAACGAGAGCAACAAGTACAATGAACTAAAAGATATTTTATCAAGAGTTCATGATGCGTTTGACAAGCGAGCATTCCAAGTGGATAAGGTTGCTAAGCATATGTCCAACTGCAAGTACCCAATAATTCTTTGTGGCGATTTTAACGATTCTCCAATTTCATACACATATGAAACACTTACTCAAAAACTAAACGATTCGTACAAGGAGGCTGGTGTTGGTTTGGTTTATACCTATGCTGGACTTTGGCCATCTTACAGGATTGACTATATATTGCATTCGGCGGATTTTGAGGCTGTAAGTTTCTATAGCCCAAGAATCAACTACTCCGATCATTACCCTGTAGTGGCAAAGTACTGGTTCAAGAAACGCTAAGCAATACGAAAACTACCAAGGAATATTATCCAAATCTACATTACCACCCGAAATAATAACACCTACCCGTTTATTCCTAAATGAATCAGGATGTGACATTATAGCGGCAATAGGTACTGCCGACGATGGCTCTATAACAATTTTCATACGTTCCCAAACCATACGCATTGCGTTAACTATCGATTCCTCTGTTACTGTAAAAATTCCATCGCACTTTTCGGAGATAATTTCATAGGTTAAGGGGCAAAGCGATGTAAGTAATCCATCGGCAATAGTTTTGGGACTGACGGATGGATAAATTGATTTGTCGCGAAGCGAACGGTATGCGTCATCGGCATTTTGAGGTTCAGCGCCAAACACTTTAATGGATGGATTTTTTCCTTTAACGTATGTTGCAGTTCCGCTAAGTAATCCACCGCCACCAACTGGTGCAATAACTATATCGAGGCTTGCAATCTCCTCCAAAAGTTCTAGCGATGCAGTACCTTGCCCGCAAATAACATCAAAGTTGTTGTAAGGATGAATAAAAACAGCACCGGTCTCCTTTTGGATTTGAGCCAATGTTTCTTCACGTGCTTGCTGAGTAGGAGTACAAAAAGTAACTATGCCGCCATATCCGGCCACGGCTTTTTTCTTGATACTTGGAGCATTTTCGGGCATTACAATATATGCCGGGATTCCCCTCTTCTTTGCCGCTAAGGCAAGTGCTGCTGCATGGTTGCCTGAGCTATGCGTTGCAACACCACGTTTAGCTTCGTCATCGGTTAATCGTAATACGGCGTTGGTAGCACCGCGGAATTTGAATGCGCCTACTTTTTGAAAATTCTCACACTTAAGGAACAGCTCTGCACCAAGAATTGCATTTACACTCTCCGATGTTAACACTGAAGTTTTATGAATATATGGCTTAATTAAATGATAGGCAGACTCAATATCAGAAATTCGAGGATGATGTTCCATTATTTTTTTGATTTATCGTTTTTCAGTGCCTTTTTTCGTTTAAAATTCTCGAATTCTTTAAGAATCTTTTCGCGAATTTCATAATCGGACGAGTTTAGAATAAAATCATTCTCTGGACTAATTTGTCCCATAAATTCATAAAGTTCATCGCCCTTAAGCCCTGTCAACTTTTGGACTAATCCGGGATTGTATTTTTGGTCAATTATTCGGCGTTCCCTTTCCTTCTCAATTAGTTCGGCCAACTTCTCGTTTTGCCTCGCGTACCAATCTTTTCCAAAAGAAGCCCCTGATGTAACACCTGGCAAATTTTGCAAATCCATACCTCTAACAATTCTCATAAAATAACCCTGTAGCCTCAACAATTGTTCTTCTTCTTTGTTTTTAGGAAGTTTAAGGCTTGCAAATTCTTTTAAAAACTTTTCGTAAGTTGAAAAACGCGATATTTTTACTTCCTTTATTTCATAAATTTTGGGGGCCAAAGTAATGGAATAAAACATAGTGTCGGATTTAAATTGTCCCCAACTAAAAATTTCTTTGGAATTGTATCCTATAGCCGTTATTACAATGCTATCACCAAAGCCAACTGGCAAATTCAAATAGCCAAGTAAATCAGATATTACACCAACATTTCGAGTTAAATTAATGATATGAGCAAGGCCAATGGGATCCTGTGTTTGTGAATCGACAACTCTAAAATTAATATTCAAAGATGTGTCCTTAAAAGTAAGGATTGTTTGTGCTGATAATTTTCCAGCCATTAGAATCATCAACACTAATAATATTCCTCGGAAAGTTTTCAAAGTGTTAGAATTATTTTAAGCCAAAAATAGCAGATGCGAACAATAATCCTACTCAATAATACAAGTTTAACCTATTTTAACCGCAAAGTCAACTAAAAGAGGATTAATATCTACCACATAGATGATGAAAATTTATTGAAATAAAATATTGAGTCGTTTACGCTAGAATTTACCCTAACATTAAAGTATTCTTCAATCATCTCAACCTTGTTTGGAGCATTATAGAATTTGATTTTTGTTGCAACAGGGAATCCATCAACTATATCGTATTTAGAGAACTCTACTTCCCTGTAAGTTGAGTCTGTTACTCTTCGCATCTTTAGGAATAGAAGGCTCTTAGTATCAACCCAAAAGCATAATTTTGAACTATCGCCAACAAGCCAAGCAGGATTGCCATTGATGCTTACTTTGTTTATGCGAGTTAAGTCATAACCCATTCTTTCTGCTTGCTCGATAGTTTTTTCTGGCTCTTGATTGTTAATATCCAATCCAAGAATTATCAAATCGTGTAAGCGCTCAATCTTCCTTGCTAAAACTCCTTTGTCAAAAATATACAGGGAGTCGTTACTGAAAATCATACCATTCCCAGAATTCCAATCGGTAAATTTAAGAATAAGTTTTCCGGGCGATTTGTATGCCTCATGCCAAACATCCTCCGACACCAATGAGTCATTCTTATAATGATAAACTTTTTGCGAAAAGCATAGGGTTTGGTAGAATTTCTGAGAATGTTTTTGGTGCATCATTTCAATTAACTCTTTTCCATCGTTTGGCTTTTTGCAGGAATACAATAATAAAATAGCAATGCCGAAAATCAATAAACGTTTCATCTTTTGAAATTATTTTAGATAAGTACTAAGCCAGTTATCCATTTCCCAAGTGGTGTGGAGTATAGATTGACGAGCCTTGTAGCCATGACTTTCAAATGGGAGTATCACTAATCGAGCAGTGCCACCATGTCCCTTTATTGCCGCATATAGCCTTTCGCTTTGCAGCGGGAAAGTGCCGCTATTGTTATCGTTTTCGCCATGAATCAGTAGTAGTGGTTCGTTAATTTTATCGGCATTCATAAATGGCGACATTGCATTGTAAATTTCTGGAGCTTGCCAGTAGGTTCGCTCCTCGTTCTGGAAGCCAAACGGAGTCAGAGTTCTGTTGTATGCCCCGCTTCGAGCAATTCCTGCTGCAAACAAATCAGAATGTGCCATAAGATTTGCAGTCATAAATGCACCGTAGGAATGACCTCCAATGGCAACTCGCTTTGGGTCTGTAACGCCCATCGAAACCAAGGTATCAACGGCCGATTTAGCATTATCAATCAGTTGCTCAATAAAGGTATCGTTGGCCTCTTTGCCGTCTTTGGCAACAATGGGCATCGAGATATTATCAAAAACTGCGTATCCGCGAGCCACCCAGAGCACAGCGCCAAGTCGCGATGGGCGAATAAAACGGTATGGTGAGCCTTTTATTTGACCTGCATGGCTAGCATTCACAAACTCTTGGGGGTAAGCCCACATCAATGTTGGTAAGGATTTATCGCCTTTTTTGTATCCTACAGGCAAGTATAAAGTTCCGGTTAACTGGACACCGTCGGAGCGTTTATAGCGAACAATTTCCTTAGTAACATCCTTTAACGATGGGTATGGATGCTGAAAAAAGGTAAGTTGAGTTGATGTTTTTTTCTTAGGATTTCGAACGAAGTAGTTGGGTTGCTCCGTGGTTGATTCCTTGGAAGTAACAAAGGTTAGGGTTGCTACATTGATAAAGTCTACAAAATACTCGTATACTGGCGCTTGTGACTGCCATAGGCGAGTTGACTTTCCTTTTCCTA
>JAEXVC010000014.1 GCA_023406715.1 Bacteroidota bacterium | reverse complement strand
CTGAATGTTCTACCTCCCTTAGTTACCTTGGTTACGCGTTGTATGCTAACCAGCCTGTCCTTAAGCTCAAGGTCGCTGGATTTAACTCTACGTATATTTGTATTTGTCGACATCTTCGTTAGAATTTAAGTCCACCCTCTCTGGCTGCATCAGCTAAAGCTTTTACTCTACCGTGATATAGGTTTCCTCCACGGTCGAATACAACCTCAGTGATTCCTTTTTCAACAGCATTTTTAGCAGCAAGCTGACCAACAAGACGAGCTTGTTCGGTTTTTGTTATATTGGTTTTGCTGGCAATTTCTTTCACGCTCGATGAGGCTGATGCTAAAGTAACACCGTTAACATCATCAATAATTTGAGCGTAGATATTGGTATTGCTCCTGAAAACCGATAGACGAGGCTTTTGGGCTGTGCCCGAAACTCTCTTGCGAATTCGTCTCCTGATGCGGAGTCTTCTTTCTACTTTACTTAAAGCCATATTTAACAGTTTTTACAGGTTATACACTAGCCGACTTACCAGCTTTCTTACGAACAACTTCGCCAACAAATCTAACACCTTTACCTTTGTAAGGTTCTGGTTTTCTAATCGAACGGAGTTTTGCCGCTACTTGTCCTAAAAGCTGCTTGTCGATGCTTTTTAGGAAGATTGTAGGGTTACCTTTACGTTCGGTTTTAGTTTCAACCTTAATCTCCTTTGGTAACAGGAAGTGAATGTCGTGTGAGAAGCCAAGGCTTAACTCAAGCACTTGACCTTTAGCTTCGGCCTTATACCCAACACCAATCAACTCCTGCTGAATCTCCCAACCAGTTGAAACACCTACTACCATATTGTTAATAAGCGCACGGTATAAACCATGCATGGAGCGGTGACGTTTCTGATCAGTTGGTCTGGTGAGAACAACTTCGGTTCCCTCTACGTTGACGGTGATGTCAGGGTCAACTTTCTGGGACAACTCACCCAGAGGGCCTTTCACGCTTACCACGTTATCGGCGCTAACTTTAACGCTTACACCCTGTGGCAAGTTTACAGGTTTTTTTCCGATCCTAGACATTGAATTTAATTTATTTAAAGATTAATAAACATAGCAAATAACTTCACCACCTACATTCTTCACGCGTGCTTCCTTGTCGGTCATTAATCCGTGAGATGTGCTGATGATTGCAACGCCAAGGCCATTCAATACACGTGGTAGTTCTGTTGCACCACAGTAACGGCGAAGACCTGGAGTACTGATGCGCTCAATATGCTTGATCGCATTCTTTTTAGTTTCAGGGTGATACTTAAGAGCAATCTTAATCAGTCCCTGTTTTCCGTCTTCCTCAAACTTATAGTTAAGGATATACCCTTTATCGAAAAGGATTCGGGTAATATCCATCTTCATTCTTGAAGATGGAATTTCTAAAACCCTATGACCTGCCATCACGGCATTACGAATTCGGGTTAGGTAATCTGCAATTGGGTCGGTAATCATTGCTTAATCAATTTATTTTTGTTTTTACCAACTAGCTTTTTTAACACCGGGAATCAAACCGTTTGATGCCATTTCCCTGAAGGTAATCCTGCTGATACCGAATTGACGCATATAACCACGTGGTCTGCCTGTTAGCATACAACGGTTGTGCAAACGAATAGGATTAGAGTTGCGGGGTAACTTTTGTAGCCCAACAACATCGCCCTCAGCTTTCAGCTTAGCGCGTTTCTCGGCATACTTCTCTACGAGTTTAGCACGTTTTGCTTCGCGCGCTTTCATTGACTCTTTTGCCATACACTAGTTCTTTTCAGCGTTTTTAAAAGGTAAACCGAATTCACGTAGAAGTGCGTAAGCCTCCTCATCGTTCTCGCTGGTTGTTACAAAGGTAATCTCCATGCCAAGAATACGGTTAATTTTATCGATATCGATCTCAGGGAAAATGATTTGCTCCTGGATACCTAAGGTATAGTTACCACGGCCATCTAGTTTATCGTTAATCCCTTTAAAATCACGAATTCGAGGTAGAGATACGTTGATTAAACGCTCTAGGAATTCGTACATTCTCTCGCGACGAAGGGTAACCTTAAGTCCGATAGGTACATTCTTACGAAGTTTGAAGTTCGAAATGTCCTTACGCGACATAGTTTGCATTACCTTTTGTCCGGTAATCATAGTCAGGTCGGCTTGAGCAGCTTCAATGATTTTCTTGTCTGCTACCGCTTGTCCAATCCCTTGGTTGATTACTATCTTCTCCAACCGGGGAACCTGCATAACGCTCTTGTAGTTGAATTCCTTCATGAGCGCTGGAACAATTTCCTCTTTGTATTTTTTCTTGAGGGTAGGTACGTATTCCATTACTTAATCTCCTCTCCTGATTTTTTAGAGAATCTCACTAATTTTCCTTTATCGTTTAGCTTGCGGCCAATACGAGAAGGTTTTCCTGTAGCGGGATCAATTAACATTAGGTTCGAAATATGAATGGGGGCTTCTTTCTTAATAATGCCACCCTGAGGGTACTTGGAATTGGGTTTGGTATGTTTTGATACCATGTTTACACCCTCAACCAAGGCGCGTTCATCTTTAATCATAACGCTTAGCACCTTGCCCTGCTGGCCTTTCGATTCGCCAGAGATGACGTAAACCAAATCCCCTTTTTTAATATGTAACTTGCTCATAGTAAATTTGATTATCGGATTATAACACCTCAGGTGCTAATGAAACGATTTTCATATAGTTATCACGTAACTCTCTGGCTACTGGGCCAAAAATACGGGTACCACGAATTTCGTCTTGGTTGTTTAGTAGCACACAAGCGTTATCGTCGAAACGGATGTATGAACCATCTGGGCGACGAATTTCCTTCTTGGTACGAACTACAACAGCCTTTGATACTGTACCTTTTTTCACATCTCCGCTAGGTATAGCGCTCTTCACTGTAACAACGATTTTATCGCCAATACGTGCATAACGCTTTGCGGTTCCGCCTAGTACCCTGATGCAGAGTACTTCCTTTGCTCCGCTATTATCGGCAACTAATAAACGACTTTCCTGCTGTATCATGGTTACTTAGCTTTTTCAATGATTTCTACTAATCTCCAGCGTTTCAGCTTACTCAATGGACGGGTTTCCTGAATTTTTACCACATCGCCGACACCACAAGTATTATTCTCGTCGTGTGCGTAAAGCTTGGTGGTTTTGTTCACGAACTTACCGTAAATAGGATGTTTTACTTTACGCTTAACAGCTACCACGATGGATTTATCCATTTTGCTGCTAACAACAACTCCTATTCTCTCTTTACGTAAATTTCTTGTTACTTCTTCCATAGCCTTAAAGCGTTACTTGTTCTGATTGAGATTACGCTGGCGCAAGATAGTGTTAAGCCTTGCGATGTTTCTGCGAGTCTCTGTAATTTTCATTGGATTGTCCAGAGGCGAAATGCTATGGTTTAACCTTAGCTTAAGTAGCTGAGATTTCTCATTCTCAATGCGCTCCTCAATCTCTTTTATTGTCAGTTCTCTTATCTCTGAAGTTTTCATGGCTCGTTAGTTTGTAGTTTCTTCGTAATCGTTACGAACAATGAACTTAGTAGTGATTGGGAGTTTCTGAGCTGCTAGGCGCAGTGCCTCCTTTGCTACTTCGTATGGTACACCTTCGCACTCAAATAGTATGCGGCCTGGAGTAACAGGAGCAACAAATCCCTCGGGAGCACCTTTACCTTTACCCATACGAACCTCGGCGGGTTTTTTGGTTATAGGCTTATCGGGGAATATACGTATCCATATCTGACCTTCACGTTTCATGTAACGGGTCACGGCCTGACGGGCAGCTTCTATCTGGCGGCTGGTAATCCAGTACGATTCCATCGCCTTGATTCCAAAAGAGCCAAATGCAAGTTGATTACCGCGTTGGGCATTCCCTTTCATACGACCCTTTTGCGCCCTTCTGAATTTTGTTTTCTTTGGCTGTAACATTTCGAAAATGCTTTAATTCTTTAAACTATTTTCTTTTTTTACGTGCACCGCCACGCTGACGTCCTGCTGGTTGGTTGCTAGGAGAAGCTGCCGAAGCGGCTGCACTATTTCCAACGTTAGGGGATAAGTCGCGTTTGCCGTAAACCAATCCATTGCAAATCCATACTTTGATACCAATTAGACCAACCTTGGTGTGAGCCTCAGCTAGTGCATAGTCAATATCAGCACGGAATGTATGAAGTGGAATTCTACCTTCTTTATAGGTTTCGGAGCGAGCCATTTCGGCACCACCCAAACGTCCTGAGATTTGCACTTTAATACCCTCAGCACCCATTCTAATGGTAGATGCAATAGCAGTTTTAATTGCTCTGCGGTACGATATACGTCCTTCTAACTGGCGAGCGATGTTGTTACCAACGATAACAGCATCAATTTCTGGACGTTTAACCTCAAAGATATTGATTTGAACCTCCTTGTTGGTGATTTTACGCAATTCCTCTTTGAGCTTATCTACTTCCTGGCCACCTTTTCCAATGATAATACCAGGACGTGCAGTGTGTATGGTAACAGTAATTAGCTTAAGGGTTCGCTCAATAACAATCTTAGAAAGACTTGCTTTTGAAAGCCTCTCGTTAAGGTAATCACGAATTTTGCTGTCTTCAACAAGTTTCTGAGCGTATTTGTTACCTCCGTACCAGTTGGAATCCCATCCTCTGATGATTCCAAGTCGGTTTCCTATTGGATTAACTTTATTTCCCATTTAACTGCTAATTATTTGTATCGTTATTAACTGCACTATCAACAATCACGGTTACGTGATTTGAACGTTTACGAATACGATGCGCGCGTCCCTGAGGAGCGGTGCGAATACGTTTAAGACTTCTACCCTGATCAACAAAAATCTCCTTAACAAAAAGGTTAGCATCTTCAATACGAGTGTTCTCGTTTTTTGCTTTCCAGTTTGCAATAGCGGAGAGTAATAGTTTATGAACATCCCCAGCAGCGTCTTTACCGTTGAACTTAAGAATGTTTAGGGCTGAATTCACGTCTTTACCGCGTACCAGGTCTACTACCAAGCGCATTTTACGTGGAGATGATGGGCAATTGCGTAATATCGCAATTGCTTTTTTCTTTTTCTCCTCCTTTAGCCTATTGGCCATTGTATGTTTTCTTGCACCCATTGCTTAGTTTCTTTAATCAATTCACTTACTTTTTCTTATTACCTGCGTGACCACGGAATGTACGTGTTGGAGCAAATTCTCCAAGTTTATGACCAACCATGTTCTCGGTAACGTATACAGGAATAAACTTATTCCCGTTGTGAACTGCTATGGTGTGTCCAACAAAGTCGGGAGAAATCATCGAACTACGAGACCATGTTTTTACAACAGCCTTCTTGTTAGATTCGTTCATAGCGCTTACGCGTTGATCTAACTTATATTCGATGAAGGGACCTTTTTTAAGTGACCTACTCATACCTTCAATTTTTACTGATTACTTTTTCCTGCGTTCAACAATAAACTTATTGCTAGGATTCTTCTTAGAGCGTGTCTTGTAGCCCTTAGCAGGAATACCTTTGCGTGAGCGTGGATGACCTCCCGAAGCACGTCCTTCACCACCACCCATTGGGTGATCTACAGGGTTCATTGCAACACCCCTGTTGCGTGGACGACGACCTAACCAACGGGTACGTCCGGCTTTACCAGATTTCTCCAAAGCGTGGTCGCTGTTCGATACGCTACCAATGGTAGCTTTGCACTCGGTTAGCACCATACGGGTCTCACCGCTAGGAAGTTTAACAATTGCATACTTGCCTTCACGTGCAAGAAGTTGTGCATATGAACCAGCACTTCTTGCCATGCAAGCGCCTCTACCTGGGTATAATTCAATATTATGAATTAATGTACCAAGTGGAATCTCTGCCAAGTAAAGAGTGTTTCCAAGCTCCGGAGCAACTCCTCTTCCTGACATAATAGTTTGACCAACTTGTAGTCCACTAGGAGCAACTATATAGCGTTTTTCGCCATCGGCATACTCAACTAGTGCAATACGCGCGGTACGGTTTGGATCGTACTCAACAGTTTTAACCACTGCTGCAACGCCCTCACGCTCGCGTGTAAAGTCAATCAATCTGTATCGGCGCTTATGACCACCCCCTATATATCGCATGGTCATTTTCCCCTGGTTATTTCTACCACCAGTTTTTTTCAGGGGGCGTAGCAACGATTTCTCAGGCTTCGAAGCAGTAATTTCTTCGAATGTGCCTATAATTTTGTGTCTCTGTCCTGGTGTAACAGGTTTTAGTTTCCGTACAGCCATTTTCTTTAGATGTTGCTATAAAAATCAATTTTCTCACCATTCTTCAACGTTACAAGAGCTTTCTTGAAGCTGTTTGTGCGGCCACTTAAAAAACCGGCCTTTGTGTAGCGGCTTTTAAGTTTTCCTGCGTAACGTATAGTATTCACTGAGTCCACGGTAACACCGTATAAATCCTCAATGGCCTTCTTAATCTGTAACTTATTCGCTTTCTTATCAACAATAAAACCGTATTGGCTTACCTTGCTAGTTAAGCGCTCCATCTTTTCAGTTACAATCGGTCTAATCAGTATGTCCATCATTCGTCTAATTAAGAAACTTTAAACAATTTGTTTAGAACATCTACCGAACTCTCTGAAAGCACTAATGCTTTTGCATTTAATACTTCGTAAGTATTTATAGATGAAGCATTTACAACTTTGCACTTTTCTAAATTTCTGGATGACAAAGATATATTTTTATTTACATCACCCAACACGAAAAGTGTTTTTTTGTCTGCTACTTTTAAATTATTACAAATTGAAAGGAATTGCTTAGTTTTTGGAGTATCAAAATTGAAATCTTCAACGACAACAATTGCATTATCTTTCACTTTGTATGCTAGTGCACTCTTACGAGCAAGTTGTTTAACTTTTTTGTTTAACTTGAAGCTGTAATCGCGGGGTACTGGGCCGAATACACGTCCACCTCCACGAAACAGTGGCGATTTAATGCTACCTGCACGTGCAGTACCTGTACCTTTTTGCTTCTTTAACTTGCGTGTGCTACCGGAAACCTCATTACGTTGTTTCGCTTTATGGGTTCCTTGACGTCCGTTTGCAAGAATTTGCTTAACGTCAAGATAGATTGCGTGATCGTTAGGTTCGATGGTAAAGATAGAATCATCGAGTTGGATCATTCTCCCGGTTTCCTGTCCTGATATGTTAAGTACTTTAATTTCCATTATTTCTCAATAATTAAGTAAGAACCTTTTGCACCTGGAATGGAACCTTTTACAAGAAGAAGGTTGCTCTCAGGAATAACTTTGAGAACGCGTAGGTTCATGATTTTAACCCTATCGCCACCAGTACGACCTGGTAACCTTTTTCCTGGGAAAACGCGTGATGGGAACGATGAAGCACCCATAGAACCAGGGTGACGCTGACGGTTATGCTGACCGTGAGTTTGACCACCCACACCGCCGAATCCGTGACGTTTAACAACCCCTTGGAATCCTTTACCTTTGGTAATTCCGGTAACATCAACCCAACGGTCCTCGTTAAACAAATCAACAGTGATAACATCACCTAATTGATTAGTACCATCCCAATCTCTAAACTCAACTACTTTGCGTTTAGGAGTGGTGTTAGCTTTCTGAAAGTGACCCATCATAGGTCTGCTGGTATGTTTCTCCTTTTTGTCATCAAAGGCAAGTTGAATAGCAGTATAACCATCGTTATCTGCATTCTTCACCTGAGTGACAACGCAAGGACCAGCCTCAATTACGGTACAGGGGATATTTTTTCCATCCTCACCGAATACGGAAGTCATTCCGATTTTACGTCCAATTAATCCTTGTGGCATTGTCTTTACAATTTACAATTCACACTCATACTTTAATTTCTACTTCGACTCCACTTGGAAGTTCGAGCTTCATAAGAGCATCGATAGTCTTCGGGGTGGAGCTGTAGATGTCGAGCAAACGCTTATAGGAGCACAGCTCAAATTGCTCCCTCGATTTTTTGTTCACGAAAGTTGAACGGTTTACCGTAAAAATTCGCTTGTGCGTTGGAAGCGGGATTGGCCCGCTCACCACAGCGCCTGTAGCCTTGACCGTTTTCACGATCTTTTCGGCCGACTTGTCTACCAGGTTGTGGTCGTACGATTTGAGTTTAATTCTAATTTTCTGGCTCATTGTACATATTAGTAAAAGTAATTATTCAATCTCCTTTACTTCCTTACCACGCGATTTTTCCACAATCTCTTTTGCGATATTTGCGGGAACTTCAGCGTAGTGAGAGAATTCCATTGTAGATGTAGCGCGTCCGGATGATAGAGTTCTTAGAACTGTAACATAACCGAACTGCTCTGATAGAGGTACTTTAGCTTTAATAACCCTAGCAACTCCTTTTGATTCCATACCAGCAATTTGACCACGACGTTTGTTCAAGTCGCCGATTACATCGCCCATATACTCCTCGGGAGTTACTACTTCAACGTTCATAATAGGTTCAAGTAATACGGGTGATGCTTTAGGTGCTGCTGCACGGAATGCGTAACGAGCTGCGATTTCGAATGAAAGAGCATCAGAGTCAACTGGGTGGAAAGAACCATCCTTAAGGACAACCTTCATCGCAGGAACATTGAAACCAGCAAGAACACCATTGTTCATTGCAGTAGCAAAACCTTTTTGAACTGAAGGAACGAATTCGCGGGGGATATTTCCGCCTTTAACCTCATCAACAAACTGTAATCCTGATACACCCTCATCGGCTGGGCCAAGTTCGAAGATGATATCAGCAAACTTACCACGACCACCAGATTGTTTCTTGAATACCTCGCGGTGTGATACAGATTTTGTAATTGTTTCCTTGTATGCAACCTGAGGAGCTCCCTGACTAATATCCACGTTAAACTCTCTGCGTAAACGGTCTACAATAATTTCAAGGTGAAGTTCACCCATTCCACTAATAATAGTTTGTCCGCTATCAGGGTCAGTTTTAACACGGAAAGTTGGATCTTCCTCAGATAGTTTACCTAGAGCAATACCTAGTTTATCAAGATCTTTTTGAGTTTTAGGCTCAATAGCTAAACCAATAACAGGCTCAGGGAAGGTCATTGACTCAAGTGCGATAGGATGTTTTTCATCGCAAACGGTATCGCCAGTGCGTAAATCTTTAAAACCAACTACAGCACAAATGTCACCAGCCTCGCAAAACTCAATTGGGTTTTGCTTGTTGGCATGCATTTGGTATAGACGGCTAATGCGTTCTTTTTTACCTGTACGTGTGTTGAAAATATAGCTACCACTGTCAACCTTGCCTGAATAAACTCTCACAAATGCTAAACGACCAACAAAGGGGTCAGTTGCAATTTTGAAAGCCAAACCGCAGAATGGTTCACCAATAACTGGTTTGCGAATAATTTCTTCACCATTATCAGGATTTGTGCCTATGATATCTCCTTTGTCAAGTGGACTAGGAAGAAAAGCCACAACAGCATCGAGTAAATGCTGAACGCCTTTATTTTTGAATGAAGCACCGCAAAGTACAGGTACGATAGACATATCGATTGTTGCCTTGCGAATAGTTTCAATCATTTCGTCAGCTGTGATTGAATCTGGATCGTCAAAGAATCTTTCCAGCAAATCATCGTTATACGAAGCAACAGCCTCAATAAGTTTTCCGCGCCATTCAGCCGCTTCATCCTTCATATTGGCAGGTATTTCCTCCAAACGATAGTTTACAGATTTAGTTTGAGGATCATCAAACCAAACAACTGCTTTATTCTGTATTAGGTCAACTAATCCAGTAAATGAATCTTCAGCACCAATTGGAATCTGAATAGGCACTGGATTAGCGCCAAGTTTTTCTTGAATTTGACTAACAACTGATAGGAAGTCAGCACCAACGCGATCCATCTTGTTAACAAAGGCAATCTTTGGAACTCTGTACTTATCGGCCTGACGCCATACAGTTTCACTTTGTGGCTCTACACCACCAACTGCGCAGAATGTTGCAACGGTACCATCCAAAACACGTAACGAACGCTCTACCTCAACGGTAAAATCTACGTGACCTGGGGTATCGATAATATTAATTTGGAACTGCTGATTGTTGTACTTCCAGAAGGTTGTAGTAGCAGCCGAAGTAATGGTAATACCTCTCTCCTGCTCCTGAACCATCCAGTCCATTGTAGCTGCACGATCGTGTACCTCTCCTATTTTATGGCTTTTGCCAGGATAAAATAGAATACGCTCGGTAGTTGTTGCCTTACCGGCGTCGATGTGTGCCATAATCCCGATGTTACGAGTAAATTTTAAATCCCTGCTCATCTATAATCCTACCTTCCCCGTATCGTGAATTAAAATCTGAAATGTGCAAAAGCTTTGTTTGCTTCAGCCATTTTATGCATATCTTCTTTCTTCTTGAAAGCAGCACCTTCCTCGTTGAAAGCAGCCATAATTTCAGCAGCTAGTTTCTCACTCATTCCTTTACCCGAACGTTTGCGGGAATAAAGAACAAGGTTCTTCATAGAAAGTGATATTTTTCTCTCAGGGCGAACTTCCATTGGAACTTGGAAAGTTGCACCACCCACTCTGCGGCTCTTCACCTCAACTTGTGGAGTAATGTTCTCTAATGCCTTTTTCCAAATCTCAAGTGGAGATTTTTCGGCATCTTTCATGCGTTGACCAACAATTTCTAATGAATTGTAGAATATTTCATACGCAGTGCTTTTCTTACCCTCGTACATCAGGTTATTTACAAACCTGGTAACCATTACATCACCGAATTTTGGATCGGGTAAGATGATTCGTTTTTTTGGTTTTGCTTTTCTCATTGTTCTAAAGCATCAACTGAGGTTAAATTTTACTTTTTAACTTTAGGTCTCTTAGCACCATACTTCGAACGACGTTGTTTACGTCCTTCAACACCAGATGCGTCAAGTGTTCCACGTACTAAGTGGTAACGAACACCGGGTAAATCCTTTACCCTACCTCCGCGGATAAGCACGATAGAGTGCTCTTGCAGATTGTGACCCTCACCAGGAATGTAGGCATTAACCTCCTTACCGTTTGTAAGCCTAACCCTGGCAACCTTTCTCATAGCCGAATTCGGCTTTTTAGGAGTAGTGGTGTACACACGTACACATACCCCGCGTCTCTGAGGGCAAGCATCAAGCGCTGGCGCTTTACTCTTGTCGATCAGTTTAGACCTTCCTTTTCTTACTAGTTGCGAAATTGTTGGCATAAATTGATGAAATTTATGTTAAATTAAACTTTTAAAATGGACTGCAAAGGTATTGATTTTTTCAACACCACAACCATTTCAACATCTTTTTTTGCTGTTTATTAGCATTTTCCGTGCTAATTCATTTTAGCGGGCGCAAAGATATATCATTTAAATGAAAAAACAATACTGATTTTTAACTACTTGAAAAATATTTTTAACCTACCAACCTGAGAGCGTGTGTTCTTTAAAAAATGAAGAGCGAAATACTGATTCAGCTGAATGAACTATGAAAAAATTGTCGATTTCAATTACCTCAAAAATAATTCAATCATCAACATTTATTTAACTTCCTCATATTCAAAAGATATATTCTTAAAATAAATTTCTCTCATAGCACACATGCTTTACAACATCACTCAAATTGGCAAATAAGTTTGTTTGAAACAAAATTTTACTATTTTTGGGGGGATTCAAAAAACGGATCTGCAATTTTGCAAAGTCTTTTTTGGGAAGATATACCTTATATAGATGATGACAAATTTTGCAACCTAAAACTAACCGATGTTAAACAATTAATACGCGTAACCCGCATGAAAACCTATTTAACCGATCAAATCAGGAATGTTGCCTTACTGGGTAATACCGGCTGTGGCAAAACGCTACTTGCCGAGTCGATGATGTTTGAAGGAAAAGTTATCGAGCGTAAGGGAACTATCGAGGGGAAGAATACTGTTTCGGACTACTCCGAGATTGAACAGATTAACCAAAGGTCCATCTTCTCTACTATTCTTTACACCGAATTCATGGACCGCAAATTAAATATAATTGACACTCCAGGTTCCGACGATTTCGTGGGCGGCGTTATCTCATCAATGTACCCAGCCGACATTATGGTAATGGTTATTAATGGCCAGTACGGTGTTGAGGTTGGTACTGAAATTTTCAACCGCCATGCCGAGCGCATGCACAAACCAATGGTGCTTGGCATTAACCAGTTAGATCACGAAAAGGCTAATTTCGACCAAACCTTAGATTCATTAAAGCAAACTTTTGGTAGTAAGGTTATTTTAGCTCAGTATCCTGTTAATCCAGGTACATCTTTCGATGCATTTATTGATGTTATTACCATGAAGATGTACAAATTTAAGGGCGATACTGGTATTCGTGAAGAGTTCCCAATTCCTGCCGAGGAGGCCGATAAAGCAGCTGAACTACACAACGCTCTTATTGAGGCTGCAGCTGAGAACGATGAATCGTTAATGGAAAAGTTCTTTGAGCAGGGTTCATTGAGCGAAGATGAGATGCGTTCAGGATTATCAGCAGGTATCCGCAACCGTCAACTATTCCCAGTGTTCTGCCTATCGGCAAAACGTAATATTGGAACAAAACGCTTGATGGATTTCATCCTAAATGTAGGTCCAAATCCTGCATCAACCCCAGTACTTAAGAATAATAACGATAAGGAAGTAAAATGCGACGCATCTGCTCCAACTTCGCTTTTCATATTTAAGTCATCCATTGAACCTCACATTGGTGAGATTAGTTACTTCCGCGTAATGTCGGGTAAAGTAACCGAGGGTATGGACTTAACCAATGCTAACAACTCAACAAAAGAGCGTATGGCTCAGCTGTTTGTTGTTGCAGGTAAAAACCGTAATAAGGTAACAGAACTTGTTGCTGGTGATATTGGAGCAACAGTTAAGCTTAAAAACTCAAAAACTAACCATACGCTTTGCGGAGCAGGTTTGGATTTCACATTCGATGCAATGGAGTTCCCAAATGCTAAATTCCGTACTGCCATTAGACCTAAAAATGAAGCTGACACCGAAAAGATGAGTGAACTTTTACACAAAGCTCATCAGGAGGATCCTACAATTCTAGTGGAGCACTCTAAAGAGTTGAAGCAAATTATTGTATCAGGTCAGGGCGAGCACCATTTAAATACATTGAAGTGGCAACTAACCAACCTCAACAAACTTGAGATTGAGTTTATTCCTCCTCGCATTTCTTACCGTGAGACTATTACAAAGATTGCTGCTGCAGACTACCGTCACAAAAAACAATCGGGTGGTGCTGGACAGTTTGGTGAGGTTCACATTGTAATTGAACCACACGTTGAAGGCGCTCCAGATCCTACAAAGTATAAAATTGCTGGCAAAGAGGTTAACATCAGCGTACGCGGAAAAGAAGAGGTGCCACTAGAGTGGGGCGGAAAGCTTGTTTTCTACAACTGTATTGTTGGTGGTGCAATTGATGCTCGTTTCCTTCCTGCAATTCTAAAAGGTATTATGGAGAAAATGGAGGAAGGTCCACTAACCGGTTCGTACGCTCGCGATATCCGCGTTGCTGTTTACGATGGTAAAATGCACCCAGTTGACTCCAACGAAATCTCCTTTAAACTAGCAGGCCGTAACGCATTTAAAACTGCGTTTAAAGAGGCTGGTCCAAAGATTATGGAACCTGTTTACGATGTGGAAGTTCTTGTTCCATCGGACAGAATGGGTGATGTAATGAGCGACCTTCAGAACCGTCGTGCAATTATCATGGGTATGGGCAGCGTTAAAGGATTCGAGGTTATCAACGCTAAGGTACCTCTAGCTGAACTTAACAAGTACTCTACTGCGCTATCATCATTAACCAGTGGACGTGCAACCTACAACATGAAGTTCAATGCTTACGAGCAAGTTCCTTCCGATGTTCAGGAGAAACTTCTAAAAGCTTACGAAGCAGAAGACCAAGACGAATAGATTTAGATCAGACACTAGATGTCAGGCACAAGACTCTAGACAAAATAATAAAAGGAGGCAAATGCCTCCTTTTATTGTTATAAAAAAATTATTAGAAAACTATAAGACTTCCTATTTCTCTGCCTGTGGTATAGAGTAAAATGTTTTACTTACTATTTTCCAGCCATCCTCGAATTTCAATAACGACAAATAATCTATAGAGGTCATCACATTACCCTCGTAGAACTCAACTTTTGCAACAGCGGCAGTACCTGCAACATCAACAAATACGAACTTTATTGTAGTAAACTCATTTTGAAAGGAGTATTTTAATCCTTTCTTTTTCCCATTCTTAGCATTCTCCATCCAACTGTGTATAGGGTACGTCCACATTATATTACCACTACCAACTCCAAGTAAATTAAACCCTGGGTGAAAACCCTTATTTACAGCTTCAGCATCAGCATTATTACACAATCCATCAACATAAGCACTTTGAATAACATTTTTAATAAGTACTTTTTGATCTTCATCTTGAGCAAATAAAATATTGAATGATGAAATCGAAAAAACTAAAATTAAAATAATTCCTTTCATAGGTTTATGATTTATTAGGTATTAATACGCGTTTGAATCTTTGTCATCAAAAATTTGACTCAAACAATACTGAAATATACAATAAAAAAAGTTACAAATAGTTTATATCTAATAATTAACAATAAATAAGCCTTTAATTATAAAGGTTTTAGTCAGTGCTTATCCATTTTTACTCTGCTCTGTCTGTGAATACTTTTTGGCATTAATTAAAGTCGAACACAAAAAGAGAACTTAACCGCAGAAAGCAGGAATGTGTCCTGCTTCATTTACATCCCAAACACCTTCTCCTCAAAAACAATGGCCTCATAAACGAAAAGTTCAGCATCAGTATCCTTCCATCCGTCCCAACCAATAAAGGCCTTGTCGCGAGCACAATGCCCCAGCAATTCCTCGCGACTCCAACCCGTCTCCTTCCCTACCTGTGGCAGAAAAGTACCTGAACGACCACCTTTTTTTATGTAAATCCCATGCTTCCCAGGCATAAACTCCTCTGCTGAATTTATTTTTCGCATTGGAGTCAAAACAGATATTTCAATAGTAATATCGGCCATTTGGTTAACGGAAACCCTATCGAACCGATAATCCTCCATTGCGGCAGCAATAGCCATGGACATTACAACCTTATATAAAGGTGTTGATGTGGAGAAGTTGCCTATACAACCACGCAGTTGACCATTATTACGTAAAGTGACAAAAGCACCAGCGCTTGACATCAAACTTGAACTAATTTGGGTTTCATCCAAAGGGGGTTGATTTTTCCCTTTAAGATGGCTAATTATGGCATTCCTTGCCAAGTTAAGCAACTGCAACTTATCTTCATCAGACAAAATAAAATCATCAACAACCGGTTGTTTTTTTACAGCCGCAATAGCCCAGTAGCCAACCACCCGCTCTTTATCTCCATAGGGCGAATCGCCAGAGTTGCGATACATTATGGTTTTATACTCAACATCTTTTAATGTCTCTGTAATTTTAAGCAATGCGAGTCCCGAAGTCCAACCACACATGGCTGTGGCCAAATCGTCAACTCCTGAATTTTCCAGTTTTATTTTTGCCTTCAAGAACTGCACAGCAGAGTTTGAAACAATTGCTTTGGCCATATCATCGTCGCTCGAAACAGCATTGGCGTAACTAGGATAGTGAGAAAAATCAGAACTCACTATAAACAGATTCTCCTCGTTGAAATACGGCGCAAGTGCCTCGGCCAAAAGTGAACTTGTGCTTTGCGATTCGCCTCCAACAATAATTGGGATAATGCTAAACTCGTTCTTCAACCAATACTGTAACAGTGGTAGTTGAACCTCAAGGCTATGCTCACGCTCATGGGGTTTGACATCATCATTGAATATGCTGTATTTCTGCACAAGTTCTTTTGCCAAAGAGTCAACTTTTACCCGACCTAATGGGGTGATAAAATCGCCTTCTGTATATATAGACGCACCGTTGAAATACATGGTATGGCTGGAACCTATTATAAAGATATGTTTAAACTTGGCATCCCTATCGAGCTGACAGTATGCA
>JAEXVC010000282.1 GCA_023406715.1 Bacteroidota bacterium | reverse complement strand
CGCTTTGAGAATCTCTTCACTCATAGTTTAAGCCGTTTTGAAATAGTTAACGGAAAGCTAACTTAATGTATACCCTACCTGTTCAAATGGCACATCAACAATATCGGCATACTCTTCGCCTGCCTCTTGCATATCCTCATCATCCTCTGGGTAATACCATCGAACTAGAATATCGTTTCCAGCCTCATGCATTTGCTCCAGCTTCATTAGAATATCGAGCAGCAACTTAGAGCTGGCAGTGTTGAAATAAACCAACTTAAAGGTGAAGATAGTTTTTTTGTTGGGTGACGATGCATACTCATCGAGCCATCCAAGAATTGGGTCGTAGAATGCAGTAACATCCTCGGGCAGGGAACGACCTGAGATTTCGTAAATCTCATTTTCGGCATCCAGGATAACAGTTGGGGTGTCGTCGGTCCCCATTATTTTGATGGTTTCCATATATTATTATTTTTTACTCGTTTCTGGAAATAGTTGAAGTTAGGATAAAGAAGTGCGACTCCTCGTCGATTGGCAAGAAGTGGTACTCCAGCTTGCGTCCAGTTTTACGGGCAATATCGATGAACCCCAAACCAGCACCTCCCTTCTCCGACAATCGTCCTTCGCGCATCTGTGTTTTATAAAGCTGCTTAAGACCTTCTTTATCCAAGGTGTTTATGTAATCTAGAATTTTTGATAGTTCCTCTATCTTGCCATTCTCAATTACATTACCTGTGGTAACATGGTACTCTGAATCGCCTTTGCTTACCATGAAAATACCACGACCTGCAAAAAGAAAATCATCGGAACCAAAACTATCGGCGTGCTTGCTGATGTTCTGCAAGCATTCCACCATTACGTGGAACACTTTTTTCTGAACCGAGTTGGATTCCTCCTCCTTGGCCATGTTTGACTCAGTAAGCGATGTGAACGCTTTGGTAATTTGATGGGTGATTTCGCCCTCGTAAACAAGGGTAATCTCATGAGCCTTCATCGACTTATAGAAGTCGTAAACAAACTCAAGAAATCCTCTGACATTTTTCTTATCCATAGCCCGTAAAATTATATAATTTACGAATAATTAGCAATTTTAGAACTCAATTCCAATTAAAAGTATATCGTCAACCTGCTTAATATCACCCTTAAACTGCTCTAAATCCTTTGAAAAGACCTCGGACAACTCGGGCATTGAAAGCTTCTGGTTGTTCAAAATAATATCTCTAACACGTTGTGGGCTGTATTTGCGTTTATCCTCTCCTCCTACTTGATCCACAATACCATCGGAGAAGAAGAACACTCTATCGCCCGTTTGTATATCAATTACATAATTCTCAAAATTTTCCTCTGCTTTTTTAGGGTGAGGAATTCCGCCAATAGCCTTTCTATTCCCCTTATATTCCAACAATTCGCCTTTACGAAGAAGGAACAAAGGTCTGTGAGCCCCTGAATACTGCAACTCCTTTTTCTTAGGGTTAATCTTACAAAATGCAATATCCATGCCATCGCGCGCATCGGCATCGGGTCTGTCCTGCTTTAAGGTTTTCCGAACGCCATAATGCAAATTGTCGAGTATTTCACCTGCAGTGTATGACGAATCGTGGTCAACTACGTTGTTCAGCGTAAAATATCCAATGAACGATAGCAAAGCACCTGGTACACCGTGACCCGTACAGTCAACTGCCGCTATGTAAATATAATCATCTTTTAGGAAAAACCAAGGGAAGTCGCCGCTAACTACATCGCGAGGATGATAATAAATGAACGATTTAGGTAAATACTGGCGAATAATCCTATTATTAGGCAGAATTGATGTTTGAATACGCTGTGCATAGTTAATACTCTCGGTAATCTTCCTGTTTTTATCCTGAATTTCCATCTCAATTCGCTTGGCCTCCGATATATCGTGACCAACAAACAGAATGGTTTCCAACTCGTTCTCGTTAAACTCTGGGATAGCAACAATGTGCATAATTACATTGCCCATTTTGGAGTCAAAGGAGATATCGCCCTCCATTTTTTCCTTATTTACCTTGATGTTCTTAATGGCATCCTTTATAAAGTTTGATAGAACGGGATTTATCTCAAGCGCTGTAAGGGTTTGGTTAATTAAATCCTTATAGTCGATTCCTAGATACTGCTCAACCATCGGGTTAGCGTAGAAGAACTGACCCGAGGTGTTGATACGCATAATAATATCGATGGAGTTCTCGGAGAGCGATTGCATTTTGCTCTTCATACGCTCTTCCTTCTCTGCCCTCTTGCGTTCAGTAATATCGCGTGAGTTGATAATTATTCCTCCAATAGCTGGGTCATCAAGCAAGTTGCGGCCAGTTACCTCTAAGAAAATTTTCTCGCCATCCTTTTTCATAAAGGTGTACTGAATGGTAATTCCAATACGAGGATTCTCGAGTAGTTGCTCAAACATCTCGTTAAAATCACTTTCACCTTTACGGGTTAAGCGGTCAAAATCCTTACCGCTCATCATTTCGTTTGGAGTGTAACCAAGAATTTTAGTAACCGACGGACTTATATAGGTAAGCTGTTTTTCGCTGCTGTAAATAGAAATAATTTCAGATGCATTCTCAAGTAAAGAGTGTAAACGTTTCTGTGCATTCTGTACCTCCTTAATCTTGGACTCCAACTTGGCGTTAGATTTCTCCAATTCCTCGTGTGTAGCACGCATCTCTTCGGCATTCTGACGAAGTTCCTCCTCGTTTTCGCGGAGTTCCTGGGTCATCTGCTGGGCTTCCTGCAAAAGTTTCTCGGTTTTCTGATTTATCCGAAGGTTAAAAATGGTACGCGCAATAATTTCGCCAACCTCACGTAGGAAACGAATGGTCAACTCAGGAATCTCATCGTCAATAGTGGCAAATTCAAGAACACCCTCAAGTTTCTCGTCCGTAATAAGTGGAATTAAAAGTAAACTTTTGGGCTTTTTGTCGCCTAAAATTCCAGAGGTTATAGTTGCATAATCGTCAGGAAGTTCAGTTCTGTAGATGTAATCCCTCTCGTAGGCGCACTCGCCAATTAAACCTTGTCCAACTCTAAACTCCTGCTGAACATACTTTTTCCTGTTGTATGCATAGGTGGCAAGGTTGGTCAGAATTTTCTTCTCCTCATCATATATATAAAGGGCTCCCTGAACGGAATTGATGTACCGAATAAGTTTTACAAGAACCTCGTAGGATAACTCCTCAATATTGTTGTGCAAACGGAGTATATAGGAAATTTCATCTTTGCCCTTGGCAATCCAGTTCTGTTCACCCTCCTTCTTCTGATTGGAAAGCAGGTTGTTACGCATCAGCACTAAAGATTTACCCAGAATATCGTCCTCTCCACCTATTTCAAAGCTCGATACATAATCGCCCTCACCAATCCTTTTGGCAAAAAGAGCGTTCTTACTGATATCCTCATCGCGTTGACTTAGCTCCTTCTCAAGGATTGCAACCTTGCTGTAGTGCTTTTTAACCTGAACCCAAACAACGTACATCATTACCAACGGGAAAATGTCGATAATCCAAAGCACACCGTTAGTTTTGTGAATGCTCACAAGATTTGTAAGGTTAAAAGGAATTCCCTTTAGGGAGATATCAATAATCCAAGCGGCTATTGGGAATAGCAAACCCATTAAAATAGCAATCGTAACCTTGCGTCGGATTACGCTTTTACTGTCAGTTGCAGATAGAATCCCAAAAGATGTCATACTAATCCTGGCTATTTGGTTTGTTGGACAATAACTCTCCCAGTTTACGGCCTAATGCTGAGAAAAGTTCCTCCTGCTGTGAACTAAAGGGCTTAAATGATGCTAACTCAACAATGCCGATTGTTTCGTTACCTGAACTTACAATAGGAAATATTAGCAAATGCTTAGGCGAACCTTTTCCTAAACCCGAAAGAATGGTAATGTAACCATCGGGAACCTTATCGAGATTAAGCAGCTGTTTATTTTTAGCAACTTGTCCAGGTAGTGTATCACCCTCAATATATGAAACTGGTGCTGTTTCAGAGAAAAATGCGTAACCAGCAGTAAAAGAGAAAATACCAGATTCAACATTTTTCTGATAAAACAAGCCCTGAACAATATCAAATTTCTTAGCAATATTGGACAGCATCAACTCTCCAAATTTTTCCATATCGTTAAGGTCGGACTTGGGAATTATTTGTGAAGTTACCTGCTCAATATCAATTCTTACAACTTTCTCTTCGGTGGACTGCTCCTTCACTTCGGTTTTGAGTGAGTTGCTCAATGCTGTTCTCAAGGAATTAACCTCAGCCTCGAGATACCCAACCTTACCCTTTGTTTTTCCGAGCAAAAAGTAAATGATAATTCCGAAAAGAGCTGGGAGCAACGTGAAAAGAACAAACCACACCGAAGGTGTTTGGCCTAATGCCAAAATTGTGTTGTAAGCTTTGCTAAATGCAAGCAAAACGCTAATCAGTAGTAGTGCCAAAACTACTATGGGCAAAAATTTAGATTTTGTGCTGATCAGCTTCATAATGCTAACTTTTAATATTTTGTAAAAACTTAATAATCTCGTTGGTATTATATACAAAATCAACCTTAGTCATTTTCAACGAGGCTTCGGTCATTGTTTTAACCTGACACTCCTCTGGATCCTGAACTATGGCAAGTCCACCTAAATCCTTAATCTTCTTTAAGCCATAAGCGCCATCCCTATTTGCTCCCGAAAGGATGATTCCAATAAGTTTTTCGCGGTACACTTGCGCGGCAGTTACAAACGATAAATCGATACTAGGCCTTGAATGGTTTACTGGCTCCTCCGTTGAAAGAGCTATTTTATTACCCAATTCAATGTACATATGGTAATTAGCAGGAGCAAGATACGCCTTGCCTGGCTTAATTTGCTCTTTATCGAAAGGCTCAATAATTGGAATTCCCGATTTAATGGATAAAGCCTCAACAAAACCACTACGCACGTGTTTTAAGCGGTGCAAGCAAAGAAGCACAGGAAGGGGAAAGTTCGGCGATAAGGAGTGAAGTATTCGGGTTATTACCTGAAAACTACCTGCCGATCCGCCTATAATTACTGCTTTATACATAAATGCTATGTGGTTTTACGCTTATATATCTTTTCGTTATCGTTAAATACGGTAAATTTATTGTATGCATTTGTATTTTCCAAAGTTTCTTTTACACCCAACGCCAAAAAGCCACCAGCCACCATGCTTGTTGATATTTTTTGAAGCACTTTCTCGTGTAGCAATTGGTTATAGTAAATGGTTTGGTTTCGGAAAATAGTCAACTTAACTGCACCAGGATCGTTCTCAATGTTTGTTTTTTGCTTAACAAAGATTATGTTCTTAACAAGCTCTGTATCGAAAACAATGGTATTACCATCCATTTTATAGTATGAAGAGTACTGGAATTTCCCGTTAAGTCGCTGGTAATTGGCCTCATTGGTTTCCAAATCCTTAGGGTCGAGCCTACCGCTTTTTATCCTATTAATACACTTATCGGTAAATACATTAGCATATATCTGAACGCTATCGAGTAGATTCATCTCCTTAAGAATGATTGCCAAAGAGTACAACTCCTCTCCAGAATCGAACGATGCCACCCAAATTCTTGGTTTATTTGCTGAGCCTCGAGTAATTTCAACCAAAACTTCATCGCGAAGAATTCGCCAGAATGATGGGTCGCGGAACATTTCGGTAGTTTCAGGGGTAATTTCGAAAAGGAACTGGTCAATAAAATCCTTATTGTTCTGAAGGCGACTAATTAAACCATCGGCATCGCGTAAACCATTATTGTTGATTACGTGCTCCAATCGTCGTTTAAAAGAGGTAAGGGCATAATCCCTGAAATCGAAACCAAAATCGTCGAGCAAGACTTTGATTACGTTTCGTGTATCTACTATGCCTATTTCGTATCGTATCATTCTACTTTTTATCTTTTAAATCCTTAAGTTGGTTGATAAGACTGGTCATTTCTACCTCGCGCTGCTTATTCTCAGTAATATCAAATCCAATATTTATAATTCTATATAATTGCCCAAACTCATCCATTACAGGGGTGTAGTTCTCCTGTATCCAAACTTCCTTATTACCAACATTCAAGGAGAATACTCTGGTTTGCTTGATACCCTTGTGTAAATTATCCCAAAATGCCTTAAACTCTTTAGGTTTATTCTTAGCGGTAAAGTCTAAATCGTGCAGATATTTACCTTCAATATCCTCTTTAGCGTCGCCAAGCGTTTCAACATTTTTATTGTTGATGTAAGTGATTAGGCCATCTGGTTCCAAAACTGTAACCAAGCAATTCTGGTCAAGTGCTTTGAGCAGCGTTTCCATGTCCTTCTCGCGTTGAGCCGAAACATCCTGCTCCATTTTCAACTCAATAATTGTTTGCTCAATCTCCTCGGCCTGCTTTTGAGCCATAAGCTCAAGTTTCTTGGTTTCTGTAATATCCTGACCTATTAGGAAAATCTTAACAATCATCCCCATATCGTCAATTCCTGGAGATATTGAAGCCATAATGTAATGGTCCAGACCGTTATCGCCAGCAAGATGCAAGGTTTCGTTTACCGTTTGACCCATTAGCAC
>JAEXVC010000158.1 GCA_023406715.1 Bacteroidota bacterium | reverse complement strand
CCTCATACAGCACCAGAGGTAAGCGCCGACGAGTGGAAGCACGCTTACACCCGTAAACAGGCTGCATACCCATTGGAATGGATTGCATCGAACAAATTCTGGCCATACGTTAGCAAGATTGATTCTGGCTACGGCGACAGAAACCTTGTTTGCACCTGCGCTCCAATTGAGGACTATATGTAATTTTAAATTGATAGATTTAAGAAGGGTAGGAGTTTCCTACCCTTTTTTATTTAATGTAAATATGTTGAGGTAAAGGGTTGCTTTTGTTTAAGTTTTTATAAATTTATTGTGCAATACTAGTTCTGTATAATTTTTAAAGTTAAGTTCGATTATTGATTAAATAGATTAGATAAATGCTTGATTCTATAACGATTAAGATAAATTCTTCAAACCCTCTTGATATAGGATATCTAGCAGAGTGCTTATTGTTTTACAACAATACCAATTTATTAATAGATAAGGATAGTTTAACAAAACTATTTCGTTTATGTGGTGTTGATGAGATTAAATATTTGATTGAAAAAAACAACTTATCAATTCACACTAAAGAGAATATATTCGGAGCAGGAACTAAAAACAATTTATTTTTCATAGATTTAATGACTGTTCAAAATGTTGACAAACATTTTGAAATTATATATGAAGCTTTTTACAATCTTTATGAAAAGCAAGGTAAAGCAAGAAGAAATGCTTTAGGTTTTGCTTCTATTACTCATTCATACAGATATAACCCAGATATATTAATTGATATTAGAGACTCAATCAGAGAAACAGAATTTATACGACAAATTATCAACTCTTTTCTAAAAGAAATCAATTACGAAAAAGAATTTCTAGGTAAAGAATGGTTTTATGACTTTAAAGATGTAGATGGATATACATTTGAGCATATTACAAATCTCAACTTAGAAAAACTTAAAGAAATTGCAACAATAAACAATGTTCACTTTGATTTTTCTCCAACTTCATTAATGTTAGATTTAGCAGAATCATATGGTGACATTCAGGTTGCGCTTAATAATAATTCCGAAATATTCACAACCTCTCATAACTCAAAAATAATCAATCTAAAGTTTGAGAATATATTTGAAAAAGCACAACTAAACCGAGACGTAATTAATAAGTTTCAAAAAATTGCTTTACCAAACTATAAGAATTTAGCATTGATAATAAATGAGGGTAATAAGTCATATAAGGATTTAATTAAATTATTAGAAAAAGCAGAAAAATTTAAAGAATGGAAGAATGATTTAAGTAATGAATCTGATTTCATCGAAGAATACTCAAAAGCTCTTGAAAAAGAAACGTGGCTAGATAGAGTACCAACAAAGATTGGTAGATTTACAATTTTTGAAGGGGTTGGAATTCTGACTGATTTTTTAGGAGCAGGAGGGATTGGTACGCTTGCAGCAACATCTTTAAGTGTTGCAGATACCTTTTTTCTAGATAAATTACTCAGGAAATGGAAGCCGAATCAGTTCATAAAAGAGGATTTCAAAAAATTTGTAAAATAAAATAACTTGTTCCCCTGTTGGGCTGAGATTGCAAAAGTTAATAGACAAATAGTGTTCGGCGGTCGGCTTTGCCGCCGTCGGACTATTAAAACAGGCTTAGCCTGTTAGGATATAAGCGACTTAGGCTGAAGCCTAAGCCGAACAACGTTTTACCGTCGTAGACTTGTTAGAGCAGTTCATCAATCTAAAAAAACAAAAATGTTTACAGTTGAACAAATAGAGTTGGCTCACAGCAAGGTAAAAACTGGAGCTGACTTTCCTAAGTACATCAAGGAAATAAAACAATTAGGTGTAATTGGATTTGAGACTTGGGTAATTGACAGCCATACCGAGTACTTCGGTAACAATGATTTTAAAACAGAGTCTCAACCTCAATATGCCAACCTCGAAATTGCTGGTATTAGCAGTAAAGAAAAGTTTATCCATTACCTAAAAATTCATCAACAGGGAGAAACCGACTACTATACATTCTGTAAGCACTGCGCCGAAACAGGAATTGAGAAATGGTATGTTAGCCTAGTAGATATGACTTGCACATATTACGACAAAGCTGGGAATAAAATTTTGGTAGAGCAAATACCTCAATAAATAGGTAATTTAAAACAGTTGGATAAATGCAACTAGAAACAAAACGATTATTAATTAGACCAGTAACCATTGACGATAAGAATGAGATATTTTATTATCGTCGCGATAAAGAGACAAACAAATACCAAGGATGGATTCCAGATACATTGGAGGATGTAGAGGTGTTTATCCAAAAAACCTCAGCCCAGATTAACGAGCCAAATACATGGTTTCAGATGGTTATTGTTGACAAGGAAACTCAAAGAATAGTTGGCGATATTGGAATTCACTTCATTGATAACGAAAATAAACAGGTAGAAATTGGATGTACACTAAATAAAGACTTTCAGAATAAAGGCTTTGCAACAGAATCTTTAAAAAAAGTGATTGACTATTTATTTAACGATTTGAATAAACATCGAATAATTGCATCAATTGACCCTAGTAATACAAACTCAATACGACTTGTGGAAAGGATAGGATTTAGAAAAGAGGCTCACTTTGTTGAGAGTTTATTGATAAATGGGAAATGGGTTGACGATTTGATTTATGCTTTACTTGAAAAGGATTGGTGTGAGAAAAATAATAATTGAAAACCGAACACAACAGTAATTTTTCTAGTTAGCGCGCGACTTATTGTCGCGTGCTTTTTTATAAAGCAATTGATATTAGATGAAATGCAGCATTCATCTGGAGATGAACGCTAACCTACGACTACACTAAAAATGCAACTATTGGGAATGCCTTTATGTTTAGTTCAAGAAAAATAGTGAGTTGGTTAGCGCCACTAACCAACTGAAAAAATTTCCAATGTTAGTTCGAGGTTGTAAAAGTTAAGAGACGAAATGTGTTCAGCGGTCGGTTCGCTGCCGTTGGACGATTAAAGTATGTTAAGTGGTTAGTGCTACTAACCACTTGAAATTTCTCGCATTTGCTTTTATAATGGAACGGAGTTATACCTGCAATTCAATGTTGAATTTGGCACTCATCAGCATGTAAGCGCTAGCAAATTTGTAATCGGCAAATAACATCAAACCTTAAGGGAGAAATTCCATCAATTTGTACTGCTATTAAACAGATAGACATTTCCACTTATATGAATTAACTTTGTGGCAGTTTAGAGATGAAAATTATGAATAAGTTATCGGTTAACGTTCAGTCGGAAATTGGTGAGTTGGAAGGCGTAATCCTTCACACACCTGGTGCGGAGGTGGAGAACATGACTCCAGAGAATGCGCAACGTGCGCTATACAGCGATATCCTTAACCTAAATGTGGCTCGTAAGGAGTACGCTCAGCTTAGCGGGGTTTTATCAAAAGTTACCCGTACGTTCGAGGTAATGGACTTGCTGGAGATGGTTCTGAATAACGGCAAAGCCAAGGATGAACTAATTTACAAGATTTGCAGGCACGAGAATGCCCTTTCGCTTGTCGACGATTTAATGGATTGCAAAAACAAGGAGTTGGCTCGCCTGTTGATTGAAGGTGTTCCGCTTGTAAAAAATAACCTAACTAATTTTCTAAGCCACGAGAGGTTTTCGTTAAAACCGCTTTATAACTTCTACTTTACCCGCGATGCATCAATCTCCATTGGCGAGGATGTATTAATCTCTAAAATGGCCAACGCAGTGCGCGATAGGGAGAGTATTATTATGGAGGCGATATTCTCCAAATCGGGGATGTTTAATACCCAAACTATCAATCCCAACGCATTCAACTTAGTTGATAATGTTTATATGGAGGGTGGCGATATTCTTGTTGCTAGGGAGGATATCCTTTTAATTGGCAATGGAGTTCGAACAAATACACACGCTATAGACTTTATTATAGGTAGATTCTTGGCGCGTGAGGATAAGCAGCGTCGTTATATTCTTGTGCAGGAGTTGCCAAGCAAACCCGAGTCGTTTATTCACCTTGATATGGTTTTCACCCTACTCGATGTGGATAAATGCATGATTTACGACCCAATTATTCTTCAGCCAAACCGTTACCAAACCGTCCAGATTACCATTGAAAAGGGTAAGGTTTTGGAAATAAAAACGGTGGATAATCTTCTTGTTGCGCTTAAAAAGTTGGGAATGGACTTGCAACCAATTATGTGTGGCGGAACTAAGGACAGGTGGACTCAGGAACGTGAGCAGTGGCACAGCGGTGCAAACTTTGTGGCTGTTGGCCCGGGCAAGGTAATTGGCTACGCCCGTAACGCCAACACCATGAACGAGATGAATAAATACGGATTTGAGATTATCCGTGCAAAAGATGTTATGGCCGATAAGGTTGATTTGAACAGCTACTCAAAATACGTAGTAACTATCGATGGTAGTGAATTACCCCGTGGTGGCGGCGGTGCGCGCTGTATGACAATGCCAGTAAGACGCAAGGCTGTAAAGTGGTAATATCGAACATTATTTCAACCTAGATGTTTATAGTGAAAACATTTAAATATCTAGATATGAAAAAGAACGTAGGAACAACCGATAAGGTAATTAGAATCGTTATCGGTGTAGGTATTGCCGCCGCAGGTATTTACTACCAAAGCTGGTGGGGATTGTTAGCCATAGTGCCATTTGCCACAGCATTTATGAGTTTCTGTGGACTGTACACAATACTTGGAATTAATACTTGTCCAGCAAAGAAATAAAATAAGAAACCGAAGCAAACGCTTCGGTTTCTTATTTTAAATATACATTGAACACTAATTAACCATTTGCTTCACCAATCCTGCGGCTTCCTGCAATGTAATTGCGCTGTAAACTTTCAAGCCCGATTCATCAATAATTTGCTTGCCTTCAAGGGCATTTGTTCCCTGTAATCTTACAATTACAGGCACTGGAATATTGCCGATTTCTTTGTATGCATCAACAACTCCTTGAGCAACCCTATCGCAGCGAACAATACCTCCGAATATGTTAATAAGGATTGCTTTTACGTTGGGGTCTTTAAGGATAATTCTAAAACCTGCCGCAACAGTTTTTGAATTTGCTCCACCGCCAACATCTAGGAAATTTGCAGGGTCGCCTCCCGATAGTTTTATAATATCCATGGTGGCCATTGCCAGACCTGCACCATTAACCATGCATCCCACATTGCCATCGAGTTTAACAAAGTTGAGGTTGTTCTCACCTGCTTCAACCTCAGCAGGGTCTTCCTCATGAATATCCCTTAGTTCAGCCAAATCTGGATGACGGAATAGTGCATTTTCATCAACAGCACATTTTGCATCAACAGCAAAAATATCATCCTCCGATGTTTTCAGCACAGGGTTAACCTCCAGTAGCGATAGGTCATTTTTGATGTAAGCATCGTAAATTGACATTACAAACTTCACCATTTGAGAGTACGCTTTGCCAGTTAAACCTAGGTTTGTGGCAACCTTGCGTGCTTGGTATGCTTGTACTCCAATAGGATTTATCTCTTCCTTAAAAAGCAGGTGTGGAGTCTCGGCCGCAACGGCTTCAATATCCATACCTCCTTGTGGGGAATAAACAATAATATTGCGACCTGTTGCTCTATTGAGTAGTATACTGATGTAAAACTCCTTAATTTCCGATGGCCCTGGGTAGTATACTCCCTGCTGAACAAGAACTTTACGGACCAACTTACCACTAGGCCCTGTTTGAGGAGTAACTAAAGTCATTCCAATAATGTTTTTTGAATGCATCTCAACCTCTTCAATGGAGTGAGCAATTTTCACTCCGCCACCTTTACCTCTACCACCTGCATGTATTTGTGCTTTAATAGCCACTGAGTCTGCGCCTGTGGTTGCCATTATCAGTCTTGCTGCTTTTACGGCTTCCTCGGTAGTGTATGCTACAATTCCAGTAGGAATTGGCACACCCGATTTTTTTAAAATCTCTTTTGATTGATGCTCATGCAGATTCATAGAAATTATCTTTTCGGGTTTCGACTTCTAAAAATACAAAAAATGATTGAGTACCTTTGTGCTCAAATATATTCTTTATGATTAAAAATAGAAAATTAGCAAACGACGAGTTAAACCGTAAGAGTGTTGATGAGTATAAGTCTGTAGGTAAATTACCAATTGTGGTGGTTCTCGATAATGTGAGGAGTTTGAATAACGTGGGCTCGGTTTTTAGAACTTCAGATGCTTTGTTGGTGGAAAAGATTATGCTTTGTGGTATTACAGGAACGCCCCCCGATAAGGAAATCCACAGAACAGCATTGGGTGCGGAGAACACCGTAAGTTGGGAGTATTTTGATAAAACTATTGCTGTATTAGAGATTCTTAAAGCGCAGGGTTATAAAATTATATCAATTGAGCAAGCGGAGAATAGCCATAATCTAATATCTTATCAACCTGAACTAGGCGCAAAGTATGCGCTGATTTTTGGAAACGAACTGAGAGGGGTAGAGCAGGAGGTTGTCGATTTTTCCGACGAGTGTATTGAAATCCCACAGTTTGGCACAAAGCATTCCTTTAATATATCTGTTTCGGCAGGGATTGTGCTTTGGGATTTCTTTTCCAAGTTAAATAAGTAGTCTCTGATAATAAAAGAATAAGGACCTGCCCAATGGCAGGTCCTTATTCTTTATATTGTTTTCAATCTACTAGAAAATAGCCTTGAAAGCTTCGTTTTGGAAGAAGTTGCGGAATTCAACATCATCTTTAGCGCGAGCTTTAAGGTTAGCGTCTTTTCCAATAGCTGTACGTAAGTTGTCAAGTACAGTGGCTTCTTCTGACATACGTGCACCAACAATTGCGCGACCATAGTAACCTTTTGCAGTTTCAACTTTTGCAAATGTGTTCTTAGCAGCGTCAACTTTACCGTTAAGTAATAATGCTAATCCTTGGTTGAAAGAATCTGTACCTGCAAAGTACTCAGCAGCAGCAGGGTATTGGTTCTTTAAGATAGCGATAATACCTAGGTTGTATTTAACCTCGTTACCAGCGTCAGCAGCTTCGGTGAAAAGTTTCTCAGCTTCATCATAGTTCCCTTCCATTAAGGCTACACAACCACGGTTGTTAGTAACAGCAGGAATTTTCTGATCAGCAGGAATTTTATCAAGGGCAGCTTTTGCAGCGGCAACGTCTTTGTTCATTAAATGTAAGTAAGCAGCATTGTTGTAACCACGTGGGCAGTTGAATTTCTCACCAGCCTTCATGTAAACTTCAATTTTCTTATTTACATCAGAAACTAGAGTAGCAGCGTAAAGCATTTCCTCTACGTTTAGGCTATCGTAAGCGTTGTTTTCAACCATGTATTTCAAGGTGTCATCTGATAAACCAATGTTGTCAACGCTAGCAATCATCTTAGATCTACGTAGTTCTGGTAGAATCTTCTCAGCAAGTACTTTGTAAACTTTAGATAGGTTTTTGATCTCTTTTTCACGAACTTCAGGATCAGAGTACATTGAAAGTACACGGATGATAAGTTCTTTATCTTCTACGTCAGAAGTTTGAACTGCTTTTTGGAAACCATCCCAGTCTTCAGTTGTAGTTTCAACTGTAGCAGCTTTGGCATCTTTAATCTTTGCTTTCTTGAAAACATCAGCAAGATATTTATCTGTATTCTTACCACGCTCTTGAGATAGTTTTTCGTTAAGTTTTTCTGGACCATCTGGAGAAGCATAAGCAGAAACTTTAATTTCCTTAACCTCTTTGTTCTTTGCTTGAGAAGCAGCAAGTAGGAAATCGTTTAAAACTTTAAGTTCTTCCTTAGTAAGCTCAGATTTACGAATGTCTGATTTCTGGATTACAAAGTTGATTTGAGCTTCTTTTTGTTCTGGAGTTACGCGAACAAATTTGTCTTTCAACATGATTGGTTTTGGATCAATATCAACCAATTTATAAGTTGCTAATGTTCCAATACCAATTTTTTGTGGAGCTTCAAAAGGAACTTTTTTGTCTTTGTAAAGAATTACAAAACGAAGTTCGATATCGCAACGGAACATTTCGTCTTTATAATCAAACTCTACGTCGTGTTTCCATGATCCACCAGCTTCGTAGTTAATCACCTGATTGTTGGCTTGAACATCTTCACCTTGTAATACTTTTACAGGTAAAGTTAGTTCGCCACCGTTATAAACAATAACAGGGGTAATTTCAACAGTAGCTTTTTTGTTAAAATACTTTGCAGGAATAGTACCTTCTATGGTTGCTTTTACCTTATTGCCGTGAACTTCCATAGGGTTTGGGGTTACCTTTAGAGTAAATCCGGCAGGTAGTTCCTTCATTTTTTCTACACCACCACAGGCGCTTAGTATAACAGCAGCTAGAGCGATGATTGCAAATTTTAAACCTTTCATTTTCATATCAAATTGGTTAGTTGTTTAGTATTCAGTATAAATAATGATTGCAAACATAATACTCTTTTCTAAATATCGAAAAGAAACATCAGCTAATATAAGAATTTTATACTAAAATGTAACACGATTAACACCTTTATTATAGCTTTTGTCAAAAATAACCTCTTTGATTTTGAGATAATCCTCAGTATTTGCAACAAAATCTAAGTTACTGGTGTCAATTACTAGGAAGGTATAATCGGGATGTTGCTTGAAGAAATCGAAATATCCCTGAGTTAAGTTGTTCAAATAATCTGCAGTAATTGTTTGCTCATAATCTCTTCCTCTTTTTTTTATGTTTTGTAGCAGTTTGTCTGTTTGAAGGTGAAGGTAAACGTATAGGTTGGGTTTAGGAAGAGTGTTGTAAATTATTGAAAAGATTTGTTTGTAGAGTTGAAGTTCATCGCCGGTAAGTGTGTTTTGAGCAAAAATTAATGATTTCATAAAAAAATAGTCTGCGATGGTAAGGTTTTGGAAGAGAGAAC
>JAEXVC010000011.1 GCA_023406715.1 Bacteroidota bacterium | reverse complement strand
TGGTTAGAATGCCGCCCTGTCACGGCGGAGGTCGCGGGTTCGAGTCCCGTCCGGACCGCAAAAGGGGGTTTAATAGACCCCTTTTTTTCATTTAAATACTTGAAAATACGCTTTTTACACTTTCTTAGGAAAAATATTTTTACCATAAATAACCAAGTTTTTTCTACCCGTATTCTACCCGATTTTTTGTCCATTCGTATTTTTTTTACATACCTTTGTTGTAACCTTTTAACCTTAACGTAATGGACAAAACTTTAATTAAAGCGGTACACAACCGCAAGGGGAAAGTTCTATCCGATGGAACTGCACTAATTCAAATCGAAGCATATTTAAGGGGTAAGAAAAAGTATTTTTCTACCAAAATTTACATTAAGCCCGACGAGTGGGATAAAAAACACAGGCAAATAAAACAGCATCATCCTAATTCTATTCGTCTTAACAAACAAATTTCGGACTTAATAAAGCGGCTGAACGATATTGAATTGGAGTATCTGAATAAGGGGAAACCCTTTAATCTCGATTTGTTTGACGAGCATCTGAACGGAAACTTCACAAACTCATTTACCGAGTTTATGGATAAGGAAATAGCCAAAAGCCATAACGCTTCCTCTACAATTATAGGCCATAAAACTACACTACATGTGCTAAGAGAGTTCAAAACAGATATTATATTTACTGAAATAAACTATAATCTACTAGATTCATTCAGTAACTATTTGAAAAACAAAAAACTAAAGGATGAAAAAAAACTGCATACCAATACAATAAACAAATACTTTCGGCACATTAGAACCTATGTAAACCTTGCCATAAAAAAAGAGTTAATGGATGCTAACAGTTATCCGTTTAAAAATTTCGAGTTGGAAAGCGAAAGCACACACAGGGGCTACTTAACCCCCGAGGAGGTAAGTTCGATAGAAAATTTAGTAATACCTGAAAGTAAGGCATACTTAAACAAGGTTAGGGATATGTTCCTGTTTTCGTGCTATACTGGCCTTAGGTTTTCAGATATAACCGCACTAAGTAAAGAATCTTTTGTTACAATAAATGGTGATGAATGGCTTAAGTTTACTATGCAAAAGGTTAAAGAGGAGGTAAGTTTGCCGCTTTACGCCTTGTTTAACAATAAACCCAGCGCAATAGTAAAGCAGTACATACAAACCGAACGAAAATTTATTTTCGACGATATGTCTAATCAACACATGAATAGATGTTTAAAGGAAATTGCAACGTTGGCAAAGATTAATAAGAAAATTACGTTTCACATGGCAAGGCATACACAGGCAACTTATTTGCTATACAAGGGCTTACCCATTGTAATAATACAAAAGTTACTAGGACATAAGAAAATTTCCACAACGCAGATTTATAGTAAGGTTATGGACACAACAATAACAAGCGAACTGCAAAAAGTTAACTGGTGATAGTATAAGGTATTGATTTGTAAAGAATAAAATAGTATATTTGTAGCGGTTAGGGGTGCGCCCCGAACCTCCCAAAAGCGGGTTTTTGCTACGGCAAAGCCCGCTTTTGCTTTTTTAATTTGACAATAACTAGTTAAATGTGTTATATTTGCATTGTCGGGGCTGCGGCTCGGGCGAACCCAAAAGCGGGTTTTTACTTCGGTAAAGCCCGCTTTTGCTATTACACTTGACAATAGTAGCAAAATGTATTATATTTGTAGTCTTAAGTCTGGGGTGCGCCCTGGGCGACCCTGAGGGCTGATGTTCAGAAAATGAATGTTAGCCCTTAGTTTTTCAGTTATATGGAAGCTTACTTTTGTTTAATCACAAATTGAGTTCCTTTCATTTTTCCTTTTTTTGCCATAACTTCACACCCGAAACCTTTAAGCCTTACGATATGGGAAAAATTACAATAAATCATTACTTAAATAAAAGTTTAAGTCCTAGGATAGAGGGTAACAGCGAACTTTATCCTTTATATGTTCAAGTGATTGTAAATAGAACGAATTACAGATTCAAAAGTAATTTTTCTTATTATGACGGCTATATTAGAGAAAGAGATTTGGCAGACCAATTCGTTAAAAGTTTCTTAGATAGGGAAAAAGAAGATATATTAAAAATAGTTGATTACCTTCAGGTAAATAATCAATTAGAATTATTGAACTCCGAAAGCATTAAATTTTATAGCGAAATTCTATGGGATGTATTGAACCGAAAGTTTAGTATACTATTTGAAAAAGAAAGTGAGGTTTTAAAAGCGATTTATCCTAGTTGTCTAACTAATAGGAATTTCTTTGATATTGATGAAGCCCTTGTTTTCTTTCAAAGTTCAATTGATGATAGATTTTCAGACGACTATCATTATTCTAAGATAGGAATGCAAGCATTGCGGAATGCATTAATTTTCGAACGCCATAAAGATTTAGAATTATATAAAATGACGGTTTTTGATTTCTTACATATGAATGGAGAAAAATTTATTGTTGAACTAGTTAAGGATTATCACACTTTTCAAAAGGGAACAGAACAGGAAGAAAATCAGGAATATAAAAAAGTCATCGATGGACTTAAAAAAATATTAAGTTTATAACTATTATAAGTTAATGATTTACAGGGCGATAGTTTGTCGCCCTGTTTTTTTTTTAGAAATGTTGCAGAAAATATTCCAACAAAATGTTGGAATATGAGATGCAACATATTATATTTGTCTCTTGAAAATGATGTTTTAATATAATAATTTTTTTTTAAAACACTTGTTATGAATGAGTTAATAGAACTTATTCCTGTTTTGCCCAAAGATGCAAAACAGGAAATTTCAAAGAAATCGGGTGTTTCTTATCCTGAGGTTACAAGAATGTTTCGGGGCTTAGTAACCAAAGAAACGCCTAAGGTAATTGAAGCCACAAAAGAACTACTAAAGGAGCGGGGAATAATGCTAGACCCTGAGAAATTTGGTAAAAACGCCTTACAGGAGGCTTAATGCCTCAATTAGAGTAAAAACCTTAACCTTATTGGTATGTCGCAGAAAAAACGCAACAAGCAAGCAAACGGTAATCAGGCAAAAGCCGACTTTATGCTGACTATTAGTAGAAACAACGGCAAACTAGGTGTAGTAATTGCCGATAAGAAGTCGGAAACAAGTTTGTTTTTCGATGATAGAGAGATTCGGAATAGCAAGCCAAACACTGTTGTAGGAATGTGCAGGGGTTTAATTGAGAAAATTCAAACTGAATACGAACAATTAGACACAACCGAACCCTCAAACGTAGCGCAAATTAACCCTGAATTAAACTAAACCTTTTAACTTTTTCACTATGGTACGATTATCAGACAATAAAATCATTTTTGAGATTGAAACCTCCACCCCAGGAGAGGACTTAAAGAACATTCAAAAGAGTTTACTAATGGGAATCCAACTAATGAACCCCGAGTTGAACCCTATGGATTTAGAAATAAACCCAGTTTACTGGCTTTCGGTTCTTATTGAAGAATCGTTGCCCGACTTGAAAAACTATGTTGGCGCCTATAGCCCAAACAAACAGTTAACACTTCCCGATAATTTAACCGAAAAGCAGGCTAAAATGGTGCGTGAAGCATTATTTGAGATTAAGACGGGAACAAATGTTAAGGGTGTAAACCCTATTACATCGGTTCTAAAAGAGGTTGCAGAATAGTATTTAAATAGTCTTTAAACAGCGTTTAAATAGTACAATATGAGTGAAGTTGCAGTAATAACAATCCCCGCAAGCGAGTGGAACGAAGCAAGGTCGCTACTTATAGACCTTAACAACAAGGTTAACAACTTGGTTTCGAGCAGTCAAAAGGAAATGCTAACCCCTAAGGATGTTTGCCAAATGCTGAAAATAGGGCGTGTAACTTATGAAAGGTATGTAAGGGAGGGAATTATAACGCCAGTAAAGATTAGCCAAAAGAAATATTCTAAGGTCCTAATCAAGCGTGGAGATATTGATAACCTAATTGCTAATGGTATTATTTAGCGCAAATACTAATATAAAAGGGAAGTTGAGCGGTTTACGTTTAACCATACCTATGCTTAAGGTTTTTGTGTATCTCTCACCACTGCACACAAACAATAATAGTATTAGAGCATTGGAACTTAAACGCTCATTTTGTAATTCTTTGTGTGGGTTTTTGTGCGATTTCCCACGACAAAGGACTACAAAAAAAGGGAATCCGCAACGCCTTGCGGATTCCCTAACCTTTTACCTTATTCCGTATGGTACATACAGAAAGGATGCAACAAATATACTTCAAATAATTAAAATACAAGCACTATGACACTAAGAGAATTAAAATATGTCATAATTGGCGAAGACAGGTTAAGCCATAAGTTAAACGGTGTTGCACGGTCGGGATATAATGCTGGCAATTCCCTTAAATTTCAATCGGATAGGCTTGCATCATTTCGCAAGAATTTTAAAGATGCCGCCGACGAAATACCAGGTTTTAACCGAAGTATGGCGTTGCTTTCAAATCCAATACTTTTGGGTGCAGGCGCGGCCGTCGGGTTAGCCGTTGGAATTAGGCAGGCCACACAGGAAGCCGAAAAATTTAATAGCACATTCAGGGAGTTGGGAACTCTCAACCTGGACAAGTCAAATGCCGAATTAAAACAACTCAAGAATTTAGTAAGAGATGTGGCATTTGATAAGGGTTTCGACCAGAACCTAACGGCTAAAGCATTTTATGACGTGCAGTCAGTTACTGGGAAGTACGGCGGCGAGGTTGCTAGAATTGTAGAGCAACAGGGCGAATTTGCTAATTTGATGAAAGCCGATTTTAATCCATGGATTGCTGGAACTGGAAAAGCAATGGCAAATTACGGCTTTGGTGCTGAAAAATTAAACGAGTTTAATAGGTCGGCTTATGCCACTGTTAAAGTTGGTGAGATAACATTCGACGCACTTTCAAAGGTTCAAAGTGCATATGCAGGGGCGGCGGCATCGGCGGGGCAATCTTTCGATTCAGCGAATAAAATGTTGACTGTTTTTACCTTAAAAACTAAGAGTGCAGACGAAGCGGCAACCCTTACGAAATCGTTGTTCAATGATTTTACAAAGGAAACAACTAGAGATGCATTAGCAAAAATTGGAATAGACCTTTACGATAGCAACAATAAGATAAAGCAGGCCGACAAGTTAATGCTTGAGTTAAACGCAAAGTTTAGGCAGTTAGGGAAAAGTGATAAGAATGTGGTTGCTCTTAAGAATCAGTTTACTGGCAGTGAGGGTTTAATATCGTTTGTGCAGGCCGCAACCGACCAAACAGGGGGGCTACTAAGAACCCTTAATGATTTTGATGCAACCGAACTAGGGCTTAATAGGGCTTTAGAATTAGCCCGAAAGGATACGGATTACATTAACGAGCAACTGAGGAATAAAACCAAGATATTAATGGGGGAACTTGGGGAAGCGTTTCTCCCTTTGAAAGAGGTGCTACTTACTAAAGCAATAAAACTTGTAAGTAATACTGGCACATTCGTTAAAGGCGTTAAAGCAAGCGGAATAGAAAAAGGGCAATCCGATGCAGTCAAACAATTTGGAGGGATAATGTATGAATCAGCCAAAATGTCGCAAGAGGTTTTTGACGAAAAACTTAAAGAAATTGAAAATAAGGCAACGTTTTTTCGAGATTACCTCGCTCCGTTAAAGGAAAAAGCCGACTTAGACGCATTTAGGTGGTCTCCTGGACAAAAGTATAAGAACTTTTATAGTGAGGCTTATATGAATACCCTTGCGGAAATTGTTACAACGGCAAAAATTAACAGAGAAAAAGGAATTATTCCCTCAAGGTTAGGAACTAACCCAGAAGGCCAAACCACCGCAACAGACGGTGCACTAGCGGATGGGTTAAATTCAGTGTCTGGGGGCGGTAATGCAATTAGAAATATTACTGTAAATATTGGGAAACTGATAGAAACACAGCAAGTAAATACACAGAACATTAAGGAGGGAACGCCCGAAATTCAGCGTTTAGTTGAAGAGGCATTAATAAGGGCTGTTGCTGGTACGGAACAAATGATTTCTAACTAATGCAGAATATCTTATTTGGTGATATTGAAGTGATTGATACCAGAACAAACCTAGTTGAAAAGGTAAAGAATAAGGTTTTTTTAGAAAGCGACCCAATAAGCGATAATGAACTTAAGAGTTACATTCTTAAGGATAAGCAACCGAAAGAAAGGGCATACTTTAAGTTTAATAGAAAATGTTCTGAATCGGCTAAGATAGTTGGAGTAACAAACCATTAATAGTTAAGACTATGAGTAAAATTAGATTAACAAAGGGTTTATTGGAGGAGGATATGAAGGAAATATTCCCCACAACATCACAGGTTATGAATAAAAGTGAAAGTTTAAATGCTAATAGTTCAATCGAGTTAAATCAAATAGCCCCGGAACTAAAATTAGGTACCCCGAAAACGTTTAAAACTTGGGATGAATATACCGATACGGAACTTATTCATCTTAGAAAACACGAAAGGGCAATTTATATAAGCCTATATATGCTAAAGTACGGTTTTCCACCTCAAAACATTTAGGTATGAGAACTATTAGTTTTACTAACAACTGGAATAATAAACTGAATAATAAAGCCTTTTCTACATTAAGGCTTCATAATCCTTCCAAGTATGTTGTAGGGCTTGAATACACAATTGAACTGAACGGTAGGGTTTTGGGAACTGCAATACTGAAAGAAAAAAGAGTGTTAAACACGGCTCAACTTAACGAGTTTATTTGCCACCTAGATACAGGGTATAACAAAATGCAAACACTTAAAATTCTAGGGCGTATGTATCCAAACTTAACAGTAAACAGGGCTTTGTTTGATTTTTGCCTACTGGTTTACACCAAGGTTAAGGAGGCTCAACCAGTTAAGCGCAATGAACAAATTCAATTACGATTACCATACAAGGACTAACTAAATTATAGCACTATGGAGAAAAAGTTAATTTATGTAGATAGAGGAAAAATGAACGATTTCATTATTTCCGTAAAAGATGCTTCAGGGCATTTAAATGAAATTTCTAAACAATTAAAGGCCATTGGAATAACAGGCATTTCAATTGAAGAAATGGTTAACGGTGTAAAAAGAAGTTTTAAAGAGCCGAAAAAAGAAACGGTATTGAATTGGCTAAAGGAATTAAAGGCTAGCAAGGTTCAAACCCCCGAAATAGCGGGCGTTAAAATTTCGAGGGAAAAATTTATCGAAATGGTTGAGATAAGTGAAGACATTTCGAAAATCGAAAACGCTTTAAGCAGAGCATCACACATCCTAGCCGGTGAAACACCAATGCTAGTAAAGAGGTATTTAAAACTAGGAAACGATGGGGAAGTAAACACAATCGAGAACCTCAAAAAGTTAATTCAAGAGCATTGCACTAAACACACTGCAAACGAACGTCAAAACATTGCGCTTGAGCATATACAAAGTATGATTTCGAGCATTAATGCCGTTGAGAAAATTGCCGAAAAACAAGGGGCAAGTATTACAATAGACTCAAGCAGCCCATTATTCGAACTTCCATATTTTTCGTATAGTGATAGCGGTATTGCTCCTAATGTAGACTATATTTTGAGTTTGTAGAATTAAAGAATAGCGGGGCGAGGCGTTTTTTTTAGAGTTTTTTGGTTTTTACTTGGATTAGTTTTGGATTCCCGCCCCGCTTTAATCTTTACGGCTGACAATAAAAAATCGTGCGGGTATTAAAAATGCTTCACTATCCCGCGATAAAAAGTAAAATAGAAGCACTAAACATGCCTGACTACTGCACAACGCATGTTTTTTGATTGTTTGTTGTGTGCAGTTAATTTTTAAATCAAATGGAAAAGATGTTGTTAAAAGAAAAGCAAGACTTACAAAAAGCAATTGAGTTTTTTGGCAAAGAACATAAAACAGACTTAGTTAAATCGGTTAATCATTACCCATGTATATTAATTGGTAATTATGCCGAAGATGTTGAGTTTGGAGAAAATTACTCATTTACAACAGTAGTTTTAGAAGAGTTTGAAGGAGTTTCGGGTGTGTCTTATTTTTAATTGCACACAACTGATGATTGATTTAGTTAAAATAAAGCTTTTAATAACAACTGATGAGTTGTATAGGATTGTAGAAAGAAACAACCTAGACCAAAGTATTTTAGGCGACCCGTGCAATATGAATAGCGACAGGAAGCCTAAAATCATATTTGACAATACGCACAATAAAAGAAATGAGCAAATAGGATACACCATTAGGGTTGAACTTGACACCCTTACACTAAACATTGATTTTAACCCACATAAAATATACAATAAGCGAAAAATAGGCTTATTGCTTAATCACAATGATTTTACAATGTCAATGGCTCGGCAAATAATTGAATACTTGTCTTGGGCTATTGGCATTGACCTTTATATGTCAAGAGTTAATTACTTCGAAATAGGGGCAAACCTTGTTGTAGAAAAAGACCCTCGGGAATATATGGGTAAAATGATTTCGATAGGAAGGCTGAAACTGGATAAAGACTTCATGGAGAGTAGTAGTTTTAAGCCAAAGAGACAGTTTACCACTAGAAAGCACAAGGACAATAAAGTAGTTTACAAGGTGTATGATAAAGTTTTTGAGATACTGGATAATAATAAAGATTTAGACCCCGAACACCCCGAGTTACAAAGAAATATTATAAGAATAGAAACTTCGTATAGGAGGGTTGAAAACATAACATTAGGTGAGTTAATGAGTCCGCCCAAAGTGGCAAAGATTACCAGCCGTTTTTTTTCCGATTGGCGAACGGTTGACTTCGAGAAAACTTTAATAGTTCCTAAGGGAACAAACCAAACAAAGATAAATATAGCCCAAAGCATATACAGAAAGGGAATAACCGAAACACTAAACAGGGAAATTGAGAGGCATAAGCGGGGCGAACTTTCGGAAAAACAGTTAAGGAATATAAAGCGTTTTATATCAAAGGATTGGGAATTGTTTAAGGCTCAATCTAAATTTTTGCAGAGCGATGTAGAAAAGGAATTTCGGAAAAAGTTAAAAATTGCCGAAAACCTTTTAAAGAATTGATTTATAGATATTTGCAAGTGTTTTTAAGTATGCCCTTTTGGGCAGGTTTAGGAGTTTGTTTAAGTTATTTATAATCAGATTATTAGGTTTTGAGTTTAATTTTTATTGATAAGTATGAATAAAAAAATTGAACTTTTGGGAGGGTTATAAGTGCCTGAAAGTATTAAGGAAACTAGTTTTCAACTTCCGTAGATGCTCAACCCAATGTAATTAATTAGAGCATCATTAACAGATGCTCTAATTAATTACAAAAGGATTGATAACAGAAAATAGTTAATGAGATTCTAAACAATGGCCTACAACAAAAGGAATTATTTTGAAAGGATTGTCGAAATTCAAAATATTACTCTTGAGTATAAAAAGAAAGGTGTTACCCAAATTTGGATTTATAGGAATCATATCGAGAAAAAGTACAATATAAGTTTGAGAACCTATAATGCATACTTAGCGATAAACGCAAAGAAAAGTTTACAGGATTTGAACAAGGGTATAAAGTGAAATAATTTTTAATGATGTGTTTTGTCGAAAGGACTAAAAAATGAGAGTTTAAAAAATTAAAGCGTTTTATATCGATTTTAAAGGAATTTAAAGCAAAAAAGTTAAAGGTTTCAATATATACGCTTAAGCGGGGTTAATTTAAGGGTTAAGGGTACTCGGTAAACGTAAAAACTTAATAATATCAGTAAAAAATTGTCGAATCTCTTTAATAATAATAGAGTAAAACACTTTTTAGAGAAAAAAAATTAACGGGGGCTATGATTTCAATTTATTTCATTTTTTACCCTTACAGAATACCCTTTAAAAAGTTTAATAAACTTTATATTTTTTGAATGCTTAAACTAAATAACTTCAATAATACCCAAAATGAGTAAAAAAGGATTATCAGTAAAAAGCAAGGTTGTTACCCATCGCAATAAGTATACGATAGAACAAAAGGAAAAAGCCCGTAAATACTATTTAATGGGTTTGAACTTAATGGAAATATCTAAGTTGCTGGATGGATGCCCAGTTAGAACCATAGAAAAATGGCAACAAGCGGAGGGCTGGACTGAATTAAAGAAACCTAAAAACGTTAAGTTAAGGGCGTTAGAACTACAAGGCACTGGCAAAACCTACAATGAAATAGGCGAAATATTGAATATAAGTGAAGTTACTGTATGGAGGTACATAAAGGATGCAAAAACGAATAATGTCTAATGTAGGTTTAAATACAGGCAGAAAATGGACGGAAATTGCAGTAAATTAGATTATAAACAAGTTACTTATGTGAGGAATGATGCCTTTTTCCCCTGCGACTGTGGCGAAAGTATTGTTATTCATAATTTTAGTGGTAACTTGTATGAGGGTAAATGTACCAAATGCAATGCAAGGTGGGAACTAAGAAACAATAAATTTAGAATCGTTCAGAATTGATTTTGTGCCACATTAATCAAAAAGGCTATGAAAAGAGAGGTTAGAAACAGCATAATAAAGGATTTAGTGTCAAAAGGGTTTAAAAGGTCTAAAAATGCCCCTTTTTTGTATTTAAATAAAAGTGGTGTGGCTTATGGCCTGAAAAAAGGAAAGTTATTAGAACCCGATAGCAGAAATTATATTTTTGTCGAAAAAAAGCGTTTAAGCCTCCCGAAACTTATTTTAGCAACTTTTGCCAGTCAACCTATTAAAGGCGGTCGAATAGTCTATATTGACGGCAATAAAAGAAACTTGAATGTTGATAACTTAAGGTATTCAAGCCAGTTATTAGCAATACAATTAGTAAGCATAGATAAAAGCCTTTTATTAGAAGCAATAAGATGTTATTTTAACGTAAGTAAACGGTATAGTGTAAGAAACACAGAGTTAACCAAGGTTTATTTGTCATTTATAGTTGAAAAAAGAGGGTTACAAGGCGGGAAAAACGCTAAATTAATAGAATATTACCTTTTAGGTAAAAACGTTAAAGAATGCTCTGCTAAATTTGGTTTGAGCGAGAGGGATACCAGGGCAATTATAAACGATTTTATTAACGGTTTATCCAATGAAGTTATTAAGGATAAACAACACGGATTATTGAATGAGTTAAGTTATTTAGATAGGCCAAAAACCAAAAGACAAATATTGAAAGATTGGAATGATTTCAAGAAGTCTTTATATGCAAAAAAATGATAGCGTTAGTCTTTATAGGACTACAACTTTATTATGATTATCAGTGTTTTATGAATTTGGGTAGAAAATAAGTAGAAAAAAGCCCGAAATTTTAAGAAATTTGTATTCATTTTAGTGTTCAAAGTTTAAGGCAAGAGCCAATTTTTTATTTTGAAAGTTCATAAATAAAATTGAGTTGAATCGTTCGGGTGTACCGAAAGCCAAATGCCAGGGCGAACGGAACGGCCTCAAGGTGTAAGCCCAACATCGTTAAGGAGTGGGGGCGTATCGGATGGGAATCATTGCCCTGCAATAACGAATCAGCCGCAATCAGCCAAGGTTCAGAGTAACGCCCTGTTGAATCGTTCGGGCTTATTCGGTAGCCAAATGCCAGGGCGAACGGAACGGCCTCAAGGTGTAAGCCCAACATCGTTAAGGAGCGGGATTGTATCGGATGGGAATCATAGCCCCGCAATAACGAATCAGCCACAATCAGCCAATTTGTGTTCGTTAATCCTTTACTAGTTCGTCATATCTTTCAATATAATTACAAAGACCACGTCCTAAATCCGTTACTGTTAATACTCTAATATCTGTTGATGTATGTATGGTAAAAAAAGGATGGATTAAGCGTTTCTTTTCGAGAACTTCACAATTTAGCAATACTAATGGATTATGCTTAAGATTGGATAGTTCCGCAATTTTATTGATTACATCTGTACTAGTGTAATTTGATTGATTATCAACTAAGTAATTACTTTTAGATATTCTGTAAATGCTAAAAAGGACTAATATTTCTCCCGAGTTAAGATTCTTGATTATCTTAAGGTATTGGTTTGGCAAAAGATTATCATCATTGATTAAGTTATCCATAACCGAAACGAAAAACAACTTTTTCAACACTTCAAACACTCTGTCATTAGGAATTTCATTATCGAGATAATCAAGTATCTCGCCAAGACAATTAAAATGTTCTTCAGAATAACTATAAGTATCGGGAATTTTGCCTTTTTGCTCTAGTTTTTTCCACTCATCAATGAAAGCACTCAAGAACTTACCAGCCCTAAAGTTATTATAAACTCTTGTTAACGATTGTGTAAGGTCTTTTTTGTCGGATTGACTAATGCCAGATATACCGTAAACTAAATGGTCTAAAGTGGTTTTAACTATATCCTTAGGTGTAACTTTTTTTAATTGGTTTGCCATTTCAGTGCTATTAAAGTAGTTTGATAGTTTAAATTTACACTTTATCTTATTGACAAATAGTTTTTTGATGTGGCAAATATTTTAAATTTTTAATTGGTAGAAAGAATGACACTGAAAATTTATTATAATTCTGATTATTAGGTAGTTGTAATGTTTATTTTGGTAGAAAAAATATGTGTAACATCGTTAGAACTACCATTAATATTGGGTATATGGTTAAAATTTTTAATATTTCACTTTCTACCGTAATTCTACCAAAAAATATTAACAACGATTTAAAATGTTGTTAATTAGTTGATTATGAATAAAAAAACAAGTCCCGTCCGGACCGCCAATGCAACGTTAAGCCTCTGAGAAATCAGAGGCTTTTTTATTTTATGCAAATGTCTACCAGAAAAAGACAATAATAGTTTAGGTATATGAGTGTGTGTTAAATGAAGAAAGCCGATGAAACTCATCGGCTTTTCTTATATCAAGGATATTGCTATTTCCAGGACTTAATCATAAAAAGCATAATTAGACCAAAAATTTCTAAACGTCCAAGCAACATATCGAAAGTGTAAATGGCAATGGCTCCATCGGGAAGTGAGGCAAAATTACTTGATACTTTTCCAAAACCTATTCCCGCATTTGCCATTGTAGCCGCTGCTCCAGAGAAACCGGTGAGTAAATCAACGCCCATAGCTGCAACAGCTAAAGTGCTTGCGAGCAATACGAGAATATATAACACAATGAATATAATTATTGAATTAACCACATCATCAGCAATTATTAATTTTCCAACTCTTACTGGAATAACTGCTTGTGGATGTTGCACTTTTAAAACTTGACTTTTAACGGCTTTAAAAAAAACAACAACTCTATCAAGTTTTAAGCCTCCAGCTGTTGAACCAGAGCAAGCGCATTGTATAGTAAAGAAAATTACTAATCCAATTGCAAATGGAGGCCACCCCGAAGCATCGGTGTTGGAAAAACCAGTGGTAGACGATAATGAAACTACGTGAAAAGCCGCATAGCGGAAGCTTTCACCCCATGTTTCGTAGCTGCTATTGTATTTTAAGTTGACTGCAACCGCAGTTATACCCGCAATTGTTGCAAAAAAGTAGTACTTGAAAATAGGAGATGTAAAAAAGTTTACCTTTTTGAAAGTTAATGTCGTATATATTAATCCAAAATGTATTCCAGAAACAAACATGAATACGGTAATAGTAATGTCAATAGGTACGCTATTGTAGTAAGCCACACTCGCATTTTTTGTGGAAAAACCTCCTGTTGCAATTGTTGCAAAAGCATGGTTTACAGCATCAAATAGGCTCATTCCAAATACCATTAGCAGGATAATTTGAGCTACATTCAATCCAATGTAAACGAATAGGATAATATTCAACATCTTTCGAGTTCTAAACTTGAAATTCTCCTGTGCTAAAGGTGAGATTTCCATTTTAGAAAGGGTCATTTGTGCTTTACCCAACGATGGAAGAATCACTAGCATGAAAACTACGATTCCTATTCCTCCAATGAAATGCATTGATGAACGCCAGAAGAGCAAACTGTTAGGAAGTGCTTCAATATCAGTTAAAATAGTTGCTCCAGTAGTTGTGTAGCCCGATACACTCTCAAAAAAAGCCCTAATAAAAGTAAATTCTCCTCCCCATAGCAGAAGGGGAAGCATTCCAACAAAGCATGATATAATCCAACTTAAAACAACAACAAAGTATGCTTCTTTATTAGATAAATTTAAAGTTTTTGGAACAAAAACTAGGGGAAATAATCCCATTAAAGTAGTAATAAGAAAGGTGTAAAGTAGGGGCTGTTGCCCACTGTCGTTATTGTAAAGTGCAATAAAGTACGATAACAAAATGAATGCTGCATTAAGAAGCATTACAAATCCAATATACCTTAATATAACATGAGGCCTCATATCAATTCTTTTGAAGACTTTTTATGGTGGTGAGATTCTTTACAGCTTCTTTAAGTTCATTCATTTCATCCTTGGTTTCAATATTCACATCGAAAGGTTTCTTGAACTTTACAAAATCATTAATACTTTTTGTAATTCTAATAATAGGTTTAAGCATATAGTGAGAAATCATAAAGTTGAATATGATGGAGAAAATTATGCTTGTAATAACTACTATTAAACCCGGAAGGATGGTTCTATAAGGGCTTTTCTCCAAAAGCGTAGCCGTTTGGTTAAGGTTTTGCTGGTTTATAGTCAGTAAATCGTCAATTTTATTTTGAATAACCCACATTTTGGGTTGAATTTCATTTATATAGAGCGATATGTTATGACTTTCATTGTTGATAAAATCAGAAGCTAAAGTAGTATAGCCTGAGAATGCTATGGCAATTGAATCAACAAGATCTATTTCGCCTGGTACAGTAAGATTATTTGCTGCTTTACGGACTGATTCTTCAAACTCACCTTTTGATTCATTGAAAAGTGAATTTGCTTTTTCGATATCGCCATTTAACGCCATTATTAGGGACTTCTTTTGTTTTTCGAGACTTGAGGACATTTCCCTCGAGTAATCGATACTTCTGTAGTTGTCGTTCAACAGTCGGTTAACGGAGTTCCCCAGTTTGGTAAGTTCGTAAATTGATATTAAGCCCGAAATAACTAGTAGCGATGCGAGGATTACAAATCCTGTAATAATCTTTAATCGAATTCCCATGTCGAAAAATTTTTACAAAAGTAAATCAATCTATTCAAGATTGGTTTAAAAAGGCAAGAATCTTTTTAAAACTCAATAAATCATCAATTTTATCTAAATTTATAAATATTTTCAATGTTATACCGCAAGAAATTGATTTGGATGTTGTCAAAATATCATCTTAATTCTGTTAAATGGACGATTGCATTTTAGTTCAAAAAGTTATAGATGATAATGACCATAAGGCTTTTGCTGAGCTTATGGAGAAATATCAGCGCATGGTGGTTACAACCTGCCGGGGTTTTGTAACATCGTACCACGAGGCGGAGGATTTGGCACAGGATGTTTTTGTTGAGCTATACGAGTCGCTACCGGGCTTTAGAAAGGAATCGAAACTATCGACTTGGGTTTACCGAATTGCTGTAAACAAATCGTTGAACCATTTAAGGAAGAAAAAGCGCGAAACCTCAATTTTTAACCTCAATTTATTCCATAAGGGTGATGGTAAAGACACATCCTTTCAAATAGTTTCAACAGACGATACTGAGGCCGATTACAGCATTTTATTATCCGAAAACAAAAGGTTGCTGAAAGAGGCTATAAATAAGTTGCCCGAGAATCAGCGAGTGGCAATTATCCTTAGTAAGTATCAGGATTTATCGTATAAGGAGATTGCCGAGGTTATGGATGTGTCAATATCGTCAGTGGAGTCGTTGTTATTCAGGGCTAAAACCAATTTGCGAAAATATTTGGTCGATTATCAAAAAAAATAATTATCGACCGCTAGTTTTTAAAATAATGATTGTCAAACTACAACACAATAAAACAATGCACTGCAAGGATACAAAAAAGTTAATGCGTCAA
>JAEXVC010000007.1 GCA_023406715.1 Bacteroidota bacterium | reverse complement strand
TTAAGCCCTGCATTAGTTTTAAATCAGGGTTTGGAGCTTCAACAATCACCTTGTAGGTTACCACACTTGACGATACTGTTGGATTCAACCTTATTTGCGATACAGTCCCTCCAAAAGTGTCGCTTGGGAAGGCATCAACTGTGAAGGTTACCTCCTGACCCATTTTCACTTGGCCTATATCGGCCTCATCCACATTGGCCTCCACCTTCATTTTGGTTAAATCTCGGGCAATAGTAAAAAGTGTAGGCGTGCTAAAACTTGCCGCAACAGTTTGTCCTTCCTCAACATTCCGTGCTAGAATAACTCCATCAATGGGTGAGTATATTGATGCGTAGGAAAGGTTAACCTCAGCCTGCTCTAATTCGGAAATCAACCTATCGACACTTGCTTTGGCGTTGTTATACTTGTACTGTGCAGACTCAATATCAACATCGCTTACAGCCTTTGTTTCATATAACTTTTTAGTCCTATTCAGATTTTGCTCCTGATAGGTTAGCTCATTCTGAGCCGATGCCAAGCTGGCTTTCGATTGCAAAACTCTAGCTTTCAAAGTTGACTTATCGAGTTCAGCCAGGAGTTGCCCTTTTTTTACCTGCGAATTAAAATCCGCATAAATTCCATTTATCACGCCTGAAACTTGTGTTCCAACCTCAATTTTATCAATTGGTTCAATGGTGCCGGTTGCTGTTACAGTGTTGATGATATCTCCTTTCGCAACCAGGACTGTTTCGAGCGTAACTTCATCCTTTTTACCTTTTGCAAACACAAAAATTACAATGATTGCAACTAGAGTTGGGATGCCTATGAAAAGTGATTTTTTCTTCATTTTATAGTTCTTAAAGTGTTATTGTTTTTCCCATGTAGTAATCAAGAATCTTAAGATTTAGTATGGCAGAGTATTTCGATTGAATTAGCTCCATTTTAGAGTTGAGCAAGCTAGTTTTAACTTTTAGCAACTCCACAGCATTAATCATTCCTAGGTTGAATTGCTGTTCAGATAAACGGTAACTCTCATCGGCCGATTCCATCTGAGTTTTTGCCGATTTATAGCGATAAATTCCTGCCACTGCATCCTGATAAATAGTTTCGACTTGTTGTTGCAGGTTCTTTTCAGTTTCTAGTGCAGATAGCCTTGCCTGCTCCACCCCAATTCTCGATTGCAGAACCGATGTTCTCGTTGAGAATCTGTTGAAAATTGGCACATTAAGGGTTAGTCCAACTTTTTGAAGTTGATTGTTCGAAAGTTGATTGCTAAAACCTCCACTTAAACTAGAGCTATAGTCGGTTGAATAACCCGCATTGAGACTCAGCGATGGCAAGTAACCTGATTTTGCCATTCTATAATTCACCTCGGCAATTTGATTGTTTACCTGACTGCTCCTTATCTCGGGCATTATTGTTATGGCAGCATTAATTGCCTCCAACTTAGACGGAAAATTTGCAAGGCTATCAACAACCCGCACCTCAGGGAATGATACAACAAAAGTATCAGCAACAGGAATCTCCAATAGTTGCTTCAAATCGGTTGTTCTTGAAGTGAAGTTATTTCTGGCAACTGTTAGTGAGTAGTTATCGCTTGCAAGTTGAGCCTCCATTTGCGCCAAATCTTTGCGGACAATTGAACCCGCACTAAAAAGGTTTTTTGAGCGCTCCACCTGCTTCTCCGAAGCAGACACAACTTCCGTGCAGTAATCAACCGACTCCTTAGTGTAAAGCACATCAAGGTATGCTTGTACAATTGAAAGAACAATAGACTTTTGGATGATTTCAACATCAACGTTAGCCTGCTCAACTGAAAGTTGACTCTTCCTGATATTATTTTTAATGCTGCCACCCTGATATATTGGCATACTTGCAGTTAAAGAAAAACTAGTGCCATTGGATGCAGCCCAGTTGTCTACATTTGTTTTATCCTTGGAATTCGTTAGATTTTCAGAAACAGATGCATTAAGATTGGGAAGCCATGCCGATTTATTTTTTGACAACTCCAACTCACTTGAAGTTACGTTCAACATTTTTTGCTTAACCTGAATGTTGTTGTCTAGTGCATAATTAATGCAGGTATTTAAATCCCAAACCTTATCCGAAATGTTTTGCGATGCTAAGTTCTCAATTAAAAGAAAACTTGCCGCTATAAAAACTAATAATTGAAGTAACCTTTGCATAAAAATAAATTTTTACACAAAAGTCAAATTGAATTTTAACCAATACAAGAAAACTAGATGATTACTGCAATCTAGTAGATTAAATAGGCAAAATAATCGACCTAAAAAAAATTTTCAGCAAGGATATTTAGTTAAAACATCTTTCTGTTAGTCTTTGAATTATTTATAACAGAAGCCAGTTAGAATGCAAATATGAAACTATAAAAAGTATGCTTTTGTGTGAAGCCTTTAAAGCGTATTTAACTCATTGGAACTTCCATTAGCAGAATCTCAGAATTGGAGATTGACTTAATGTTAAGTAGACTTATATCCCAGATTCCGATACCATCACGAGAATCGAGCTCTAAGCCATCAACAGTAATCTTTCCGTTCAGAACAAAAATATACACTCCATTTCCCGCCTTCTTAAGTTGATAACTCACGGAACTGTTACCATCAAACTTGCCAAGGTGAAACCATGCTTCCTGATGAATCCAAACACCCTCATCCTCCTTATTCGGCGAGAGAATTTGCTGCAAACGGTTAACTCTATCCGCAACATTCAGGGTTAACTGGTCGTAACGTGGGGTAACATTTCTCTTGTTTGGGAAAATCCAAATTTGGAGAAACTTCACCACGCTATCCTTATTTTTGTTGTACTCGCTATGAGTAATTCCTGAACCTGCACTCATTACTTGAACATCGCCATTTTTAATCACAGCAACATTTCCCATGCTATCACGATGCTCCAAATCGCCTTCGAGCGGAATGCTAATAATTTCCATATTATCGTGTGGGTGGGTATCGAAACCCATACCAGCAGCAACCTCGTCATCATTTAAAACTCTAAGAACACCAAAATGAATCTTTTCAGGATTATAGTAACCTCCGAAACTAAATGTGTGGTAACTATTGAGCCAACCAAAATTTGAATGGCCTCGGCTCTCAGATCTATGAATAACTTTCATTTCTATATTTTTCAATAAAAAACCAAAAATGAAGTAATTAGTTCATAGAATACAAAAAAACACCCGAAACAAATGTTCCGGGTGAAAAAGAGCCGAGAAAAGATTATTAACCCAATCAATCGTTGTCTACCTGCTCCGCAAATGGATAAAATTCCCAAACATCATCAAGGTAAAGGCTACTAGTTTTTCCTGTTAAAACGAACCCTCTATTGTTTATTGTAAAACCAACTGCATTTGTTCTTGCAGTACCCTCAAATTCTGTTTTTTTAGTCCACAAGTCTGTCGCTGGGCTGTATTCCCATGTACTAGTAACAAGACTACTCTTGTCTCCAGTTGCAACATATCCGTAACCGTTTATTACAAACGTCACTCCGCATTGCCTTGTTATAGATGTATAATCATCATCATATTCATCATCTGAATTATCTGCAATATCGCGTTTATTAGTCCAAGTATCTGCGCTGCAATCATAAGCCCAAAAATCATCAACGTAAGTTCCGTTATTATTTCCTCCGAAAACATAGGCAATATCATCAATCACAAACACGTGAGCATTAAATCGTTTAGAGCCTGGAAGACTTGTTTTCTGAGTCCAGGTGTCAGTTTCAGCATTATACTCCCATAGGTCTTTAAGATAATTCCCATCAAACCCTCCACAAACGAAACCTTTTCCACCAGCAGTGAATGAAACTGTTCCATAACGTGCAGAGGCTGGAAAATCATTTTTTTGAGTCCAACTATCATTAATTGGATCGTATTCCCAAACATCGTTTAATTTTGTTGAGCCATCGTAACCACAACCAACATAGCCTTTCCCGTTTGCCGAAAAACTAAAAGCAGATGTTCTTCCTACGCCGGGAAAAGAAGCTTTTTGCAACCATTGATTTTGGGCAGGGTTATATTCCCAGCAATCCTGCAAACGAACTCTTTCATCACCATCGTAACCGGAAACAACATAGGCCTTATCTCCTATAACAAAGGAAACAGCGTGGCTTCTGGCAATACCTTCAAACTCCCACAAGGTTTTCCAGTTACCAACCAAATCTGTGTCATCGTCATCATCATTACACGACACCATAAATAGGGCCATGAATAATAAAAGCACTGAGACTTTTAAGTAATTCAATTTTCTGTTCATCATAACTAGTTAAAAGATAATTGTTTTTGATGCTCGAATGTAGTATTGAAACATCACTCACAAATAATAATATCGACAAAATCCTTTGTTTTATATACAAACCATCCTCCAAGGTCTACAAACCTTCCGTTGCACACAATAGCAATCACATCTATACCATTAATAAGATTGTCGATAAAAGTTATCCTATTATCGATTTCGTTTTTTACGAACACTCCACACTCCTTATTTTGAAGAAAATTGAATTTAGCAACAATGAAAAACCAACTATTCTTAATTGCTACAATTAGCATCTTTTTGCTTTTATCATGCAATACCAGTAATGATCTTGAAATTGGAAACGACTTCATAGAGTCGGATGCAAGCTTAGTACTATGCGATACTCTTTCCGTAAAACTCTCAACGCTAATTCTTGATTCTTTAGAAACCTCTGGAAAATCTATTGCTCTAGTTGGTAGATATAATGACGACAACATAGGTGTGCTAAATTCAAAAAGTTACGTCCTTTTAAATCCAAGCATTTATACACTTGATGAAGAGACTGTTTACGACTCGCTAGTCCTTATCGTAGTACCTTCTGGATATTATTATGGCGACACACTAGCAAATTACAGCATCAAGATACATAGAGTAACAGAAGCAATAGAAAAAGAAAAGTACGATGGAATGCTTAGCAACAATTCACACTTTGAATACGCCATAAATCCTATTGGAGAAAAAACATTTAAGCCTAGGCCCAAATCGGGAAATGAAATTAGAATTCCAATCAGTAACAATCTAGGGCTTGAATTTACAAATATGTTTAAGTCCAGCTCAAATCCATTTTCTGAAGAGAGTTTTACTTATTATTTCAAAGGCATTCAACTAGAAACCTCGGAAACCACAAATTGCATTCTCGGTTATACTGTTAATGACACATCGCTTTATTTTAGGCTATACTACCATATCGAAGGTTACGACGAAGTAAAATATCTTGATATGAAACCTGCTTCAACAGATTTGCAATTCAATCAAATTACTGCCGATAGTACAAATTCTGTAATAAGTCAACTTTCTCAAAAAACAACTAATTCCGAAGTACTAAACAACAATGCTTATGTACAGGGTGGAACTGGGATTGTTGCTAGAATAGATTTTCCCACACTAAGATTGCTGTTGCTCCAAAACCGAAAATTTGAAGTTATAAAAGCAGAACTATCAATTCAGCCTTCAGATGAGATGGATTTCAACTACTTGCCATCAAACCTATACCTATACTTATCAAACAAGCATAACGATTTTATATCTCTACTCACCGACGATGATGGAAATGCTGTAAATGGTGCGTTGAACAAAGATTATATATACAGTGAAAACACAACATACACATGGGACATAACGGCTTACATCAACCTGATAGTTGAAAACCCAAACAGCGAATACAATGGACTGCTAGTACTTCCGGAAAATTACGACAAAGAATTTAACCATGTTGTGATTGCCAACCAGCAAAAATCGAAATACAGAACAAAACTCAAACTTCTTATATTATACTATGAATAGGTATTTTAAATGCACATTTGCAATATCAATGTTTATTCTGGGCGCATTCACTGTTAACGCTCAGAGTTCTACTAATACGCCATATACATATTATGGTATAGGTGAATTTGCTATATCTGATCATAGCAGAACATCTGGCATTGGAGGTATAGGAATTGGCCTAAAGTCTAAGGGATTTATTAATTATCAAAACCCCGCTTCCTATAGTGTTTTTGATAGTCTAAACGTTATATTCGATGTGGCTTTTAGCGGTTCGTTATCAAAAATTGAATCCTCAAATAGTTCGTACAATACAATCAATGGAAACCTTAAAAAAATTGCATTAGGTTTTAGGTTATCGCCTAAATGGGCAATAAGTGCCGGAATTGTTCCCTTTACCAATATAGGCTATAAAACAATAACACAAAAGGGGATTGAGGGCTTAAGCGATAATTTTACCATCACGAGTGAAGGCAAGGGAGGTTTAAGCAAAATGTTTATTGGGAATTCCTTTAAATTAGGAAACAACATCTCTCTTGGATTTAACACAAACTTACTCCTTGGGTATTACGAAAAGAACGAAACTTATACATTCAACCAATATTCGTCGGACTATAAAGAAACAATACGCAAATACAAGCCAAAATCGACTTTCACTTTAGATTTTGGACTTCAATATACCGACACAATTAATTCAAAATGGGGCTACACTGTTGGGTTTACTGGAGGAACCAATACTAAATTAAAAATGCGAGAGTATGTAAGCTATAACTCTGAGTCCACTTCAGAGGAAGAACTAACCAATAGTTTTGAATTCTGGACTCCAGCATTTATAGGTATCGGATTTTCGGTTACTTCTTCGAATTGGATTTTAGGTGCTGATTACAAAATTCAATACTGGGAGAATACTATCAACAAAAATAAAATAAACTACTTAAACAATAGTCATCACATAGCACTCGGGGCTGAATATACTCCTAAAGGAGTTTATGGAAGAACAATCTTTCAAAGGATGTCTTACCAAATTGGCGGTCATTTTGATAGGTCATATATAAAAATAAACTCTATGAACTTGGACACCTATGGTTTTTCTCTCGGTCTTCTAGTTCCTATTAAAAATCAAGGTTCAAGGATTGGCGTCTCATTCGATATGGGGAAAAAAGGTAGAGTGGATAATGGAATGTTTAAAGAGAACTACTACCAACTTAACCTATCGCTCAACTTTTCGGATTTTTGGTTTCAGAAACGCAAGTTTAATTAATGTCAAGTATGAAAACTAAAAGTTTTTTTCTTTTGATCGTAACAACTTTACTTCTTTTGGCTTGCGAAAAGCACCTTGAAGTAACCAATGAATCCATAGTTGTTAACGAAGACGACGATGATTATACCTGGAATGAATCCAATGCAATTTCCATAGTGCTCAATGGTAATTCTATTGAATGTAATTCCAGTACAGTTTGCATCGATGGCACAAAAGCAACAATCACATCGGCCGGGCAATATTTAATCTCTGGAACATTAACTAACGGGCAAATAGTTGTTAATACTCAGGACGAATCAGCCGTAAAGTTATTAATGAATGGAGTAAACATTAATTGCAGCAATTCCTCTCCTCTATATATCTACAATGCCGAAAAAGCGGTTTTAGTACTACTAGATAACACAGAAAATGTTTTTACGGATGGTTCAACCTATACTTTTGCAAGCGGAGAGGATGAACCCAATGCAACAATATACAGCAAAGCCGATTTAACCATCTACGGAGATGGAAATTTAACTGTAAATGGAAATTACAACGATGGAATTACCAGTAAAGATGGACTAATTATAAAGAACGCCAATTTATCTGTAACAGCAAAAGATGATGGAATTAGAGGGAAAGACTACTTAATCACTGACGCATCAGCTTTTACAATAAACGCTGGTGGCGATGGAATAAAATCCGACAACGATGAAAACTCTACTGCTGGCTATATCAATATTGAGTCAGGCACATTCAACATCACATCTGTGGGTGATGGGATTTCGGCCATAACCGATATCAAAATAACCGACGGTAGTTTTGATATAAAAACAGGAGGAGGAAGCAATTACACCACCTCAACATCCGCAAAAGGATTAAAATCAGGCAACAACCTTTCAATTAACTGCGAAACGCTTTCGGTAAACTCGGCCGACGATGCACTTCATTCCAACAATACTATTCAATTTAATTATGGCGATGCAACAATAAATACTGCAGACGATGGCATTCATGCGGACAAGGCGGCCACAATAAATAATGGAACTATAACCATTTCAAAATCTTACGAGGGACTTGAAAGCGCATTAATTACAGTTAATAGCGGCAATATTCATATCACCGCTAGTGATGATGGCATAAATGGTGCTGGTGGTTCGGTTATTTCAACTCAATATGGCAATGTTGCATCGGGCAATATGTTCATTAATGGAGGCTATATCTATGTCAATGCTAGTGGCGACGGAGTCGACATAAATGGCTCCATTACTATGACAGATGGAAAACTTATTGTTCACGGTCCAACCAACAATGGCAATGGAGCAATTGATTACGATGGAACATTCAAACTAACCGGAGGTTATTTAGTTGCAGTTGGTAGTTCTGGAATGGCTCAAGCACCAAGCACATCATCTACCCAGTATTCTGTTATTGTAAACTTAACTTCATCGCAACAGGCTACAACCCCAATTAACATCTTGAATATTGATGGAACTCAAGTTTTGAGTTTCAAATCAAACAAAACCTATCAATCTTTAGTGTTTTCATCTCCAGCAATTACAAGCGGACAAAGCTACAATGTGTATATTGGCGGAAATTGCACAGGAACAATTACAGATGGGATATACGAAGGAGGAACCTATACTGCTGGAACAAAATACACAACATTCACGGTATCCAGCATAGTTACAAAGATTGGAGACACAGGTGGACGGCCATAAAATCATTGAACTATATGGTAAAGAGGATAAAGGGCTATAAGCCCTTTATTTTTTTGCATGCATTCTTCAAAACTCATTAACTTTACAGTGCAACAATTGATTTTGACTATGAGCGAAGTTGAAAAATACATAGCCACATTTCCGGTTGAAGTACAGATACTTTTACATCAAATTCGCGGTGTTATAAAAGAAAAAGCCCCCAGTGCTACTGAAACTATAAAGTATGCAATGCCCACCTATGTTCTGAAAGAGAACCTTGTTCATTTTGCTGGCTTTAAGAACCACATTGGGTTTTACCCAACCCCATCGGGCATAGAAACGTTTAAAAATGAAATTACCGAATACAAATGGTCAAAAGGCGCGGTGCAGTTTCCAATAGACAAACCTTTACCACTTGATTTAATTGGAAGTATTGTAGAGTTTAGGGTAAAAGAGGTGATAAATAAAAACAAATAATCGTTATTAATAATGAACATCAAAAAAACTAATAACAGGATATTACTCTTAATCATATCATTAATAAGTGTAATTTTTCAACTCAGTTTTTACAACTTGTTCGAGTTTCATCGCGACGAACTGCTTTACTTCTCACTAGGACAACACTTGGCATTGGGATACCATTCTGTACCTCCATTCATAGGTTTTTTGGCCTTTGTATCAGCAAAACTATTTGGGTACACTCTATTTGCGGCGAAGTTCTTCCCTGCGCTTGCGGGGGGTATACTTATCTATCTTAGTGGAATAATTGCAAAAGAACTAAAGGGTGGGTTATACGCTCAAATCCTTACTGCAATATCACTACTTGTTTCGCTGCTTTTTATCAGAGCATTTGGATTATTCCAACCAGTTGTTTTCGATATTCTGTTCTGGACATTAGCGATTTATCTTTTCATCCTATATCTGAATTCAAATCAGCCTAAATACATACTACTGTTTGGAGTTGCGATTGGTATTGGGTTTTTAAACAAATACAATATCTTATTCCTTGTTATTTCTCTTTTCATAGCAATCATTTTCACCCAACACCGAAAAATTTATACATTAAAACATCTTTACATTGCAGCACTAGTTGGATTTGCAATAGTATTGCCAAATATTATTTGGCAAATCACCAACGGATTTCCTGTCATTAGTCACATGACAGAACTACGTGATTCACAACTTGTAAATATGAGCCCTGCTACTTTTCTTTCGGAGCAATTGCTTATGCTTATTCCTTCGACCATAATTGCGATTCCGGCGATATTCTTCCTTTTAATATCAAAACACATGAAAGATTATCGGGTGCTTGGTTACTATGCCGTTACGGTATTAGCAATTTTCCTACTTTTAGATGGTAAAACATACTACACTGCAGGTATTTATCCAATGCTTATTGCAAGCGGAGCGGTGGTTTTCGAAAGAATACTTAAAAAAATCTACTCCAGAATAATCCTTATTGCAATTTTACTTGTGCTTGGATATATTAACCTACCAATGGGAAAGCCAATTTATAAACCAGAGAAATTAGTTGTATATTTTGATAAAGTTGAAAAACTAACGGGTAATAACGCTATAAGACGTGATGAGGATAACAACTACAATAAGTTACCACAGGACTACTCCGATATGCTAGGCTGGGAAGAACTTACTAGCATAACCAACAAAGCATGGCAATTAGTACAAAATAAAAATAGTGCATTTATATATGCTGAAAACTATGGACAGGCAGGAGCCATATGTGTTATTGGCAAAAAATACCAACTACCAAACGCATTGAGTTTTAGCGATAACTTTAGGTTTTGGCTTCCAAAAAACTTCCCAACCGAAGTTACTGAGTTTATATACATTAACGATGAGTTAGGAGAAGATGTTCGCGAACTATTTATGGACATTCAGGAAGTTGGAAAAATCAACAACCCACTAGCTCGAGAGTATGGAACTACAGTGTACCTTTGCCGAAATCCCAAAAGAAGTTTCAATAAGTTTTGGGAAGAATTAATAAACAGCCGAGAATAGTAAAACTATGAAAATACTAGCGTTAGAAAAAGAAGTTGACGGAGTTGATTGGGGTAACCTTGACGAAGTATTAAAACAGGAAGCACTTCAAGTGTATCAACTCCAAAAGTCTGGAATAATTAGGGAGATTTATTTCAACCAGAACCATTGTGCTGTAATAATACTAGAATGCGATAACACTACAATAGCATTGAACATTTTAAAAGCATTACCGCTAGTGAAAAACGGGTTAATTGATTTCGAAGTAATGTCACTAAACCCATACAATGGCTTCGACAGAATTATTAATGAGTAAACCTTAACAATGACAGAATCAACCGCGGATAATCTAATGCTGATTGAGCAATATTTGCTCAAGTGCTGGAGCATAGAAACAAGCAGCAAATGGACTACAGATAATCCTTACAGAGGACAATGCGGGGTTACTGCACTTGTAATTAACGATTTGTCAGGTGGCAATATTCTGAAAACCAAAGTGGAGGGACAATGGCACTTCTACAACCAGATTGAAGGTAAAAGATATGATTTTACTAAAAAACAATTCGCTTTTGAAATTAATTACCAGGATATTGAATCGAACAGAGAGGAAGCATTTGCTGATACCAACGAATATCAGTATTCAACCTTGAAAAAATTGATATATCAGAAATACACTCAACATTTATGAACATGTTAGATATTTATTTGCCCATATACCGATAACCTAAAATTGGGAAAATCTTTTCATTTTATTTACTTTTGACATAAACTTCAAACCAAATCAACGTGAAATTCGATAACGAACCTACAGTATACGGTATACATATGGCCAAACTCATTCTGGCCTTCTTTGTTCTCATTTTCATTCTGTTTATGCTAATTACAGAATTGCCTAATTTCATTGAACGCAATACAGGCATTACAACAGGGTGGTCCATAGGCATTGTACTTGGCTCTTACTTTCTTTTCTTTTTCTACTTTATTATAAAAGGATCAGCATTCGTATCGTACAACGATGAGGGATCTAAAATGATCATACGCACATTTAAGATTAAACCTTTTAACTCAACGAAAATATCGCTAGAAATTCCAAAGAATGAGTTCTACAAGTACTTGGTAACAAAGAAAAACCTTAAGGAGGAGTTGCACCTATATGTGCGGAAAGGAAATAAAATATCCAAGTATCCACCCATATCCATTGTATCGCTCACTAAAGAGCAAAAACAACAATTACTTGACACCCTTAGCAATCTTTCCGAAGTAAACTAAATAAACTTGAAAGATCCAGAACTTAAATATAAGATTGGAATAGAGCTGATTCCCAAGATTGGCAGCATAAATGCCAAAAAATTAATTGCATACTGCGGAAGCCCTGAAGCTGTTTTCAAGGAACATAAAAAAAATTTACTAAAAATACCTGGCATTGGAGAGGTTATAGCCACTGAAATTATTAATCAGAAAATTCTCGATAAGGCTGAAGCAGAAATTGAATTCATTGAGAAGTACAGGATAAAAGCACTATATTATATTGATACAGAATACCCCGAACGGTTAAAGCAATGCGAAGACGGGCCTGTAGTGTTATTCGTGAAATCAAACCAAAACTTCAACTTCAATACCGATAAAATAATAAGCATTGTAGGCACCCGCAAAGCAACCACCTATGGTAAAATCATTTGCGATGAGTTAATTGGCGGCATTGCTTCAAAAGGGTATTTACCACTAGTGGTAAGCGGATTAGCATACGGAATAGACGTTGCAGCACATAAAGCCGCAATTAAACATCAACTTCCTACCATTGCAGTGCTTGGTCATGGACTTAACACAATATATCCAAGTGCGCACAGGAATGTTGCAAAGGATATAGCGAATCATGGGGCTCTGGTTACAGATTTTATATCGGAGACACCTTTCGACAGGAATAATTTCTTACGCCGTAATAGAATTATTGCAGGCTTAGCGGATGCTACCGTTGTTGTAGAAAGTGCCGAGGAGGGAGGCGCCCTTGTTACAGCAGATATTGCAAATTCATACAACCGCGAGGTTTTCGCTGTGCCTGGCAATGTAACATCGAACTACTCTAAAGGATGCAACCAACTTATTAAGCAGAATAAAGCGGCTTTAATAGAATCGGCCGATGATATAGAATTCCTGCTTGGTTGGAAACCTAACGTAAAAAATGCCCCAAAACAAACCACCATTAATTTTAACACTTTCAATACCGAGGAACAAATAATCCTCAACTATTTACGTAACAACGGCGAAGAAACAATAGATTTAATTTCAATAAACACTGGCATTCCAGTATCTAAAGCACTATCGATGCTACTTAACCTGGAATTCTCAGGAGCAGTAATTAGCAAACCAGGTAAAATATTTGCTTTAAGTTCAATGTAGACGTAACTTCGAAAAAAAATCCTATGGCTAAAAAAGAGAGCAGAGTAAAGCGAATAATGCAAACCATTAATAAGGTAAATAAATTTATTACTCACGATGTATGGAGCACTCATCTCGACGACCTCCCCCCAAAACTCAGAGCCCCTTTTAAGTATCTCAGAGTAATACTACTTGCGCTCCGTGGATTTAATGAGGATAAAGTACAGGTCAAGGCATCTGCTCTTACTTACTACACCCTGATGTCCATAGTGCCTGTATTTGCACTGATTTTTGGTATAGCTAAAGGTTTTGGAGTTGAAAAATACCTTGAACAGCAAATTATCACCAATTTTAAAGGACAGGAAGAGGTGATGAATCAAGTAATAAGTTTTTCGCACTCTTTACTAGCACGGACAGGAGGCGGCGTTATTGCAGGGATTGGTATTGTTCTTTTATTCTGGTCGGTAATTAAGGTACTAAATAACATCGAGAACTCCTTCAATGATATATGGCAGGTTGAAAAACCCAGAACCTGGACAAGAAAGTTTACCGATTACCTATCCATAATGCTTATTGCACCAATACTATTAATTGCATCGAGCGGTATTCATGTATTCCTAGCCACTCAAATTAGTTCAATAGCACAAGAGGTAGAAATTATTGGGTATGTGAGCCCATTACTAATATCAGCATTACAATTCCTTCCTTATCTATTAATTTGGGTACTGTTTAGTTTCATCTTTATTGCGATGCCCAATACTAAAGTGTCATACGCATCAGGAATTATTGCAGGCGTTATATCGGGTTCTGGGTTTGTAATTGTACAGTGGGCCTATATTTTCTTACAAATAGGCGTTTCGAAGTACAATGCTATTTACGGTAGTTTCGCGGCTTTACCTCTATTCCTAATCTGGATGCAAACCAGCTGGCTAATTGTACTATTTGGTGCTGAAATATCATTCGCATACCAGAACGTTGAAATGTATGAATTTGAAAAGGAAACCGATTTTATTAGTCATAATAACCGCAAAGTGCTATCTATACTAATTCTCACCACAATTATTAAACGATTCAAAGAAGGTGAAGAACCACTAACAAGCCTTGAGCTATCCAAGATGCTTCATATACCTCAGCGCTTAATGAGAAATCTGCTAACATTGATGATAGACAGTGGATTAGTCAATGAGGTACTTTTGAAGGACACAAAAAACATAGCATATCAGCCTGCAAGACACATTGAGCACTTATCGCTTGCCTTTGTGGAGGAAAAGTTAGATAATCATGGCTTAAGCATTGAGCCAAACCTTGATGAAATGGAAAAAGTAAAGGCAACCTGCAACGGATTTACAAATAGTTACAGAAATCTTACTAAGGACACACTTTTGGGTGATATTTAAGCCCTACCACTTCTCCCAGCGAATATTCTCAGGCTTAAATTTATCTTTAGGCCTGTTTTCGTCCTTGGGATACCCAATAGGAATAACATTCAACGGGAAAACGTTTTTGGGAATCGACAGAACATCTCGTACCACATCAACCCTATCTGACCTTGGATAAACACCAGTCCATACTGCCCCTAGCCCCATAGATTCTATGGCCAAAAGTATATTTTGGGTTGCAGCAGAACAATCCTGAACCCAGTAACCCTCTGGACTATCACCTGCTTTTTCGGGTACACCGCAAACAACTATGGCAGCGCTGGCCTCAAATAGCATTTTAGCATAAGGTAACCTATCAGCCAAAGTATTCAGAACATCTCTATCTGTAACCACGATAAACGCCCAGGGTTGAAGGTTTCGAGCCGACGGAGCAGCCATCCCTGCCTTTAGTATCAACTCTAGTTGGTCTTTCCCAATAGATTTATTTTCGAAACTCCGAACGCTCTTACGCTCAAGAATTGTTTTGACTGTATTGTTCAACTCCATATCTTATTGTATTTATTGAAAACAGCCTAATTTATTACAAGGCCTAAATTTAACTCAAATCTTTATGTTAAACAAAATACTATTTGGAAGACAATGTATTTCAATATTACTTTACTTTGCACCTTCAATTTAAAAAACTAAAAGGAAATGGAGCCATTATTTAAGCCCAAACTATTTACAGTAATTAAAAAGGGCTACTTAAAGGAACAATTTACCAAGGATTTATTTGCGGGGATAATTGTGGGTATCGTGGCCTTACCGTTGGCAATTGCATTTGCTGTTGCTTCAGGGGTTTCACCCGATAAAGGTTTAGTTACAGCGGTTATTGCTGGTTTTATAATATCAGTACTTGGCGGAAGTCGTATTCAAATTGGTGGTCCAACGGGAGCATTCATTGTTATTGTTTATGGAATAATTGAGCAGTACGGAACTGATGGATTAATAATTGCCACAGTAATGGCAGGCTTAATGCTTATTGCATTTGGCTTGCTTAGGCTTGGAGCCTTGCTTAAGTTTATTCCGTATCCATTAATCGTGGGCTTCACCAGTGGTATTGCATTGGTAATTTTTTCCACACAGATTAAAGATGCTCTAGGGTTAAACATTGAGAAAGTGCCATCGGAGTTTTTGCATAAATGGAGTTTATACTTTACAAATATTGATTCCATTAATCCTGCAGCAGTTGTTATATCAATAGTAACAATTCTTATTGCTGTTTACTTTAAAAAAATTACCACAAAAATTCCGGGTTCATTTGTGGCCATTATATTAGTAACCCTAGTGGTTCAGGTTTTAGAAATTGAGGTTACAACAATTGAAAGTTTCTTTGGTGAAATCCCTCAGAAATTCACTTTTGCAATCCCCAATTTTGAATTCTCTCAGCTTGGGCTTTACCTTGCCCCTGCATTAACCATTGCGTTGCTTGGAGGCATTGAATCGCTATTGTCGGCAGTGGTTTCCGATGGTATGATTGGTTCTAACCACCGTTCAAACACAGAACTAATTGCGCAGGGTGCTGCAAACGTAATTACCCCATTCTTTGGTGGAATCCCGGCAACTGGAGCAATTGCGCGTACTGCTACCAATGCAAAAAGTGGAGCACGTACTCCAATTGCAGGTATTATCCATGCAGTTACGCTACTTTTAATTATGCTTTTCTTTGGTCAGTGGGCAAAGTTAATTCCAATGGCCTGCCTTGCTGGTATCCTGATAGTGATATCGTACAATATGAGCGAATGGAGGAATTTCGTATCTATCCTAAAAGGCTCTAATTTCGACAAAATTGTTCTTTTAGTCACTTTCCTACTCACAGTTCTCGTTGACCTTACAGTTGCTATTGAGGTTGGTGTTGTACTTTCTGCACTACTATTTATGAAGCGTATGGCAGAAATCAACAGCAAGGTACACGACGAGGTGGACACTGATATTGTGGAGATGTACCCAGATTTGCCAAAAGAGATTGGTGTTTTTGAGATTAGTGGCCCACTATTTTTTGCTTCGGCAAAGGAATATAGCGCTGTGATAAAGAGCATGGGCGTTAGGGCAAAGGTGCTGATCATTCGAATGCGTCACGTTCCTTTTGTAGATTCAACTGGTGCAAACAACCTAAAGGATGCAATACATAACATTCAAGCAAACGGAACAAAGGTTGTTCTTTCTGGAGTGCGAAATACTGTGAAGGAAGACTTGGAAAAGTTCCATGTAGAAAAACTTGTTGGAGAAGAAAATATTCTTCATACATTCGATTTGGCAGTAGCAAGGGCAAAGGAAATACTAAAACACTAATCGCCCTTTTTCCGCCCGGCCATTTGGCCGCAAGCAGCGCCAATTTCATTGGCCATCGATTTGCGAACCGTTGTTAATACCCCTAGAGAGTTGAGCTGTGAAATGAAACTTTGCAACTCATTATCCTTAGGGGTATTAAATTTTGCGTTCTCGTGCGAATTCCATGGTATAATGTTTAAATGGCATTGAATCCCTTTAAGCAGTTCTGCTATTGCCAAAGCGTGATTGCTGGATAAATTTACGCCACTTAATGCAACATACTCAAACGACACCCTTAAAGGCTTTGGCAGCGGATTATTTCTTATAAGATTTACGACTTCTTCAATTGGATTCGACTTTTCGATAGGCATCAAATCGCTTCGCTCATCGCGAAATGGAGAATGCAAACTTATGGCAAGATTACATGGCGGAGCATCTAGAAACCTTTTCAACTCATCTATAATGCCCACACTTGAAAGGGTGATGTTTGTTTTCCCAAAAGCACAACCCCAATCGGCTGTAAGTATCCTAATTGCACTTAAAACCTCATCAGAGTTATCTAAAGGCTCACCCATGCCCATTATTACAATTCTATTCACCTCCTTACTTTTAGGAATTGCTAAAAGTTGATTTAAGATATCACGCGAAGTCAAGTTGCCTTTGAACCCAATAGAACCAGTCATGCAAAATTTGCAGCCAATTCTACAGCCCGATTGGGATGAAACACATAAGGTATTTCGCTTTTCAGCCCTCATTAGAACCGACTCAAAAAGCATATCCTTATTATTCTGATATAAATACTTAACAGAACCATCGTTACCAGCAAGAATCTCGCTAGGATAGAATAGCCCAACATCAAAATTCTTAGCAATTTCATCAAGCAGAGCTCTGGGAATATCATTTATAAGTCCCAAATCAAAAATTCGTTTGCGATAAACCCACCGGAGTAATTTAATTGCATAGCGTTTATCAGCTCCAATATTCGATATGTAATCTTCCAACCACTCTATATCACACCCTATCAGATTATTTTTTTTCATAAAATCTAAACTAACCACAAACGTTATAAATCAACAAAAGCAGTGCTAACAATACAGTTAACCAAGTTAAAAACTTCATAATGCTTAAAAAACTTTGTACCTTCGTACCTTTAATTCTTGAAAGTGATGCATAAGTTTAGATACAGTACATTAGGCAAAATTACATTAATTTTTTTTGTTGGAGTTCTAATGTTTTCTACAGTAGGTTGCAATAAAAAAACTACTGCTTCAGGAACATCAAAGACTATTAAGAAGAAGAAAATAAAGTGTTCGAGCTGTAAGACAAAAACGGCAAATTACAATACTCCAAATGAGTTCAACAATCAACATCTAATCAATATTGCTTAAGAAATGGAAAGTAAAAAAAGAGTTTCCGTAGTTGGTAGTGGAAGTTGGGCTACCGCAATAGTCAAAATCCTTCACGAGGTGCAACCATCCATTGGCTGGTATATTCGTGAACCGGAAATAATTGATCATCTTAAGAAGCATAGAAACAACCCTTACTATTTAAGTTCTGTTCAATTCGACTTAAAAAGACTAAAAATCAGCAATGATTTAAATGAAACAATAAAAAACTCGGATGTTGTTGTTTTTGTTGTCCCGGCCTCATTCATTAAAATATGGATGGAGCCACTTAAAGTTAACTTCGATAACAAATTCGTTCTTTCAGCAATTAAAGGTATTATTCCTGAAGATGACACAACCATTGCAGAGTACTTTAATAGAACCCACAATGTGCCATACGACCAAATTGGAATAATTAGTGGGCCAAGTCACGCGGAGGAAGTTGCATTGGAACGATTATCTTATCTAACCTTCTCATGCAAGGACAGGGAGCACGCCAAAGAAATTTCCTCGCTTTTTGACTGTCACTATATAAAAACAAACACTGGCACAGATATATATGGCACAGAGTACAGCGCCGTTTTAAAAAATATTTATGCCATTGCTGCGGGTATTGCACACGGGCTTGGATATGGCGACAACTTCCTCTCTGTGCTTATAAGCAACTCTCAACGCGAGATTGAGCGTTTTCTTAAGAAAACATACCCCAGCAAACGTAGAATGAGCACCTCAGCATATTTAGGCGATTTGCTTGTAACTACTTATTCGCAATTTAGCCGAAACAGAACGTTTGGAACCATGATTGGCAAAGGTTACTCTGTAAAATCGACCATGTTGGAAATGAATATGATTGCCGAAGGATACAATGCTTCTAAATGTATTAAGGAAATCAACTTAAAATACAATGTAAGGATGCCAATTGCCGATGCTGTTTACAATATACTTTACGAAAACATATCACCTGCAATAGAAATGAAACTCTTAACCGATAAACTAAAATAGTAATTCATTAATATCAATACATATGAGCGAACTTAAAGTAAATCTTAACAATATCCTCGATTTTGTATCAAAGGAAGAGGTTAACTCCTTTAAGAGCAAAATTGAGAAAAGCCAATCGCTACTGGAAAACAAGACTGGTAAGGGAAATGACTTTTTAGGCTGGTTAAGTCTACCAAGCAACATCCCTAGCAAACAAATTTCAGAAATTGAAAAAATTGCTGAAGAATTCAGAACTAAAAGCGACATTGTTGTAGTCATTGGAATTGGAGGTTCTTACCTTGGGAGTAAGGCTGTAATTGAGGCTCTAGGAAATAGTTTCTCGCAACTAAACAGCAATGGCAATCCACATATAGTTTTTGCTGGGCAAAATATTTGCGAAGACTATCACTCTGAACTTTTGGAATTGCTTAATCATAAACGTTACTCAATTGTGGTAATCTCAAAATCAGGGACAACCACCGAACCTGCTATTGCATTCAGGTTATTAAAACAACACTTGGAGAACAAGGTTGGTAAGTCAGAAGCCGCAAGCCGAATAGTAGCAATAACAGACCAATCCAAAGGAGCTCTCCGTAAACTAGCAGATACAGAAGGCTATCGCACGTTCGTAATTCCGGATGATGTTGGGGGACGCTATTCCGTTTTAACCCCTGTGGGCTTGCTACCAATTGCCATTGCCGGATTCGATATCAAAAAATTTGTTGAAGGCGCCATAAAGGCTCAAGCCGACACTGCAGCGAGCGTTCCTTTTGAACAAAATAAGGCATGCCAGTACGTTGCCGGACGCAATGCGCTTTACAACAAGGGCAAGAATGTAGAGATAATGGTAAACTACACACCAAAACTTCACTATTTAACCGAATGGTGGAAGCAACTTTACGGCGAGAGCGAAGGTAAGGAAAACAAAGGCATATTCCCTGCTGGAGTTGATTTTACCTCAGATTTACACTCAATGGGCCAGTACATCCAGGAAGGCGAGCGTATGATATTCGAAACTGTTATCTCTATTGAGAATTATTCACACAAACTAACCATTCCTAACGACCCTGAAAATCTTGACCAACTAAATTTCCTATCGGGTAAGCGCTACTCAGAAGTAAACAAAATGGCCGAACTGGGAACAATTGCTGCTCACAACGATGGTGGTGTTCCTTGCATTTCCATTAGCATACCCGAGCTATCGGCATACTGGATTGGATACACACTATACTTCTTTGAAAGGGCCTGCGCAATAAGTGGCTACGTTTTAGATGTAAATCCATTTGACCAACCAGGAGTTGAAGCCTACAAAAAAAATATGTTTGCGCTACTTGGCAAACCTGGGTTTGAGCAGGAGGGAAAAGATTTAAGAAAACGTTTAGGGATATAATGCAGAAGGGGGCTCTCGCCCCCTTTTTTATGACCTTTTTTTTATCTCGTCTCTAATTTTCGAAGCCTTTTCGTAATCCTCATTCATAATAGCTTCTTCGAGCATGGTGTTAAGTTCAGCAACCGAAAGGCGTTTAATCTGCTCGGTGAAGGTATCCTTTGGTTTGCTTTCAGTAGGGGTTTTACTTGCTTCGGCAGGTTCGTCAACCTCTTCAATTTCCAGGGTGATACCTGCTTTCTCCATTATCTCGTCGGTGGTGTAAATTGGGCAACTAAAACGTAAGGCCAATGCTACAGCATCGGAAGTTCTGGAATCAATATATATTTCTTTGTGACCGTTATCGCAGTGAAGTTTAGAGAAGAATACGCCTTCCTCCAGCTTGTAAATTTGTACCTCTACCAAGTTAATGGTATATGCTTTTGCAAAATTGAGGAAAAGGTCGTGTGTTAAGGGTCGGGGTGGTGTAAGTCCTTCGAGTTGAATTGCAATGGCCTGGGCCTCGTATCCTCCAATAATAATTGGAATTCGCCTGCTTCCATTCTCTTCGCTAAGCACAAGTGCATATGCGCCCGACTGAGTTTGACTGTATGAAATTCCAAGAACACTTAGTTTTACCTTACCCATTGCTTAAATCAACTTTTAACTAAACCACTAGTTTTTGTAATTTTTGTTGAAGGTTATCCCATATACAAACCTACATTAATTTTTTCAAAACTCCCAAATCAACCCAATGAAATTATTGTCGATACAAAATGGTTAAAATCTAAAATAAATAAATGGTTGAATATCGGCTGTTCGGAATTGTATGATAAGAACAACAACTATAAGTATAACCAATCCTTTAACCAAAATGTTCGCGTCAATAAACTTTCCGCGGTACCATTCCTTGAAACCGAATGGTAACCAATGAATAGCAAAACCAATTAATATCAACAGGAATATTCCATAATACGATTTGGTTATTTCAATCAAAGATTCTCCGCCAAACCTGTTGAAAATTTGATTTAACACTTGCTTCGCACTCTCCATACTTTCGGCACGGAAGAATATCCAGGAGAAGCAAACCAAGTTGAATGTAAGAATCGCCCCAACTAATTTTCGCCAACTACTTCCAATAAATTCAAAAGTTGGTACATACCCGCTCCAAAGTTTATGCAGCGCTAATCCAACTCCGTGAATTCCGCCCCAAATAACAAACTTAAGGTTTGCCCCGTGCCATAATCCGCCAAGTAGCATTGTAATCATAAGGTTGATGTACATCCTGACGTTTCCTTTTTTATTTCCGCCTAGCGGAATGTAAAGGTAGTCGCGCAGCCAGGTTGATAGTGAGATGTGCCAGCGATGCCAGAAATCTGTTATGTTTGTGGCCTTATAGGGCGAGTTGAAGTTGATTGGCAAACGGAATCCGAGCAGCATTGCCAACCCTATGGCAATATCGGTATACCCTGAAAAATCGCAGTAAATTTGAAGCGCGTAGCCGTACGTGGCCATTAAATTCTCGAAACCAGAGTAGCTTAGCGGATTATCGAAAACCCTATCAACAAAGTTGATTGAGATATAATCCGAAATAATCATCTTTTTAATAAGCCCGGCAATTATAAGAAACGTTGCATGTCCAAACTCTCGGGTTGTAAGGCTGAATTTTCGGTATAGTTGTGGAATAAATTCCGAAGCACGAACAATAGGACCTGCAACCAATTGTGGAAAGAATGAAACGTAAAACCCAAAATCGATAATACTTTTAACTGGGGGTATTTTCCCTCGGTAAACATCCACAGTATAGCTGATGGTTTGAAACGTATAAAACGATACTCCTACTGGGAGGAATATTGAAGCAGTATCAAAGTTACTGCCAAACAAACCATTTGCCCACGCCGAAAGGTGATTGGTTACTGTAAGATTTGTTCCAAAAAGTTGATTCACAATGTCGGTGTAGAAATAGGCATACTTAAAATAGGAAAGCACTCCTAGGTTTACCACTACACTGGATGCCACAAGTAATTTTCGGGTTACCTTGGATTTATAGCGTGGAATTAATAAGCCAAAAATATAATCGCAAACAGTAGAAAATATAAGCAATGAGAAGAATAAACCGCTCGATTTATAGTAAAAATAAAGACTGAAAACTAAAAGGTAAGCACTACGAATAACCGGCTTGTTGTAAATAAACGAATAGCCAAAAAGTAAAACTGCAAAGAAAATCCAAAATGATATTTTTGTAAAAAGCAACGGGTCGCCTTCGGTATAGCTAAAAATCTGGGTCAGTATGTGAATGATGTAATCCATTGCTTAAATACTAGTGGTTAGTGCTTCGAAAAGTAACTCTCCTTGCAACTGATATCCTTTTGCATTTAGATGAAGTAAATCTGGTGCAGTTAAGCCCATTCCATTCCATGTTCTTATACTTCCTTCGCCACCCATTAAAGTATGAAAATCCCAAACACAGCATCCATTCTTAATAGCCGTAGTTATGATTGCCTCTTTTACTAACAAAAGGTTTGGATTTGGATTAATGCGAGAAACCAAATGGTCGCCAGGAATTGTAAGCAGTATGGTTGAATTTGGTACAGCCTTTTTTACTTTGACAACAAAACTATCGAGCATAGAACTAAAAGTGCTAGCATCGAAAAGTTGATGATAGGCATCGTTAGTACCCAACGACACGATTACTAACTGCGGATTTATCAAGGTAAGTTGATACTCTAAACTGGCGGCACGAAGGTACGATTTCACATCGGCGCCGTTAAGTCCCGCTGAATTGTATACTATTCTTGATTTAGAGTTTTCCAGAATCAAGCCAGATATTGATAGTTTAGCCCCATGTCCATTAAATTGAAGGTTAACCCCAGAAACAGGAGTGTCTAGTTTTAAATGAATATGATTTGTACCTTTCGATTTAACATCGAATTTTAACCCTTCTGGCAAGACTGCTATTTCGTTGCTCTCAGATTCGAACAAAACTGTTATTTCATCAAAATACTTATCGCCATTTTTTTTGTTTTTAAGTGATACTGAAAGCGAAGGGGTGATATCGGTAGTTTCCATAATCATCCCCGACATACCAGCCCCAATAGATTCCTCCAATGCAAGAATCTTACTAAAACTCCAGTTGTTGTCAGATTTAAAAGTGTAATCGCTTGGAGAGTTTGTTCCTGCTAAATTGTAAGGAAATACATAGCCCATTGAAATAACAGTATCGTTGTAAAAACTTGCAAGTAACTGGCGAACCGCGCCAGTGAGAAATCCTGCCTGAATATGCGAATCGCCAATGTGAACTATCTTAAAAGGAACTGAGTTCTTCGAATATACTGGCAAACTAGGATTATCTTGATATGAAATAATTCTGTTCAAACCTAAATTATTCAACCTCGCTAATCGTTTCAGTTTACTGTTAATTACCATTGTTTCTGTTGCTTGTGGAATTCCTACTAAGAGCAAAAATGTTGCAACTGTTGTTACAGCAGTCAAAAATCGCACATTTATTTTTCGCTTTAGTTGCATTAGTTACTACTATTTTTCGATATAAACCTCGAGTACTCATCCAACAGCGATGCCGTAAACATCTCGGCAATTAGTTTCGCTCCACGGAAATTAAAGTGTGTAAAATCCTTTGTGGCCAACGATGGGTTTGCGTTAACCCACTCGGGCATTGAGTTTTTACCGCCCATGGCGGTGTAGCAATCCCAAAATGCGGCTCCCGCTCTGAAGGCAGCATTACGTTGAGCATTTCTTACCTTTTCGATACTTGGGTATGATTCAAACTTATCATCATTCTTGCGCGACATATCCGAAACGCCAATAAGCAAAACCGAAACATCGGGTTTGAATGCTTTAATAGCCTTAATCTGACGGTAAAGAATCTCCTCGTAGTAGTTGTAATTATCTAAATTTCCCGGAACAACATTAACGCCGTATTGCAGAATAACAAGTTTTACATTTAGCAGATTAAAAATTGTTTTTGAGAACTCAACATCAAACTTTGTGAAAACGGCGCCAGAACTGCCACGCTGAGGAATATTATCAACATAAATCCCCTTTTCGGATTCCATTGAAACACCATAAACAGCTAAAGGCCCCATTCCGCTAAATTGCAACTCTAATTTTTTGGACGATTCAGGAATGTTAAACCTATGTTCGGATAAACTTTGGGTTTTGGGTAACATTTTGGCATCAACAATCTGTTCATTCACGCCTAGTTCCATCAAATAGGTGGAATCGTTTTGACCGTAAAATACCCTTAGGCGCTTAAATTGATTACTCCTAGAATCATTTCCAACTTTTTTGAACTCAATAGTTTCACCACTGGAGCCATCCTCTATTTGGGTAATTCCACCAAGCAACCCGAATTGGCTAACCTCATTGCCACCATCGTGCAAACTAGTGTAGCGCCAATCGCCCGAAACCGAATGCTTTACATTCATAGGCTGATAACTCTGAGGATAACCAGGGATAATTCCCACTCCATTCCCTCCAAATCTTGCTTGCAATGCCGAGCGGATAAACATTGTTATTCTATCGCCTTCAATCTGTGAATCGCCAAAGTGCATTACCCTTACTTGTTCCGTTTTTGTTCTCCCCTCTGCCAAGCAAGCAAAAAAGTTTTTAAGTGCAGATTTATTGTTATCGGCAAATTCAATGGGGACTAACTTTTTTTTAAGCAATTCAGGTGTTAATGGTGTTGGTTGATTTGATTCTATAGTAGAATCAACAGCTTGAGTAATCAATAAACTATCGGTCTTGGCTTCATCAACTTTAACCAAAGCGCTATCTGTTCGTGCCGTTTGTTCTTTTTTGATTTTTACAATGACTTTTTGAGGAACTTCGCCAATAACCGCCAATTTCACTTTATCAATGCTAGGGTATCGTAAGTCGAAATTGCCAATTTTAATTCCACCAGTTGGAACAAACCATGCCACACCTAATAGTGCAACCATTATTAGGGTAAGAAAAATAAGCGTTTTGTATGGCTTGAAAATTCGCAAACTTTAGGGTTGTTGATAAAAACTAGGGTTAAAAATATAAGATTTTATTAAACAGAACTAATATTGACGGTTTAAATCTACCACAACCACTTTTAGTGTAAACTTTATTGGTTGCAATGGGTTTATATTTTTACTATCTTTCAGCAAATTTATTAAGGGATGTATAAGATTTACCATAATCCACGTTGCAGAAAAAGCCGAGAGGGTTTGGATTACCTAAAAACTAAAACCAAAGAGTTTGAGGTTAAAAATTATTTAACTGATGGCATAAAAGCTGATGATATAAAAGAGATACTCTTAAAGTCGAATTTAAAGCCTTTCCAACTAGTGAGAACACAGGAGGATTACTATAAAACTTACTTAAAGGGCAAAAATTTTTCGGACGAAGAGTGGATTCAGATTTTTACTGAAAACCCTAAGGTGTTGCAACGTCCAATAGTGGTTGGAAATCATAAAGCAGTATTGGCTTCT
>JAEXVC010000238.1 GCA_023406715.1 Bacteroidota bacterium | reverse complement strand
AGCATCAACCATAACGCTAATTACATCGCCAAAGGCCTTATGTAGTTTAGCATTATCAACACCCAAGCAAACAATCGCCTTAACTTTGGCCTTAACCAAATCCATCAACTCGGTGTAATCGTTGCCCTTATCTACCCCTCCAACAATCCACACCACAGGTGTATCCATACTTTCCAATGCGTACCAAGTTGAATTCACGTTGGTTGCCTTAGAATCGTTTATATACTTAACACCCTTTATGGTTAAAACAGGCTCAAGCCTGTGCTCAACTCCCTGAAAATCGGATAGCGACTCGCGTATCACCTCCTTGCGGATGTTCAACACGTGACCAGCAATTCCGGCAGCCATAGAGTTGTAAATATTATGCTTACCCTTTAATGACAATTCGTTTATCGACATACAGAAATCGCTATCATCATAATTGATGAATAAATGCTCATTCTCAATCCATGAGGTTTGGTTATCCTTGCTCCTAATGGAGAATGGCAATTGTTGTGCGCGTAGCACAATACGCTTTAACTGCTCAATTGTAACAGCATCGTCGGAGCAGAAAATAAAGCAATCGTCCTCCGAAAGATTTTTAGTGATACGGAATTTAGATTCTACGTAGTTCTGCATCTTATAATCGTACCTATCCAAATGGTCGGGGGTGATATTCAGCAAAATAGCGATGTCGGGCTTGAACTCGTAAACGCCATCCAACTGAAAACTACTAAGTTCAATCACATAATAATCGAAGTTGTTCTCAGCCACCTGATAGGCAAAACTATTTCCAATGTTTCCCGCTAAACCAACATTCAACCCAGCCTTCTGCATCATATGATAAATAAGCGAAGTGGTTGTGGTTTTTCCGTTACTACCAGTTATACAAACCGTGTAGGCATTGGTATAACGACCAGCAAACTCAATCTCCGAAATAATTGGAATCGCCTTCTCGCGAATCTTAACAATTAAAGGCGCTTTATCGGGAATACCGGGGCTTTTAATCACCTCATCGGCGTTGAGAATTAACTCCTCGGTGTGCTTCCCTTCTTCCCAGCGAATGCTGTACTTATCGAGCCACTCCTTGTAGCGGGGCTTAATGGCCGACGAATCGGAAAGGAAAACATCAAAACCTTGCTTGTGAGCCAACACAGCTGCACCAGCACCGCTTTCGCCTCCACCTAGTATAACTATTCGCTTCATACTATTTGTTTTTATTAAATGATTATCGAATTTTAAGCGTAACTACTGTAATAACTGCAAGTAGAATTGCCACAATCCAGAATCGTGTTACGATTTTTGGCTCTGGGTAACCCTTCTTCTGGTAATGATGATGCAACGGCGACATCAGGAAAATCCGTCGACCCTCGCCGTACTTCTTCTTGGTGTACTTAAAGTAACTAACCTGCATTACCACCGATAGATTCTCAACCAAGAATATTCCACAAAGAATAGGAATTAACAACTCCTTACGAACCACAATGGCAAATACAGCAATAATACCTCCAATGGTCAAACTGCCTGTATCGCCCATAAATACTTGGGCTGGATAGCTGTTATACCAAAGGAAACCAACCGCAGCACCAATAAATGCGCTCATAAACACCACCAATTCGCCAGAATGTGGAATGTACATGATGTTCAGGTATTCCGCGTAAATAACGTTACCCGATAAATAGGCAAAGACACCGAGCGTTGTGGCCATTACCGCCGATACGCCCGTGGCCAATCCATCCAATCCATCGGTCAGGTTTGCACCATTGGAAACCGCAGTGATAATAAGAATTACAACAACTACAAATATTAACCAGGTAATGATATCGCTCCACTCTCCCTTAAATGGATTCAACATTGAATAATCAAACTCATTATTCTTGAAGAATGGAATGGTTGTTTTGGTTGTTTTCTCGCTCTTAAGAACCTTTACGGGTTCAGCGCCATTATACTCCGATGCTACAACCGTTTCAACTTGAGTAGGAGCCTTAGTTTTAGGGGCGGGTTCGCGCACCACAATGCTTGGACTAAGCCACATTGTTAAGCCTACAAAAAGGCCTAACGAAACCTGACCTAGAATTTTGAATCGCCCCGAAAGACCCTCCTTATTCTTTTTGAATACTTTAATATAATCATCGGCAAAGCCAACTATTCCTAGCCAAATGGTTGCTAAAATCATTATGATAATGTAGATATTCGCCAAATCGGCAAAAAGCAACACCGGAAGTAGTATTGATGCCAGAATAATGATACCGCCCATTGTGGGTGTACCTTTCTTCTGCATTTGGCCTTCGAGGCCAAGGTTGCGGATTTCCTCGCCAATCTGCTGACGCTGTAAGAATCGGATAATCTTTTTCCCAACTAGCAAGGCAAAAGATAGCGAAAATATGAACGCCATTGCCGAACGAAACGAGATGTACTTGAATAAACCAGACCCAGGAATATCGAAGTACTGTTGAAAAAAATCAATAAGATAGTACAGCATATCTACAACGTATTAAATATTTCACCTACAACTTCTTTATCATCAAAATGGTGCTTAACACCTTTTATTTCCTGATAATTCTCGTGACCCTTGCCAGCAACCAGAATTATATCGCCCTTTTTTGCCATAAGGCAAGCTGTGCGGATTGCCTCTTTCCTATCCACAATGGTAACAACCTTGCGGGTTAAGGTGATATCAATCCCAGCCTTCATATCGTTCAAAATATCCTCGGGCTCCTCAAAGCGTGGATTGTCCGATGTTAGTATAACCATATCGCTCATCTCGGCGGAAACCTTTGCCATAACTGGGCGTTTGGTTTTATCGCGATTCCCGCCAGCACCAACTACGGTAATTAAACGCTGGTCGTCGCCCTTAATCTTCTTAATTGTCTCAATTACATTCACCAAAGCGTCTGGAGTATGCGCATAATCCACAACAGCAAAAATGCCGCTGTTCGACTTGATATACTCAAACCTACCAGAAACTGCAGTTACCTCGCTCAATTTGGTAAGCACTTCGCTCTTATCGAAACCAAGGCTAATAAGCGTTGAGTAGATTGCTAAAAGGTTGTACGCGTTGAACTCGCCAATCAAACGTGTCCAAACCTCAACACCATCAAGGTTTAGAAGGGTCCCATCGAAATGGCTTTCCACTATGCGACAACGCATATCGGCCATTGAGCGCAACGAGTAGGTTACCACTTTAGCCTTAGTGTTCTGAAGCATCACCATTCCGTTCCTATCGTCGATATTTGTAATTGCGAAAGCATCGGTAGGAAGATTATCAAAGAATCGCTTTTTAGCCTTAATATATTCGTCAAAAGTCTTGTGGTAATCCAAATGGTCGTGGGTAATGTTGGTGAAAATTCCACCGCAGAACATCAACCCAGCAATACGATTCTGCACCACAGAGTGCGAACTCACCTCCATAAAGCAGTACTCGCAACCCTCGGCCACCATTCTGGCAAGTAATGCGTTAAGTTGAATTTGGTCAGGAGTAGTATGTGTGGCAGGAATCTCAGTATCGCCAATGTAGTTCACCACGGTTGAGAGTAATCCCGATTTATGGCCTAATAGTCCAGCCATCTTGTAAAGCAAAGTAGCCGTGGTAGTTTTCCCATTTGTTCCAGTAACACCAACCAACCTCAACTTCTCCGAAGGATTGCCATAGAATGCAGAGGCCATTAAACCCAATGCATACGATGCATCCTCAACCTTGATGTAGGTTGTTTTGGGTGATGTTTCAGCAGGCATTAACTCACAAACTATCACCGAAGCACCTTTATCAACTGCAGTTGCAATGAACTGATGTCCATCAACCTGGGTACCTTTTATTGCAAAAAAGCAAAATTCGTGGTCAACCGTTCTGGAATCGAACGTTAAACCAGCCACCTCAACATCCAACGCGCCAACAGCATCGAAC
>JAEXVC010000215.1 GCA_023406715.1 Bacteroidota bacterium | reverse complement strand
TGCTTTTCGGCTGTTGCTCCGTTCAATGGTTGGAACCAATGGGTGTAGTGTGTTGCGCCCTGTTCCATTGCCCATGCTTTCATTGCAGCGGCAACTTGGCCTGCAATTTTTCTGTCGATACGTCGGCCCTCGTCAATTGAAGTGATTAGGCTTTCGTAAGCATCGGCCGATAGGTAGCGTTTCATCTTCTCCCTATCAAAAACATTAACCCCAAATATTTCAGAATACTTAGAGCCTTTGTTTCCATTGAATTCTAGAGGGTTTCTGTTAACAGCCTCTTTGAATGCGGTGAATCTTTGTTTAGCCATAGTTTAGTTTTTATTTCATTGCAAAAATAAATTATTTTTAAATATGTATAAAAATATTGGGGGCGTATTTTTAAAATAATGAAAAAATATTTTAAAAATATAAAAATATACAGGGGTGTTGTTTTAAAAAGTGTGTTTTTTGAAATTTTGATATGTGTTTAGATGATAATTTGAATTTATATCCCTTTATAATATCTTTATAGCATTAATGAACAAACTATTTTATACTTGCGTTAACCAAGTACAAGCGTTTTTACAATGGAAAAGGACAATAGAAAGTATTCGAGCGATGAGATTACAGTTTTTTGGCGACCATCGGAGTGCGTGCACGCATCAATATGCTACTCCAAGTTACTATCGGTGTTTAACCCGCGTAAAAGACCCTGGGTTGATATGAAAGGTGGTACAACAAGGCAGATTATTGAGATTGTGAACGAGTGCCCTACCAATGCACTGATGTTTATGTGGAACGACCCAGTAAAAAACGCTGCCGAAACATCCAAAAAAGCCGTTAAGGATTTAACGAGCGAGCAAGCAGCCGATTTTGGTGTTGAACCTGTAAAGGTTCAGGTTATGCCCAATGGTCCTGTTCTGGTATCTGGCAACTTTCAACTTTTAGATTCGGAGGGTAAGGAGATAAAGTCGATGAAGATGGTTTCATTGTGCCGTTGTGGTAGTTCCAATGGGCAGCCATTTTGTGATGGAACACACTTTAAGGTTGGATTTAGAGATAAGGAGTAACTTCAATGGATGAGCAAAAGAAGGTTGCAGCAAAGCTGCATTTGTCCAAGACTGGACCAATAAAAATTACCGGCAAGTTCTACATTGTTGATACTCAGGGTAACGACTTAACCCCCGAAGGCGAAGGTGATGTTTACCTCTGCGCCTGTGGCAATTCCAAAACAAAACCATTCTGCGACGGAAGCCATAAAAAGTGAATTTAGTGGATTTGTTTTTCCGCTGTTTTATTACTTCAATCTTCCTGCTTCCAACTTCTAACAGCAAAATAATTTTTACTAGTTTTGCCCCATGGCAGTAAAAAAATTAAGCCCTGTTACAAGGGCTTTTCTTTTGATTATAGGCTTACTCTCGCTGGGTTTTGGCATATTGGGTATTTTTGTACCATTACTGCCAACAACTCCGTTTTTGCTGCTATCGGCATACTGCTTTGTTCGTAGTTCCAATAGGCTTTACAATTGGCTAATTGGGAATAAATTCCTTGGACATTATATCCATAACTATATAGAGAATAGGGCAATTGAGCCTCGTGTAAAATGGTTTACAATTGCGCTGTTATGGATATCTATATTAACCTCTGTTATAACGTTAAGCCTAGCGCTGTGGATTAAAGCATTGCTTATTGTAATTGCTGTGGGCGTTACAGTGCATATTGTTTCATTAAGGAACAGGAACAACTTGGCTTAGTAGTATTCAAAAATTATTTTCTACTTACCGCATCCTCAATTACAAGCGTAAACATATCGCGCATATTGCCACCCATTGCCCTTACTTGCTGAGGAATTATGCTGGCCTCGCTCATTCCTGGAACGGTGTTAATTTCGAGGAAGTAGATGTTGTCGTTATCAACTATATAGTCGACTCGTACAATTCCGCGGCAATCGAGCCTATCGTATATTTTTGAGGAGAATTCCTGTATTCTTTTGGTGAGCGTTTCCGATATTTCGGCTGGTGTGACCTCCTTGGACTTGTTCTGGTACTTTGCCTCGTAATCGAAAAACTCGTTCATCGATATTATCTCTGTTACAGGCATTATAATCTCCTTTTCGTTGGATTTAAAAACACCGCAGGTGAATTCTCTGCCGCTTATAAACTCCTCCAGGATTATTGTTCTATCCTCCTTAAAGGCATTTTCTATGGCAGGTAAAAGGTCCTCGGCAAATTTTACCTTGCTAACACCGTAGCTGCTACCGCTCTCGTTGGGTTTTACAAAGATTGGAAGTCCTAAAGTTTTTATGATATTGTTGGTGTCAAATTTCTGTCCACGTTTTAGGTTGATTCCTTTTGCAAGGTTAACTCCAGTTTCCTGAACCAGTTCCTTGCAGTAGTACTTGTGAAAGGTGAACGATGAGTTCATAACACTTCCAGTGGTGTAAGGAATATTCATCATCTCAAGGTAGCCTTGGAGTAAACCATTTTCGCCCGGTGTGCCGTGGATTGCAATTAATGCGCAATCGAATTTTAGTTTATGACCCTTAACAGTAGCGCTAAAATCGTTCTTGTCAATTTCAATCTCGCCAAGTTCGGGGTGCTTTAACTCCCACCTTGTTCCTTTAATAAAAACAGTAAAAGAGTTGTACTTATCGGCATCTATCCAACCAGATATTTGTGCTGCACTTTTAAGCGATATGTTTGCCTCGGAGGAGTTTCCTCCTGCAAGTATGGCAATATTAAGTTTGCTTTCCATTGTTTACGGTTTGTAGTGCAAAACTGCAAGAAATTTGGCAAATTGAAAAATTTCGACACCGATATTATTGTTTTTTAATCTATCGAATTTTACTGTTGGGTTGATTGCACCTGATTATTTGTCAAATAATTTTTTGAAAACATTACAAATCACCTTAACTTTTGACCATTAACTCAATTGTGAGTATGAAACGTATTACATCGCTTTTTTTGCTTTTACTATTCTCTGCAATTGTGGAAGCGCAAACAATTCTTGTGAAAGGTAAAGTTTCGGATTCACAGAAAAATGCTTTAAAAGGAGTTACGGTTGGTATCGAGGGCACGTCGATTGTTGCTCAAACAAAGGACGATGGAACCTATCAGATTTACTCTTCCTATGGCGATACCCTTGTTTTCACATCAAACTTGGGTGTAACAAAAAGTGTTGCTGTAAGCAAGGAATTCCTTGATTTCCCGAATAACTATTTGATTATCGATGTTGATTTGGCTACGGATAATCAAATATTTAACATGTCGCTTGAGGAGTTGATGAGTATCGAAATTATTACAGCCTCCAATATTTCAGAAAAATTAAACGATGCACCTGCAACTACAATTGTATTAAGCCAAAAACAGATACTCGATTTGGGGTACATTAAGTTATCCGATATTTTAGATGATTTACCCGGAATGGACATGGTTAAAACTTATGGCGATACCTATTATAAAAATTACTGGAGGGGTTTTAGAAATTCGGTGGGAACGGCGTATCTGCTTATGGTTGATGGAATGCTACAGAATCAACTATGGACTAATACCGACCAGATTATGGCCGCAATTCCTATTTCTAATATCGAAAGGGTTGAGGTTCTTTATGGTCCAGCATCATCGGTTTATGGAGCCAATGCACTTATGGGTGTTATAAATGTTCTTACAAAGAAAACTGCCGATACAGATGGTACACATCTTAGTTTTCAGAGTTTTCGAAGTGCCAGCAATTATTTTACTGGCGATTATAATGTTTTTTACCAAAGAAACAATATTCGATTTAGCGTTACGGGTAGAGTTGAGGATGGCGATGTAAAAGAATTTATTAATCCGAATGATTTTTACTGGACTAGAGATGAACATTACTCCAATCCTGCTCTTTGGGGCGATGTGGTAAACAATAAGAACCTTGGAGGCCTATTTTCTTCTCCTGAACGAAACCGAGCATTAGATTTTCGTTTGTATATGGACGATTTGGAACTGGGTGCCAGTTTTTACAATTTAAGTACGGGTTATGGAACAGTTTATCCTGCCGATAGGGTTCAAACTGTGAACCGTTGGCCACAAACTGAGTTTAGTATATACTCAAGGTATTCTAAGCAGCTAACATCAAAAATTAGTTCACGAACATTGGTTAGATTCCGTAAAAGCGATATAACCAACGATGGATTATTTATAGAGGCGTATAACACTACCAATAATAGTTCAGTCGATTCAACAATTGCTGGGGTTGTTGTTGGTGCTGGTGAATCAGTGCGAGGTATTGATTTTTCATCGTGGTCTACCTATAATCGGAGTGTTTCTGTTTTTCAGGATTTTGATGTTTCCTTAAGCGATATTGTTTCATTTAATATTGGACTTAAGTACGAAAATAAAAACCTAGAACGTAATTATAATGCGGTTTATTCCGATTATGTTGCACCCAGTGTTCTTACCAATGCATCGTTGCTTTATCCTCAAATAACCCAAAATGTTGATAGGTATAATAACAGGGTTTTTATTATTGATGAGGCGGCTTATTTTCAAGGCCGCTTAAGGCTTAACAGTAGTAATGCACTAAATATTGGTGCCCGGTACGACTACAATTCACAGTATGGCGGTTCTACAACCTTACGTATGGGGTATGTTGGGAGTTTTAAGAGTTTAACCGCAAAATTACTTTACGGGCAAGCATACCAAGAACCTACAATGCGAAATCTTTATGGCGGATGGAGCGGTTCCGGTAGTAATGAGAATTTAAAGCCTGAGCGTTCGAGCACCATTGAGGCATCTGCCGTTTATACAAAAGGAAAAATAAGCGCGTTGGTTAGTGCCTATGGCGTTATTATTACCAATACTATAGTTGGCGATAACCAATCGGCGAGCAACCTTGGAGAGCGTGTAATTACAGGACTCGATTTGCACTTGAGAACGCAGATATCCCAATCATTCATTAAAAATTTAAATGCTTGGATTTATTACTCGGCAATTCTTTCGGAGAAGGAAAAGCGGTTTGATGTTGATGGAAATCTTACAGGAACTGGAATTATTGGCGATTTGGCACACAGTAAATTGTACTTTGGAACAACCGCAGACATAGGAAAGCATTTGACCATTAATTTGCGAGGTCGATTTATTGGCGAACGTGAGACTGTTGTAACAAATCCAATCCGAACAATTCCGTCATACTTGACCATTGATGGTAATATTCAGGTGAGAGATTTGATTTATAAAGGGCTTAACATCGAAGTTAAGTTTATTAATTTAACCAATACGGTTTACTTTCATCCTGGTATTCGCGAAGCCAATTCGGGGGAGTCGCCTGGAGCTTGGGATTCCAACGGTCTTGGCTGGAATGGTAGTCAAGGTTGGTTTAATTCTAAACTTCCACAGCCTCGATTCTTCACAATGATAGGAATAACATTAAACTTATAGTTGTATTGATAAAAAAAGGGCAACATTTGTTGCCCTTTTTACTTGTAACGATTACCTAATCCAGCTTTTTTTCGATATCATTAATGTCATTGCTAATAGGTAGCCGAATGCCCCTATCAGCAGTGCCGCGTTGTAACCCAACGAAAATGCTACTAACATAATGGCTGTAGAGCCAAGAACCGATGCTGCACCATTAATTGCAAAGCCCCAGTCAACCAAATCTCCAACCCTTTTTGTTCCGTTGGGGAATGGCATTCCCATAAAAAATCCAAGAGGAATAATAAGTAATATGGTAATTAGTATTCTGTACGTAAGTGTTATGAATCCTAAACTTGATAGTAAATGCTGGAATACAAAAGTATTGAGCAATATCCATGCAACTATTCCAATGAATGCAATGCTTGGCTTAAATTTTTGAGAGAACCTACTGCCAATTCCCGATGCAAGTAGAAGCGAGAAAAGTATAGCCACAAAGGCATAAACCCCTGAGCCAATAAAAAGCGTGTATTGCTGAATAAGAATCACTTCTATAGCCATAAACGCTGCACCAATAAGGAAAAAGTAGCCCCAACCTTGTAGTGTTAATTTTTTACCTTTTTTGAAGAAGGGAATAAGGTTGATTGGAATTGCAATAAGGGCAACTACTGCAAGAATTATAAAAATCAAAAGTTTTGCAAGAGGGAATCCCCTAAATTCGAAAGGCGATATTTTGTCAAGTTTGGAGAAATCAACATTTTTAAGCAAACCCATTTGCGCAGCAAAAGGTTGGTTATCGGTGTTTGGCGAGATATTTATTGCAACAGTATCCTGCACATTTTCCCATCCCTTGTTCATAATCTCGGCAATCAAATTATGCTTTATGGAATCGTTTGGATTTGGGTATTCCACAACCATATATGGTTTTTCGCCTTGCATAATTTCTGCTAAACCCTCAGTAATCCATTCCTGCTTTATAGGATTTTTGCTGAAAAGCATAAGTTTACGATTTGCCATATAGGAATGCAGTACGACTATGTGTTCATTTGGGTTTGCAATGTTTTTATTCTGCAATGCTTGTTTTGCTGCCGATACAAGTCGTGGAATATAGAATTGGTGGTCGAGGAAAAGTATTCCATCATCGGTCATTGCATCGTAGTAATCCTCAAAGGCCTCTTCGGTGAAAAGGTAGTTTTCGGCCAGTGCAAAGGCTCCCGATGCTAACGATGCAAAGGTATTTGAACTTACTGCGTAAATTATATCAAACTTATTGTTGAATCTGCGAACGTATGAGCGTCCATCCTCAGTAATAACCTTAACATTTGGGTGACTATAGATTTTCCCGGTTATATCATATAGAAATCCATCGGTCATCAGTTTGTTCATATACGGAACAACTTCTACAGCGTGAATTTCCGTTGCTCCTGAGCTTAACGCATTTAAAACATCTCCACCGCTTCCTGCTCCTAGTGCAAGAAGATTGCAGTTAGGAGTGCGTTTTACGAAGTATCTCATAGGATAGCCGGGCATAGGTTTCAGGCTATCAGGAACATTAAAATTGCCATCGAATCGGTATGCTGGCGAGTGTGCTGCGTTGTCGATAACGGCGTAGTATTGCTCCTCGTTAACTTTTAGCACTTTTACTTGAGCCATTGCATCCCAGTGCTGATGAATTAATTCAAAGCGCTCCTGACGTTGCTTTTGCAACCATTTTTCCGCTTGAGGTAAAGCAATGAATAATCCGATTATTAGTACAACAGGTGCAATTTTATACCACCGTTTTGCATATATAAAAGCAACAATAAGCGATGGAATACTAACCAAAAAGGCAGTTTTTTGTACCTGAAGCAGGTTCATCAGAATAATTGCCAATATCACACCAACTCCAGCACCAATTAGGTCTGCCATATAAATCTTATCCATTTGGCTATGGTTCTTCTTGAAAAGCAGGCTCAGTGACATCCCTCCGAAAAGGAATGAGATACTAAGCAAAAGAACTACCAATGCAATTTTCCCAACCATCGCTTTACTGCTAAAAAGCAAGGTGAAGTCAAGGTCGAAATGTAGAACAACAATTGGTGCAACTACCGATATAATGCTGCCCAATAAAAGGTAAAACCACAAATGCTTTTCTTCGCTCAATCTTGGCCATAACCTGATTACAAGTCCACCAATACCCATTCCCAGAATGGATAGCGAAAGTACTAGAAAAGCGAAAGTGTAGAAATACTCTGCGGAGAAAATTCGTGTCCAGAGAATTTCTAAGGCTATAAAAGATAGAGATATTAATCCAGCAGCAATGGCTGGTTTCCAAATCCTTTTGGAAACCGAGGGATTAGGGTTCTCAGAAATCAAATCCATTTTTTTATTTTTTAATTTGTTTAATAATCATCTAAAGCCAATACGTTTTGGCTCTTGTTGAATAAATTTTAAATGGTAGACCGGTATTCCATCCAATTTAACTATCGGACTTTTTAATTATTGATTGGTTTAAATATGTTTTAATAGGATGGTTATTTCTGCTGATAATTAACACTATTTATCAAACTGATATTTTGAAGAAAATAAAATGAAGAAAGCCATAGATTTCGCTATGGCTTATGCAAATTTCTCTAAGATATTATTAGCTAAAACTACCTTCAAGATAGCCTTTTGTTAGTTCGTTCTTGGGGTTCTTGAAAAACTCATCGGCAGGGCCAAATTCAATAAGTTCGCCCAAATACATAAAGGCCACATAATCGGCAATACGCTTTGCCTGCCTTAGTGTGTGTGTAACCAATACAATGCTATACTGCTCTTTCATTTTAACGAAGAGTTCCTCAATGGTTGTTGTAGATATTGGGTCAAGAGCCGATGTGGCTTCATCGCCTAGAATTATTTCGGGCTCAACGGCTAATCCTCTGGCAAGGCATAAACGTTGTTGTTGTCCAATAGATAATTTGCTGGCTGGAGATTTAAGCCTATCCTTAACTTCCTCCCAAAGCCCAACGCTTGTTAGTTGCTCTTTGACTATTCTATAAAGTTCTCTTCTGCTGTGCCGCTTATACAAACGTGGCCCGAATGCAATATTGTCGAATATGCTCATGGGTAGCACTGTTGGGCGTTGAGCCAGCAATCCCATTTTTTTTCGAATGTGGGTGACTTCAACATTTGAACCATATATATCCTCATTATCAATCCAAACATGACCTGTAACTTTAACATCCGCGGAGTCATCGTGCAGGCGATTGAAGGAGCGGAGCAGTGTTGTTTTTCCACACCCCGAAGGTCCAATTATACAGGTAATACTCTTATCGGGTATTTCCAAGTTGATATTTTTTAAAATATGTTTACCCTCAATAAATACGTTTAGGTCTTTGACTGAAAGATGAGGAATTATATTTCCTCCATTACTTGTGCTCTTGTTTATTATTGAATTTTCCACAACCAATTCGTTTAGTATCTCTTTCATTTTACGGTCTGTTTATCTATTTAAAACTTAAAAACTTTACACTTTCGATTTCGAAAGTTTATTACCAAAATATCGGGTCGAAAAACTGATAACCAGAATTATAATTGTTAGGATAAGTGCTGCTGCATAAGCCCTGTTTTGTACCTCCTCTATTGGGCTACTTAACTGGAAAAATATCGCCAATGGTAAGGTTGCTGCTGGTTGAGTGGGCGAGAGGTTAATGCTATCGGTATAACCCGCGGTGAAAAGCACTGTGGCTGCATCGCCAATGCCTCGGCCTACCGCTAGCAAAATTGCAGTTGTTATTCCTGGTAGAATTTGCCTAACAACCACTTTCAATGTTTCAAATTTTGTTGCTCCTAGCGATAGAGGTGCTTCAATTAAATCTTTGGGAACATATACCGCAACTTCATCAATGGAACGAACCATTATTGGAATTATAAGTAACGACACTGCAATTATCCCCCCAAGCAATGAGGCTTGTATCCCCAAGTATATCATCACCATAAACCCAAAGGCACCATAAACAATGGATGGAATTCCAAAAAGTATGTCGAATGAAAATCGGACAAGGCTGGAGAATTTTGATTTCTTGCTGATTAAGAAATTGATATACAGAGCAACTGGTAAACTTATTAGGGTACTAATCAGTACAGAGCCAAATATCAAGTATAGTGAGCCGACAATTGCGTTAAGAATTCCGCCCTCTTTACCCAGGTAAAATCCACCCGATGGAATTTTCGAAACCATATCCCAAGTTAATGATGGCAAGCCTCTTCGGATAATAATCCACAAAATATATAGCAGTACCGACATAATCACAAGCGACGATATAATCATCAGTACCTTAAATATTTTTTCTTCTAGTTTTCTCATTGCTGATACCTTTTACTAACTCTATTTAAAATCAACCTTGACCCCGCATTAAAAATGACTATAATTATAAAAAGCAGAAGTGCCGAAAACATAAGCGCTGCTTCGTATTCGGGTAACGACATCATTTCGCCATAGTTATTTGCAATTAATGCTGGTAAAGGGTAACAAGAGTCAAAAATTGATGCTGGCAGTTCAGTTACATTCCCGCAAACCATTAATACCGCAATTGTTTCGCCAAATGCCCTTGAGATTGCCAAAACAACAGCCGCTATTATTCCCGGCAACGATTTTCGCAGAACAACTTTTTTCACCGTTTCCCACTTGGTAGCACCCAACGACCACGATGCTTCTCTAATATCTTTGGGAATTGCGGCAAAAACTTCGTTGGTAATACTAATTATCAGCGGAGTAATCATTATTGCCAGCACAATTCCACCAGCCAAAACGCTATAGCCTGTGGAGAAATCGACAAAATGTGGGGCTATCTTTTCTGAGATGAGCGGAACAACCGTGAGCGTGCCCCAAACACCATATATTACCGGTGGTATTCCCGATAAAAGGTCGATTATTGGGTTGAATAATTTTTTAATTCTGCTATTAGAGTACTCGCTCAAGTATATTGATGTAAGCAACGAGAATGGCAATGCAATTATAATAGCAATGAACGTAATGTTTAGTGTGCTAAAAATAAAGGTAAGGAATCCATATTCGCCCTTAAATGGCCGCCATCCGCTTGTGAAGAAAACCTTAAACAAATCCTTATCCCTAAATACTGGAAATGCCTTGGAGAGTAATACAAGTCCAATAACAAAAAGGATTGTAAGGCATAAAATGGTTAAGCCCAGCATATAACGCCGGGCTAATTTTTCTTTTAAAAGTCTGTATTTTAATCTTTTCATAGTTTCTTAATCTCTACCAAAACTTTTTCCTTGGGTAGGTTGATATATCCTGTTTCGAGCACATACTTTTGCCCTTCGGACAATATCCATTTGATAAATTCAACAACTACCTTTTTTTGAGGTTGATTTTTTGTTACAAAGTAAAGTTCACGGGCTGGTGGTGATGGATATTTGCCTGAGGCAATTGCGACAATTAGTTTATCCATCGAATCGTAGAAATTTTCATCCTCATCTATTTTGCCGTTTTTATTCAAATCGAGTGGTAAAACTCTAATTCCAGCCACCTGCTGTTTGGTTTTATAATCATAGGCATAGCCAATGTTGTTGAACCCAATTCCCAGTTGGTCTTTCTTTACTGCTAGTGCCAATCCTGGGTCGCCATACACACCGCTACCGAGCAAATCTTCCTGTTTTTTTCCAAAGAATTTTGCCCACACCTCTGCTGCACCACAAGCATCGGAACGGGTATAAACGTGAATAGGTGCTTTAACTTTGGAGGTAAATGCTTGGTTCCAAACTTTTACTTTGCCAGTAATCCAGATATGATTTGCAATTTCGGGTTTTAGTCCTTGGGCAAGAATATCCGTAATAATAGGATTATTGGCGTTTACAACAGGTACTACGGCATCTTTTGCAACAGCAAGGCCAAACGCACCTTTCTTTGCCTCCTCAGGATAAATCTCGCGCGAAACCATCCCAATATCGACCATTCCGTTCAAAACATCGGTCATCCCTTTTCCTGCGCCACCTGCCGAAATATCAATTTTAACATCGGGATGAATTTTTTTGAATTCCTCGGCCCATTTTACTGCCAAAGGGTAAAGGGCAAATGCACCCGAAAGGGTTATCTCTCCTTTTAATTTT
>JAEXVC010000184.1 GCA_023406715.1 Bacteroidota bacterium | reverse complement strand
CATAACCTCCGTTATTGGCAAACTCAATAACCCTATTCATAATTGGAGAGAACTTTGCCAGAGCACCCGAACGCAAGTAATCGCCATAGGAGAAACCGCCAGGGAGTATAATCACATCGATATTCCCATCAAAATCGGTTTCCTTATGCCAAAGTGTAACCACTTCCTGTTCAAGGATATCTTTTAGTACATACACGGTGTCCCTATCGCAGTTAGACCCCGGAAATATTACAACTCCAAACTTCATAGGATTTTTTTCTTTAACGTTTCAAAGATAGATATTAAAATGATACCCACCAAACTAGCCTTTGCTTTGTGTTCAGATTTTATTAATTTTACTCACATAAATACTCAATCTGAAATGGTTAGAAAAATATTCCGTTACCTTGCAATTTTGATTGCATTTTTGCTGGTGCTATTTGGGTTGCTTATAGCCTACGCATCGCTAACTTACTATAATCCAGAACCAAAACTGAGTGTTTGGGCATCCGAGTCGCCGGATACCATTTCAGTTGGCGACACCCTAACCGCTTTAACTTGGAATATTGGCTATGCAGGGTTAGGCGATAATATGGACTTTTTCTACGATGAGGGAACAAAAGTTCGCGATACCAAAGAGCGCACACTCCTGAATTTAGATTCAATCACTGCATTTTTGGATCGACATAAATATCGAGATTTTTTCTTATTACAAGAAGTTGATTTCGATTCACATAGAACTTATGGGATGAATCAAACCGCTACAATAGTTAAAGCCCTAGACTATCAGAGTTCGGTGGGCTATAACTACAATGCTTTTTTTGTGCCTATTCCACTGTCCAATCCAATGGGAGGGGTGCTTTCCGGGGTTGTAACTTATAGCCAGTCAGTTCCTGAAAAATCATTCCGATACCAGTATCCTGGTCAGTTCTCTTGGCCAGTTAGGTTGTTTAATTTGCGTAGGTGTATGCTGGTAAATCGCTACCCAGTCAATAATGGAAAAGAGTTTATCCTAGTAAATACCCATAACTCCGCTTTCGACGATGGCTCGCTCAAAAAACAGGAGATGATTTTTTTGAAACAGTTTGTGGTGGAGGAGTACGAAAAAGGAAACTACGTTGTGGTTGGGGGCGACTGGAATCAGTCTCCGCCCAATTTTCTGCTGACCACCTTTGGCGATAATTACGCTGTGCCATTTTTTAAGCTTACCAACATAGGCGAAAGTTTTATGCCTATTGGCTGGACGTGGGCTTACGACTCTACCGAGCCCACTAACCGCTACCTGAACGAGCCTTATACCCCAGGTCGAAATTACACAGGCATACTCGATTTCTTTTTGCTGTCGCCCAATGTACGCATGGTAAATTGTACAGCAGAGAACCTAAACTTTAAGCACTCAGACCATAACCCTGTGCTAATTAGCTTTGAGTTGATTCCAGAGAAAGGACTGTAGTGGAACAAAAAGTCTAAGTCTTATAGAGTAATCTTAAACTACCGTTAAACGTTTTATTTTGCCTGTTTGGAGTATCGTTTGTGTTATTCCACATCTAGTTTTTATCCTTTTGTCAAAGAATTTTGTAAGTTTACCGTTGGGGTTTGGCTAGGTCTGCAAAACTGAATATATTTCAGCATTGCTTTTGTCGATTAGTAAACAATTTTTACCTTTAACAATTCAAAATAAAAGTTATCTTTGTTATTGTATCTTGTTACAGGTAGTATTAGCTAGTATTAAGTAGATGAGTATGCAGGTAACCGACCAGGATTTACAGTATTTTGTTACATCAATAAAAAGTGTTTCTAAGTATGATTTTTCCGAATACTCGGATAAATCCTTGAAGCGCCGCTTGCAGAAAATTTTGGAGGATTACAACCTCGATTTAACCAACCTCATCACCACAATCAGGGTCGATAAAGTTTTCTTGGAGAAAATAGTTAAGGAGATTACCGTTAATACCACCGAGCTTTTCCGCGACCCACCTGTATGGCACCTGCTTAGGTCAAGAATTCTTCCGCGCTTCAAGAACAACAAAACAATCAATATCTGGCATGCTGGATGTTCCACTGGTCAGGAGGTTTACTCCATGATGATTCTGCTTAACGAGATGGGAATGCTCGATAAAGCTAAACTTTTTGCAACCGACCTTAATGTGGATGTGCTCGACGCTGCCAAGCAGGGGGTTTATAAGTACCGGTTTAACCTAGGATATTTGGATAATTTCGACAAGGTTATCAAGCAAAACCCCTTGAACTTTGAGGAGTACAACGAGGTTCCATACGAAAAGTATTTCGATATTGATAAGGTGAAGGATACCATTACAATGAAGAAGTTCCTTACCGAAAAGCCCATTTTCCGTAAGCACGATTTGGTTGTGGATGGAAACATATTCTTTGCAAAATTCGATTTAATTCTGTGCCGCAACGTAATTATTTACTTCAACTATGCGTTACAGAATAAGGTCTTTGAACTTTACCATACCAATTTATACCCCAAGGGTGTTTTGTTGCTTGGCATGCACGAAACTATTCTTGGCCCATGGGCAAATAAGTTTGAGCGACTTGGACAGGCTTATGTAAAAAAATAGTAGCAAACGAATTATCGGATAAATAATGAAGCTTTTAAAAAACATAAAAATTGGTCAGCGGGTACAACTCTTTGTTATTCCCTCAATAGCCATTCTTTTCGTTTTTGCAGGGTTGACCTTAAACTTTATGTCAAAACGTAGAGTTTTTGAGGCAGCAAAACTTCAGGCAAGTGTTTATATCGATAAAACCATTCAGATTATTGATGTTGTTGAAAAGAGAACTGGACGCGGATTTACCACAGACGATAAGGTGGAACTAAAACCTTACTTCCAGAGTCCCGCATACTACAACTCCGATTTTCCTTGCATAATATCAAGTAATGGTGAGTATTTGGTTCATATACTTCGCGAAGGACAGCGCTTATCACTTTCAGCCATTAACCAGCTTAAAGCAAAGGCCGATAAGCAGGGAAGTTTCTTTTATACCGACTTTACAGACAACTCAACCGAGGAACGCTTGCTCTGCTTTAAATACTACGAACCATATAACGCTTATATTGCGGTATCAGTTAGTCCTTCAGAGGTGCTAGCTCCACTCCTCAATAATCGGAGAGTCTTGATACTAATCATATTCTTTTCAGCAATTGTCGCGGCTCTTGCGGTACGGGTGATGATTAACCCCATTGTTCGGAATGTAAATTTGGTAAATATAAAGCTGCGTCAACTTTCCAATGGCGATATTCCTAATCATCTCAAAATTGACTCAAACGATGAGATTGGGACAATGGTTGGCTCCCTAAATAAACTGATTGATGGACTAAAGCAAACAACCGAGTTTGCTCGCGAAATTGGTAAGAATAAGCTCGATTTTCAGTATAAACCGCTCAGTAACAAGGATGAATTGGGCAATGCGCTACTTGACATGCGCAATAACCTTAAGCATGCCAACGACGAGGAGATGCGCCGTAAGCAGGAGGACGATATCCGTAGTTGGTCCAACGCTGGCTTGGCAAAGTTTGGCGATATACTCCGTCAGAACAATAACAACCTTAATATTCTGGCCGATAGTATTATTCAAAATCTAGTAAATTACTTGGATGCGAATCAGGGCGGAATATTTATTTACAACGAGTCTGACTCCGACCGCTATCTAGAGCTTCTCTCTGCATTTGCATACAACCGGAAGAAATTCATCGATAAAGTAATTCAGCTAGGCGAAGGCTTGGTGGGTACTTGTGCTTTAGAGAAGCAAACCGTTCATCTTAAAGAAATTCCAGAGAATTATATAGCCATAACATCTGGTCTAGGAGAAGCAACTCCTACTTCATTACTAATTGTACCACTTAAGCTTGAGGACAATATTTTCGGGGTTTTAGAGATTGCTTCGTTCAAGGAGTTTACCCTGCATGAAGTTGAGTTTGTTGAGAAGATAGGCGAGAGCATTGCATCAACCCTATTCTCAGTTAAGAATAGCATTCGCACTAAAATATTGCTGGAGCAATCGCAGCAGCAACGCGAGGAGATGGCCGCTCAGGAGGAGGAAATGCGCCAAAATATGGAGGAAATGCAGGCCACTCAGGAGGAAATGTCGCGTAAGAATGTGGAACTGGAGGTGGTTACCAATGCCATTAACCAAGCATTGCTTGCAATGACCCTTAGCGAGGATGGTTATGTGGTGGACTCCAATAATAATTTTCAGGTTCTTGTGGGATTCTCAAAATCCGAATTGGACGGCAAGATGTTCTTGGACCTTATACATTCCGAGCAACGTAAAGATTTTAAC
>JAEXVC010000121.1 GCA_023406715.1 Bacteroidota bacterium | reverse complement strand
GGCCCTCCATAAACAGGATTCTTTACTTGAATATAAATTGTAAGCAATACCAACGAAACCATTGTGAGAACAAGAATAATTGAGAGGTAGAAGATGAATTTTGCCTTTTCCTGTATTACATAATCCGAATTGTTGTAGCGCTTTAGAGCCTTAGGAAGCCCATACTCATTCTTGCTAAGCCAAAATGTATTGAAAATTCTACTCACAATCTTTCGAATTGATTCCATAAATTCAAATTGAGCATTTGAGCAAATCAAATAAATTTAACTAACAAGTTGGCGAAAAATTGACTAAAAGTCAATATGTTTTGACTAAACTGAATAAAAGTTACAAAAAAGCCCGCATAATATGCGGGCAATATATTCGCTGGGAATAACTTGTTAAAACAACGACGACATAGTTCCTGCAACGCCAGCCAAAATAAATATTAGAAGGTAAAGACTCAACACAACAATGGTAAGTATACCCATATATTTATAATGCTTTTTCAAATACAATAAGGCATTTGTTAATTGAACATTATCTTTATTTGCCAAGGCTATTTTCGATAATTCTGAAAACTTGAACAGGTAATATATTGGAAAGAAATAAATTACAATAAAAACTAGCATCATTATAAAAAACATTATGCCAAAGCCAAAACCTAAACCACCTGAACCGACTGTAAGTATAGCTAATGCAGCAAGCATCATTAATCCAATAAAAATAAAACCAAGAACCGACAAAAACATTGTCCACTTTCTAGTTTCAAATAAATGCATAAGACCTTCTTTCTCAATCTCAATTGACTCTTTCGCAATTTCAGTGTTTGTTTGATTTTCCATTTGTAAAAAATTAAGTTTGATTTAGTTTATTTTGATAAAGACAGTAAAAATAATAAAAGCAAGAGTATTTGCAACACTGCAAGTGAAAAACCAAAATCTACTTTCGTTCCACAGACTTAGGGTCCAAAGCATCCTGCAAACTATTACCCAGCAAGTTGAATGCAAGCACAAGTAGCATAATAGCCAAACCTGGCAGTATGGCTAGGTAGGCCTTATCCATTATTATGTATCCGTAATGGTCCTTTATCATTGTCCCCCACGAGGGGATTGGTGGTTGCACACCAATTCCAAGGAAACTTAACCCAGCCTCAATTAGAATTGCCGTGGCAAAATTACTTGCCGATACTATTATTATTGGGCCAAAAATATTGGGGAGTATATGATGGAATATTATCCTAAACCTACTAAATCCAAGTACAGTTGCAGCCTCAACAAACTCCTTTTCGCGAATTGAGAGCACTTGTCCACGAACCACACGGGCCATATCGACCCACATAGTTAGTCCTACCGCCACGAATATTTGCCAAAAACCTTTTCCAATAACCATTGTAAGCGCAATAACCATAAGCAGGGTTGGAACGCTCCACACCACGTTTATAAACCACATTATTACATCGTCAACCCAACCACGGATAAATCCAGCCAAGGCTCCTAGCACAATGCCTATTATAAGAGCAATTCCTACCGCAATAAATCCAACGGAAAGCGATACGCGTGCACCAATAATCAACCTACTGAATAAATCGCGACCAAAACGGTCGGTACCAAGAATAAACTTACGATTTACAATATTTTCGGACTGCACTTGCTGCTGCAATTCAACTATCGGCCTTGATATTTTTTGGCCGTTGGCCAAGGTAAAATAAGCCGAATCTAATGTGTATTCTGGCTTAAAATCGGGATGAATACGGTAAATAACATTTACCAACGAATGCTTGGCAACAATAGGTGTTGATTCTGGAATTGGGTTGTACTCCTCAACCTCAATATAGCCATCAATAAACCGGTAACTATTCAAAGGGATTTCCTTATAGGGCAACTCCTCGCCGTACATCATTTTCCCAATCCAAGTTCTATCCAGCACATCCTCCTGTTTATGCGCCTGCAGCATTTGAACCTTAAAGCCTGGCTTGCAGGTTGTTAACTCAAGGTGCTGACTGTTTGAGTATGGTGTTGAATCGGAAGCAATAAGATATCCCAGCAATGCAATAATAGCAGTAACGCCAATAAAAACAAGCGATACAACAGCAACCCAATCGGACAACAACCTTCGTATGGCGATTTGCCAAGGCGAACCGCTACGGGCTATTTCCTCTAATTTATCTGCCTTCCTTTCCAAATTTGTCCTCCAAATAATCCGGCAATGGCCGAATAGCTAATGTAAAATGGATAAATGAACTGTAAAGGTAAAAAAACAAGCATCAATTTTAGCTGTTTTGTTCGTTTTAGAAAAACAAAAAGCAGCGGAAAATCCACAAATGTTTTAACAAGCAAGGCTATCAGCAAATTATAAATTGATGCGAATCCCAATAAAGAACACAAAGCCAAAAGTACTATCGACAAGTTGAAAAGGAATACAACCGAGGCAACCAGAATTGTATCGAAATCCTTATAGCCCGATGCTTTAGATGCCCAACGTTTACGACGATGAATAAATCCGAGAAAACCACCCTCGAATTTTGTTGTAACAAATCCGTTTGCGCCTAAATAGAACATCAATTTGTTGGCCTTATTTCGTTTTGCTGTATGCAGCAAAAACATATCGTCGCCGGAGGAGATATCGGTGCGGAGAGTTTCCTCATTAATATCTACTAAATCCTTCCTAAAAGCCAAATTTGCCGATGCGGCAATAACTGGTCTACCCAATCCGAATGAACCCGCCGATACAGCCATAAGCGATGCATAATCCAGCGCCTCAAACATATTTACAATGGAGTTGGAGGTCTTAACAATAACGGTTCGTTGAATCTGCGCCACATCACCATATTCAACCAAATTAGAGAGCCAAAGTTTTGAAGGAATGCAATCGGCATCGGTAATTGCTACTAAATTATACCTAGCATTCTTAACACCTTCGATTATTGCCCGCTTTTTACCCTCAACACCAGAAAGTTGAATCAACCTAAAGTTGAAGTTTTTTGGACTTGAGTTGATAACCGAAATGCTTGAATCGGAGGAGTTATCGTCAACAAAAAACACCTCCCATTGGTTAACAGGCAAGGTTTGTGAATTAAATGATTTTATGAGTTCTGGAAGATTCTCCGCCTCATTTCTAAATGCAACAATAACGCTAACCCCATCGGCGTTTTCATCAAACACATGGCAATTCAAAGTTCTCAGCAGACCAATAAGTAGCGAGAGCAATAGAATTGCATATAACAGGGAGAGTATTATGGTAATTGCAGTAATCATCCTTTATGCTTTTGCATAAAAAGAGTAAGTTCCTTTTCGGCAGCCATAATCTCGTTCATAGGCCGAGCAATATTAAAACGAATCCAATTGGCCTTACTGGCGCTAAAATGCTCGCCGGGAATTACAGCCACCTTATTCTCATCGTACAGCATTGATGCAAACCGAAATCCATCCTCAAACCCCTTGGGCAGTTCTGCCCAAATAAAACAGCCACCATCAATTTTGGGTATTTGAAAACCCTGTTCATTCAGAACTTTACTCAAAGATTGGAACGAAGGGGTTATATTTCGCCTGAATTCAGCCTTAAAATCCTCGGCGTAATTATACTTTTCCAAATAGTTGGCAAGCGCTTGCTGTAGCAAAGATGGCGCGCATAGGCCAATATAATCGTGAACGGATTGCAAACCAGCAGCGTGAAATTTATCGTGAATGATATAACCAATTCGCCAGCCAGTTATGCAAAGCGATTTGGAAAAACTGCTCACAATAAATAACCTTTCATTTACCGATTTTACGGGGATATAAGGAGGTTCATTGAAGTAAAGCTCATCGTAAACAGAATCGAAAACCAAGTAAAAGCCCAATTTACCGGAAAGTTCCACTAAGGCATCAACTTCAACTTTCGAAAACACCTTTCCGTAAGGATTTCCGGGAGAACTCACAAAAATCAATTTTACATTTTTGCTGATAATCTCTGCTGATAACGCCTCGGCATTGAATGAGCCATCATCGGCTAACGGGAACGCAATAAAAGGCTGACCAAAAATCTCTGGCAACTTGCTGTAACTCTCATAAGCAGTGTCGAAAGCCAAAACAGCGAAATCTTTCCCAATAAGTTTTTGCAGATAGGTATACACTAACGATAAACCCTCGGTAGCACCTTGCACAACAAGCAGATTTCCGGTTTCTACATTGTACTTATGGGCTATCAACTCAAGTAAATTTAAATTACCCAAGCCGGGAGCATACTGGTGAATATTGGTGTGTGAAATGGCATTCAACTCATTAATCAATTCCGTTGGTGGATTAAAACCCGGAATACCTTGTGCAAGGTTGATTCCACCATGCATCTTTACCTTATTGCTGAAAAAACTAATATATGAACCCTTGGGCTTTTCGAACAGTTCCATTACATCTAAATTTACACGCTAAGATAATTCAAATAAGTTGATGATTTAAAAATTAAGCTAAGCCTTTAGCCATTGTACACGGAGTTGTCAAAACGATGGATTAGTTAAACTTTATTTCAAAAGTTTGAAATTACGAATGATTGGTTAATTTTGCCTTTCATTAAACTCAAACGGAAAATTTATGAGTCGTTTTACAAGTTTTATTGGGGTTATTATCGCCTTTATGGTCCTTAGCACATCGTGCAGCAATAAGGATGGAGTAACAATTAAAGTAAATGTTGTGTCGCAGGACCAAAACATGCTATACTTTTCTCGCTTGGATTTCAAACAAACTGTTGTATTGGATTCTGTAAGAATATCTGCAGGTGAAAGCACCAAAAAGTTCAAGGTTAAACAGGGAGTAGAACCTACTTTCTATAGTATCGGCATACGTAATGGAGGTGCAATAACTCTACTTGCTGAGCAAGGAGAGGTAATTAATGTAAAGTTCGACTCAAAAGCGATGTTAGATTACACTGTTACTGGCTCTATTGGGTCATCGAAAGTGCAAACCTTAGCAGTGGAATTTGCAAAATCAAAAATAAAAGTTGATGAACTGAGAGCTAAGTATGTTAAATCAGAAAGCGAACTAGAAAAGACTAGACTTGAAGATGAATTTGAGCAAACAATTAAAGCGCAAAAGGAATTTAACCTAAAGTTTATCAAAGACAACCCTATGTCGAAAGCCAATGTAATGGCTATTTACCAAAAGTACAACGATAACCTTTTTGTATTTAACAGTTCGGATGATTTGGTAACTCTAAAAACGGTTGCTTCGGCATGGAGAGCATTATATCCAGAATCTGAGTATACAAAAGGAATGGTTGATGAGATTAAGCGAATTGAAAAAGCGATTAGGGATAATCAACTTAAGGAACTAATATCTCAGTCTGAAATTACTATACCAGAACTAGAGATACCCAACAAGAATGGCTTAAAAGTTAAATTGTCGAGTTTAAAAGGCAAAGTTGTGCTTTTGGATTTTTGGCTTTCAGGAAACACCAATAGCCTTCTGGACAATAGAGAACTCCTTGAAATTTACAAGCAGTATAAGGGTAGAGGATTTGAGATTTATCAGGTTGCCCTTGATGCAAACCGTGATGAATGGATAAGTGCAGTTGAATCGGCAAATTTGCCATGGATTAGTGTTTGTGAAGGAGATGTAAATGGCTCTCAAGCGGCAATGCTCTATAACGTTCAGCAAATTCCAGCCAACTATCTAATTGGGAAAAACCATGAAATAATTGGCAAAAACCTTTACGGAAACAATCTTAAAAAGGCTCTTGCCGAGGCTTTAAAATAGTATGACCAGCAACAAAAAGATATATTTTGCATCGGATTTGCATTTGGGCTTGCCAACCTTAAGCGAAAGTCTTCCTCGCGAAAAACTGTTCAATAGTTGGCTCGATAGCATTAGCGATGATGTTGGAGAACTATATCTTTTAGGAGATATTTTTGATTTCTGGTTCGAGTACCGAAGAGTTGTACCCAAAGGTTACACTCGTTTTTTAGGAAAAATAGCCTGCTTAGTGGATAAAGGCGTGCCAGTTCATTTCTTTACAGGCAATCACGATGTTTGGATGTTCGATTATTTTCCAAAAGAACTTGGAGTAGAAGTACATCACAAGCCAATAATTAAAGAGTTTTACGGTAAAAAGTTTTTATTGGCACATGGCGACGGATTGGGACCTGGAGACCCAGGATATAAACTACTAAAAAGAATATTCACCAGCCCTACCCTGCAGTGGATGTTCTCAAAAATACACCCAAACTTCTCGTTATGGTTTGGCAACCAATGGAGCGTTAGCAGCAGGTACTCAAAGGAAATTACCCATGTATTCAGGGGTGAAAATGAACAGATAACAAAATTTTCGAGACTAACATTAGAAAAGGAACATTACGATTTCTTTATATACGGTCACTGGCATTCGCCAATAATTTACCCTCTCGAAAAACAATCAAACTTGGTTGTACTAGGCGATTGGCTTGTTAGCAACACTTACTCAGTATGGGATGGAGAATCATTTAAATTGATGCGTTATAAACAAAATGAAGCCGACGAGGTTATAGATTCTGTAAAACTATAACCCAACATAATTACTTAATGAATTTTCTTGCTCATCTTTACTTATCGGGAAGCGATGTTGAAATCAGGCTTGGTAACTTTATTGGCGATTATGTAAAGGGGCGAAAGTTCGAAAATTACCCCCCGAAGGTTCAACTTGGAATAAAGCTACACAGGGCTATTGATAGTTTAACCGATTCGCATCCGTCAACAAAAATTTGCAGCGAACTACTAAAACCGGAACTAGGGCGTTACTCTGGTGTTGTTTCCGATGTGCTGTTCGATTATATACTTGCAAATGAATGGGAGCGCTACTCGAGCCGAGAACTAAAAAACTTCACCCGAACTTTTTATATGCAGATGCTGCAAAACTACAATTTGTTACCACAAGAGGTGCGCAGATTCCTGCCGTTTATGATTCAAAGTAATCGACTTTACAGCTATAAATCGACAGAGGGAATACATAGAGCATTGGAAATTATGAGTAACCACTCATCCCTACCCGGAAAAGCAGACTACGCAATTGCTCAATTAAACTCAAATGTAGAACTATTCAAAACACATTTTAATCTGCTTTTTGCAGATTTAGTGGAACTTTCACAAAATGATTTTGGCATTCAGTTGGGTTAATGCCCAAACCTGTCGGAATCAAACTTCAGAAGAATAAACAGCAGTATTGTAAAAGCCCATAGCGAGGAGCCTCCATAGCTAAAGAATGGTAGCGGAATTCCAATAACAGGGAATACGCCCGCCGTCATCCCAACATTTACGACAATATGAAAGAATAAAACCGACACAACTCCATAACCGTAAACCCTAGCAAAACCCTCACGTTGGCGTTCCGCAATCCGAATTAATCTGAGCAAAAGGTAAAGAAATAGCCCTAAAACGGCTGTTGAACCCAAAAATCCCCACTCCTCACCTACAGTGCAGAAAATAAAATCGGTGCTTTGCTCTGGAACAAAGTTGTACTTGGTTTGAGTGCCTGCAAGGTATCCTTTACCTATAAAACCACCCGAACCAATGGCTATTTTTGATTGGTTAACATTATAGCCCCAACCAAGCGGGTCGGACTCAATCCCTAACAAATCGTTTATACGTTTTTGATGATGAACATCTAGCACATTATGAAAAACGTAATCCACAGACAACGACATAGCAATTGCCACAGTTAAAAATGCAGCCCAAATGTATGCCTGCTTAAACCGATTGGCAAAACCATACACAAAAGCAATAATAATCCCAACGGTAATTGGAATGAAGAAATAGTATGTAGTTGGAATTTTGAAATCAAATAGTTCAGAAGCGAGGTACATTAACAAACCCATTCCAACCAATCCAAAAGTCAATCGGAATGAATCCTTATACTTTCTTGTTTGAAGTATAAAAATTACTAAAGTGAGTATATATAGAAAAACAACTATGGATACAGGATTGTATATAAGTGTTACGATAAATAATAATACTACAAAAATCAAAAAGGCTAAAATCCAACCAGGTAAACCTTCACGGTATAGAATAAAGATAAATGAACCAAAAACTAGCGCAGAGCCCGTATCATTTTGCAATAATATAATCCCTGCTGGAACGGCAATCAATACAAAAACCATTAAGTAGGACCGGATATTGTTAAGTTTAAAACCGTAAGGTCCCATCAACCTAGCAAGGGCAAGCGCAGTAGCAAATTTTGCGAACTCGGCAGGTTGTAAGCCAAACGAGCCTATCTGTAGCCAAGATTTTGAGGCATTAACTGTTTTCCCCAGTAATAGTGTCCCGAGAAGTAATGCAATGACCAAACCATAAATTAGGTATGAGAAAACCATGTACAACCGCGTATCGCTCAGCATTATCACAGTGGCTATTATAAAAGCAAATAGAATCCAAACCAACTGTTTTCCATAACGTTGACTAAAGTCAAGAATGCTACTATGCTCCTCGCTATAAACGGCAGCGTAAATATTCATCCAACCCATTAATACCAAAAGGATATAAATGAATATTGTAGTCCAATCGAGGTTGTTTACCAGTTTATTTCCTTTTTGCACGACGGTCTAATAAGTTTGCTTTTAATAAATACTCCTCTAAATATGGTCTGGATATAGAATCTTTCAAATATTTCTCAATCATTAAACTTGCAATTGGCGCAGCCCAAGTTGCACCAAAGCCTGCATTCTCCACATAAACTGCTATGGCAATCTTGGGGTCATCCTTTGGCGCAAAGGCAAAAAACACCGAATGGTCTGCCCCATGGGGATTCTGAGATGTTCCTGTTTTTCCACAGATTCTAATATCAGGTATTGCGGCAATTCGGGCAGTTCCGCCTCCTCCAGGCTCACAATTCACTGCCAAATCCATTCCCTCAATAATATACTTGTACCAACTAGAGTCAATGGAAGTGGTATGCTTTTCGTAAAACCTAGGGTCAACCTCCTCACTTCCTTCAATATCTTTTACAATATGAGGAGTATAGTAATATCCCTTATTTGCAATGGTTGAAACCAAATTTGCCATCTGCAATGGAGTTGCAGCAAGTTCTCCTTGACCAATTGAAAGCGAAATAATAGTTAACGAACTCCAGCCACCTTTTCGGAAATACTTATTGTAGAAATTAACTGAAGGGACTATTCCTTTGGACTCATTTGGTAAATCAATTCCTAATTTATTACCATATCCAAATGACCCAACATGGTTTTTCCAGTTGTTAAAGCCATTCTCAATAGAACCATACTCTCGTTTATCAATAATATTTCTAAAGACATGACAATAATAGGTATTGCATGATGATGCTATTGAATGCTCAAGGTCTAATGGCGAAGGATGATTATGACATCCAACACCCCGTCCAACAGTATATCCACCATAGCATGCATACCGGGTTGAGGGAGAAACAACCCCTTCCTGCAAACCAATAAGCGCATTTACAACCTTAAACGTTGACCCCGGAGGGTAAAGTGCCATTATTGAACGGTTGAAGATTGGTTTAAGCGAATCGTTTTGTAGATTTCTAAAATTATCCGCTCTATCCCTACCAACAAGCAACTCAGGATTATAGGTTGGACTGGAAATCATGGCCAAAACTTCCCCAGTTTTAGGTTCAATAGCCACAACACTACCAATCTTATTAATCATTAACTTTTCGCCGTACTCCTGTAAGTCAGCATCAATTGTCGATATAAGATTTTTACCAACCTTGGCTATGGAATCGAAACGTCCCTCCTCGTAAGGGCCTTTTATGCGGTTATGCACATCAACCATAAATATATTGACGCCCTTAACGCCACGGAGCTCATTCTCATAGTATTTCTCCATCCCGTTAATCCCAATATAATCGCCCTGTTGATAGTAGGGTTGCTCCTTTACTACAGACTCATCAACCTCACCAACATAACCGAAAAGGTGACCTGCAATTCTGCGAGGGTAAGTTCGCACCGTACGGGGCTGTACCTCAAAACCCTGATACTTGTAAAGTACTTCCTGCAAACGAGCATACGATGAATCCGATATTTGCTTTAGCAGTACTACCGATTTGCGGGGAGAATAACCTTTTTGCCTACGAACTTGTTCAAACGCATCTTTCACCTGCTCAGCTGTGAATCCTAACATTGATGCAAATTCCAGAGTATCGAAAGGTTTTACCTGGTTCTTCACAATCAGTAAATCGTAAACCACCTGATTGGCTACCAATAAACCGCCATTTCTATCGAATATGAGTCCTCGTGCAGGGTACTGGGTAATGTAACGGAGCACGTTGTTGTTTGCCGAGAACTTGTAACGGCTATCAACAACCTGAATGTAGAATAGTTTTATAATTATGACTACAAAGACAAGGATTATAATCCCTGAAATAATGTACTTTTTGTCGGTTGTTATATTCAGCTGCACGGGTTACCTACTTTCTACCTGAACGTACAAGTTCAAATAACACAATGAATAATGTTGTAAAAAGAGTACTCAAAATTATTCTGAGTAAAGTGATATGGAAATGATAAAACGAGAATGTTTCTAAAATAAATAATGCTGTATGATGAATAAGCACTGATATTACTGCATATCGAAGAAACCATTCCAAACCGCTACTTCCAATTCCAGGGGAGTCGAACCTATCCAAATCGTCGCGGTAACTCATCCACGAAAGAACAGTGGGTCGAACAAAAGTGAGAAGCACCGATGCGGATGTGTGCAAGCCCAAGGTATTCATATAGTAATCGACAGTAAAGCCAGTGAAAAAACCAATGATTAACAAAATCCAATTAGGAATACTAAATGGAAGAAGCAGAATGAAAAGAACGTAGACATAAGGGTTAATATACCCGCTTAGGTTTATGTTGTTAAAAACCAAAACCTGCAGGGTAATTAGTACAACGAAAAGTAAAAGATAACGAGGTAACTGCTTAATCATTCTTACTATTTATTTCAATTTTTGTAATCTCTGGATTATCGTACGATTTTACTGCATAAACATAATCGAGCTGTTTGAAATCTGTCAACAGCAAAACCCGAATAGTGTAGAAACTACCGTCCTTTTTATAAAATTCCGAAATTGTGCCAATAGGAATATCCCGAGGAAAAATTGCAGAAAAACCGCTGGTAACAATAGTATCGCCTTGCGCAATATTAACATGCAATGGAACGTCGCGTAAAACCACCTCTCTATAACTTAACCCATCCCACGAAAGAGAACCAAAAACGCCCGATTTACGATGTCTTGCCGAAATCTTGAGGTCAGTGTTCAATACGGAAATCACTGTGCAAAAATCGCGCGAAACAGATGCTACTACCCCTACTACACCATCGCTACAAACAATCCCCATTCCTTGGCTCATCCCTTCGTCAAGTCCAACATTAAGGGTTATAAAGTTATGCTGACGATTTACTGAGTTATTTACTACTCTTGCTGGAATATGTAAATATCTGGCACCACTTAAGCTGTCTATTCTTGTTGAGAATCCTTTTTCTTCCAGGGTAACCTTTAGCCTTTCAATTTCATTCCTTAGGGCAACATTCTCCATTTTAAGTTCAATATTAGAACGTTTTAAGTTCATGTACTGACCAATATTGCTGAACTGTCCAGCAATAACACCAGAAATGCCCTTAGTTAATCTACCCACCTGTGCCTTTTGGTAATAGGTTGTATCCAAGTACATCCAAAGCGAAATTGCAAAAAGCAGAATGAATAGTATTACAAAGTGAAACCTCTCAAGGAATCGAATAAAATTGTTCATCGGTAAAGTTTACTAGTTTCAAACCTAATGCGAAAAATTATCGCATTAGGAATGGGAACTTATCTACATTTTTCAAAGCGATTCCTGTACCGCGAGCCACTGCGTGCAATGGGTCCTCGGCTACGTGGAATGGTATATTAACTTTTTCTGATAATCGCTTATCCAAGCCGCGAAGTAACGCACCACCTCCAGCAAGGTAAATACCTTTTTGAACGATATCGGCGTAAAGTTCAGGTGGAGTTTGCTCAAGCACGTTAAAGATTGCAGATTCAACCTTTGAAAGCGATTTATCCAAGCAGTACGCAATTTCTTGGTACGATACCGGCACCTCAATTGGCAAAGCTGTCATAAGGTTTGGACCACGTACAATGAAATCAGCTGGTGGGTTATCCAAATCGGGCAATGCAGAACCAACCTGAATCTTAATATCCTCGGCAGTACGCTCACCAATCTTCACGTTATGCTGATGACGCATGTATGCCTGAATATCGGAAGTAAAACCGTCCCCTGCTATACGTACCGATTTATTGCAAACAATACCTCCAAGGGCAATAACGGCAATCTCGGTTGTACCACCTCCTATGTCAACAACCATGCTTCCTTCGGGCGCTAAAACATCCAGGCCAATACCCAGTGCAGCTGCCATGGGCTCGTAAATCAAATAAACATCTCTACCTCCAGCGTGCTCCGATGAGTCGCGAACCGCACGAATCTCCACCTCAGTACTTCCGCTTGGAATACCAATTACCATACGGAGCGATGGGGTAAAAACCATATTCTTGGTATTAATCATCTTAATCATACCGCGAATCATCTGCTCTGCAGCGTTGAAGTCTGCAATAACGCCGTCGCGTAATGGACGAATGGTTCTGATGTTTTCGTGAGTTTTACCGTGCATTGCACGAGCCTCCTCGCCAATTGCAATCATCTTTCCGGTTGCATGGTCAATGGCAACTATCGAAGGCTGGTCCACTACAATTTTGTCGTTGTAAAGAATGATGGTATTGGCGGTACCCAAGTCGATGGCCAATTCCTGTGTCAAAAATGAAAAAAGTCCCATATCTTGAAAGTATTATATTTTAATGTTTGAAGTGTCTTATTCCTGTCATTACCATTGCAATGCCATTGCTGTTGCAATAGTCGATACTCTCCTGGTCTTTTACCGAGCCACCAGGCTGAATAACGGCATTAACGCCAGCCTTTGATGCTATCTCAACGCTATCGGGGAAAGGAAAGAAAGCATCCGAAGCCATAACTGCACCATTCAAATCGAAGTTGAAGTTATGCGCTTTATCGATAGCCTGCTTAACAGCATCGACCCTTGATGTTTGACCTACTCCACTCGCAATAAGCTGTCTATTCTTAGCAAAAACTATTGCGTTGGATTTTGAATGCTTTACATTGATGTTTGCAAAAAGTAAATCGTCAATCTGTTGTTGGGGTGGTGCGTTATT
>JAEXVC010000002.1 GCA_023406715.1 Bacteroidota bacterium | reverse complement strand
CGTTGGTGCTGACCTCGTAGGTAAGGTTGAGGCTGGTATCCCTGAGGACGACCCACGCAACCCTGCTACCATTGCCGATAACGTAGGCGATAACGTAGGTGATGTGGCTGGTATGGGTGCCGACCTTTACGAATCATACGCCGGCTCAATTTTAGCAACTGCGGCTTTAGGTGCATCGGCATTTGCATTGGTTAATGTTGATATGCAGTATAAGGCAATTCTTGCTCCTATGTTAATTGCAGCTGTTGGTATAGTACTGTCAATATTCGGTATTTTTATTGTTCGCACAAAAGAGGGTGCATCAATGAAAGACCTATTGCGCTCGTTAGGCTTGGGCGTTAATGTTAGCTCATTGCTTATAGCACTATCTACCTTTGGAATTCTATACTCTTTAGGTTTACATAACTGGCTAGGAATATCATTCTCGGTTATCTCTGGTTTGGTAGCTGGTATTATTATTGGTCAATCAACAGAGTACTACACATCACACTCTTATAGGCCAACACAAATGGTATCTGAGAGTTCACAAACTGGCCCTGCTACAGTTATTATTTCTGGTGTTGGTTTGGGTATGATTTCCACCGCAATTCCTGTTATTACAATCTCCATTGCAATTTTAATGGCATTCCTTTGTGCCATTAACTTTGACGTTAAGCATATGCTCGATGCGCAAAACATCCAATTAGGTTTGTACGGTATTGGTATTGCTGCTGTAGGTATGCTTTCAACATTAGGTATCACTCTTGCTACCGATGCTTACGGTCCAATAGCCGATAACGCTGGTGGTAATGCTGAAATGAGTCACCTAGGCCCAGAGGTTCGTAAACGTACCGATGCTCTTGATGCTCTTGGTAACACTACTGCTGCTACAGGAAAAGGTTTTGCAATTGGTTCTGCTGCACTAACAGCGTTGGCTCTTTTGGCTTCTTATATTGAGGAGATTAAGATAGGCTTGATGCGTCTTGGTGAAAATGTTCTGACATTTGCCAATGGCGATACAATTGAAACATCTAAAGCAACGATAGTTGACTTTATGAACTACTACCAAGTAACACTAATGAACCCAATTGTGCTTGTTGGTATATTCATTGGTGCGATGATGGCGTTCCTATTCTCTGGCTTAACAATGAACGCTGTAGGGCGCGCTGCTCAAAAGATGGTTGAAGAAGTTCGCCGTCAGTTCCGTGAGATTAAAGGCATTATGGAGGGTGAGACCGAACCAGATTATGCTCGTTGCGTTGAGATTTCGACCCGTGGTGCTCAAATCGAAATGATTCTTCCATCGTTACTTGCAATTATTATTCCTATTGTAACTGGCTTATTACTAGGCGTTGCCGGTGTGCTTGGTTTATTGGCCGGTGGATTGAGCGCAGGTTTTGTGCTTGCAATATTTATGGCTAACTCAGGTGGTGCTTGGGATAATGCTAAGAAGTACATTGAGGAAGGTAACTTTGGTGGAAAAGGTTCCGATAACCACAAAGCGGCTGTAACAGGCGACACAGTTGGCGACCCATTCAAGGATACATCTGGTCCAAGTTTGAATATCCTTATCAAACTTATGAGTATGGTATCAATTGTTATGGCTGGTGTAACTGTTGCGTTTAGCTTGTTTTAGTTAGATGTTAGATTTCAGACACAAGACATCAGATAATTAATGTATATTAATAGAAAGCCCGACTTATGTCGGGCTTTCTATTGTTTTTAGATATTTACTTGTCCGAAGTTAGACAAATATATGTTTTAGATGATATTATTTTGTTTCTCTCATTGTAAATGATTTTCTGATAACTTTTATTGTCATAAAAAATTTCCTTGGTACTTGTTTTATTATTTTCGTCGCTTTCAAAGTTTTTGACATAGAATATTTTATTGTTGATTCTTATTATTTTAGTACTACAGTATATGATATTATTTGAGTTTAGTTTATAAAGTTTCACAACTTCTCTTTTTAAACCACTTCTAAAATATTTTACTTTTACTTTGAAAAATATTTTGGAGGATTTTACTCTCCCTGCTATTTCAATTTTTCTTTTTGAAGCATATATCTGCGAGCCTGAAATATAAGTTGATGAGTCTATCGCTTTGAGTTTATTTTCAATTTTAGTTAGAAAATCTTCTTTAAGATCCTCATTTTGAGAGAATGCATTAATACTAAAAAGAAACAAAGAAGTGGTTAAAATTAATTTTAAAGATTTCATAAATTGATGTTTAGTTTTTATTGTAAGTTATTCAATTATCAATTTTCTGTCCTTTGGATATTTAACAGAGTATTTAAGCGTAAACTCCTTTTTAGCACTTGGTTCAAGTTTGAACTCCCACTTAACCTCTCCGGTTTCCTTGTCGTGCTTTCCTGCAGAAATTTCTTGAATTTGCACCTCAATTTCCTCTAGGGTCGATACTGGTGCTTGGTCAAGAATAATCATGCTGATAGGCTGATTTTTGTTGTTCTTCACTGTAGTTAACCACGAGCGGGTTTCCTCCTTTTTGCTTCCAATAAATTGCTTTGTGGTAAAGTCCTTCACTTTTTCACGATTAACAGAAACATTCTTGTCCTTTCCTAGCGATATTGATAGTGTATCGGTAGCAGAGCTTAAATTCAGCAAGGTTTTGCCCACGTAGCTATCCTCAAAGAAAATGTTTGCTTCACCTTCAAGTAAGCTGTACTTCTCCCAATCAACAATATTTGCGATAAGGAACGCATCCTTTTGAACTTTAGGAACGCAGTAGTACTGGTAACTTGCAGGCAGTTCGTATGCAACCATATCAACAGCGTAACTCTTATTATCGGAGAGTACAGTGTAAGGAGTCTTAATTTCAAAATCAACGGTGGTTTGCTTCACAACCATTTCGGAGGGAATAGCCAAACTGCTTGCACCGCGGATTTTTATTGATTCCGATTTCTTTGTTTGTACTCCAGCAACTCTTCCCGATAGGGCTCTTTCTACT
>JAEXVC010000211.1 GCA_023406715.1 Bacteroidota bacterium | reverse complement strand
ACTGTGGAATGATTAAGTTACGCAAAAGCGTTAATCTGCCCAATGTCCACATTAACCTTCCGTCGCTAACTCAAAAGGACAAAGACTTTGTAAAATTTGCCATTGATAACGACTTAGACTTTATTGCCCACAGTTTTGTTCGTAGCAAGCACGATGTCTTGGAAATTAAGGAGATTCTTCATCAGCATAATAGTCAAATTAAGATTATCGCTAAAATTGAGAATCAGCAAGGCGTTGATAATATTGATGAAATTCTTGACCACGCGTATGGCATTATGGTTGCCCGTGGCGATTTGGGTATTGAAATTCCTGCTCAGAAAATCCCCATTGTTCAACGTAGGTTGGTAAAAAAATGTATTGAGAGCAAAAAGCCTGTAATTATTGCTACGCAAATGCTTCACACGATGATTGAGCATCCACGCCCTACACGTGCTGAGATTAGTGATATTGCCAATGCAATTTACCAACGTGCCGACGCCATTATGCTTAGCGGTGAAACTGCCTACGGTGCATATCCTTTAGAATCGGTTCAGGCAATGACTAGCGTTGCTCGCGAAGTGGAAGAGGTTTTAGAACCTGACCATACTCTGAACTTAGTTAGAGTTAATAATGAAATTACAGCAACGCTTTCACGCTCTGCAGTAAGAGCATGCTCCTCTCTACCCATAAAGGCGATTATTGTTGATACACTTACAGGTAGGACAGGACGTTACTTGGCAGCCTTCCGCGGCAGAGTTCCTGTGTACTCAATTTGCTATAAACCGAACGTAATGCGCCAATTGGCTTTATCGTACGGAGTAGAGGCTGTTTATATGGAGCCACGCCAATCGCGCGACCACTTCCTAACCGATGCAATTAGCTTGATGCTTGAACGAAGAAAGATAGCCTCAGAGGATATGGTTTTAATTATAGGTGGTAGTTTTGGACCTAGCAATGGTGCAACTTTTATGGAAATTAGTAAGGTTAAAAATCTACTTCGAAAATAGACGGAATAATTAATCAGTTAGTGGATTCAAAATCAATCTACTCATATTTTTCAGAGAATAGATCCCTCGGCTACGCTCGGGATGACAAAAAAACAATATTGCTTGTCATGCTGAGCTTGTCGAAGCATCTTTCTATATTCAAAATTCATACTTTTTTATTACTCCTTTTTGTTTTTGGAATAAATTTGACTCGCGTAAACGCCCAACAAATGCCAGAAGCCTACTATCGACTACAGGCAGCAATTGATATGCAGGATAGAGCAATGGCATTACAATGGGCTGATTCGTGCAAAGCGTTGAAGCCAATGCGGTTTCAGTATTTGATAGGAATTGGAGATGCATACTTACTAAACGAGAATTACTTTGATGCTATAGAATTTTTCCAAAAAGCAGAATCGACAAGGACTGGTTCTGCAAACTATAGGATGGCAAAAGCCTATTGCACAATTGGCGATACTGCAAAGTGTTTTGATTGGTTGAGGAAGAACCTAGAATCGGCGCAAAGGGAGAAAGAAAGTGTTATTCTGCTTGAAGACGCTTTCGAAAAATACCATAGTTCTATAAGTTGGAAAAATCTCTGGAGCAAAGATTGGTACACTTCGCTCGATAAGGCTATTGCTGAGGCCGAATATCTGAATGGAAACCAAAACTACGAAGAGAGTTTGGAGTTGCTAAATGCAAGAATTAAAGGCACAAAAAGCAGATACACACTTTATGAATTACGTGGCGATGCATACTTAAATCTAAACAATCCTTCCGCTGCAGCCGATGACTACTCAATTGCATACAAAAAGAGCCGTAAAAATCCGTTGTACCTTGTAAAAATTGCCGATGCAATGATTGCTAGAAAGCAATACCCACAAGCAATCAGGAAATTAGACGAGGCTATTGAAGAATCGGGTGGTAATCCAAAGTATCAACTTGTTAGAGCAAAGGCCTACAATGAGATGAATGAACCCACCAACGGATTACAGGATATAAAGTATTACCTAGAATTCTACCCAAATGATACTAAAGCAATTGAACTCCTCTCTCAAAGCGCGTACGATGCAGGGCAATATGTAGATGCACTTTTTGCATTGGCAAAACTCTCAAAAACAAGCCCAAACAATCCAAAATATAGATATTTGAGAGGATTAACCTACATTAAAACGGAACAGCCTCGCTTGGCTATTGCGGAATTGGATTTTGCTATTGCCAATGAGTACAATATTGCAGAAGCATATTTTTACAGAGGAATAGCCCATCATAACCTTGGAGAAATTAAAGAAGCTTGCCGATGCTACTCTATATCGCATCAGTATGGAAAGTTTGAGGCGCAGGAGTGGATGTTTAAGTATTGTAAGAATTAGGGGGGATTCTATAATGGAGGAGCCTATTCTTCCAACAAGCCTGGCCGTAATTTTTTTGTGCGCTCAACAGCCTGCTCCATTTGCCACTTCTCAATTTCCTTGAAATTCCCTGAGAGGAGTATTTCTGGAACTTTCCATCCGTTAAACTCAGCGGGACGTGTGTATACTGGAGGAGCTAACAATCCATCCTGAAAGGAGTCGGTGAGGGCAGAGGTTTCGTCGGATAAAACACCCGGAACTAAGCGTACAACACTGTCAACAATAATTGCCGCAGCAAGTTCTCCGCCTGAAAGCACGTAATCGCCAATAGAGATTTCTCGGGTTATCAAATGTTCACGAACCCTATGGTCCACGCCTTTATAATGTCCGCAGAGTATGAGTATATTTTTTTTCGTACTAAGATGATTCGCTAGTCTTTGGGTCATGGGCTCGCCATCGGGCGATGTATATATTATCTCATCGTACTCACGTTCCGATTTTAGTTTTTCAATGGCCTCAAAGATTGGCTCAACCTTCAAAACCATCCCGGCATCGGGGCCAAAGGCGTAATCGTCCACAGTGCGGTGCTTGTTGTGTGTAAAATCACGTAAATGGTGGAGTTCAATTTCCACGAGTTCCTTTTTCTGTGCACGTTTTATAATGGAATGCCCTAATGGGCTTTCGAGCAGTTCGGGTAGTACTGTTATTATATCAATTCTCATTCTTGGATATTTATTCTGGTGCAAAGGTAGTTTAAAAAGTGGGAAGATGGAAGGAGGAAGTTGACCGAATGTATTATGCTTTTATCTATCTGATAAATTGGCGTTTAAAATTTTGTTTGCAAAACAACATCTGTCATTATGGCTTGTGTGACGCCTTGATTGTGTCAAAATGGCTTAATTTATGGTTTGGTATAAAATTCGACTAGAAAAGTTAAAACAACGAAATTATTAATCAATAAAAATAAAAAACTATGACACTAGTACGTTTCTATAATCCTGAAATGTTAACCTCTAGGAGGTACAATGGATTTGATTTGAATAACTTTTTCAGAACTTCGAACAACATGAATGAAGTAAATAGAAATTATCCTGCAGTAAACATTATTGAGGAGCCAGAGCGCTACCGTATTGAGGTTGCTGCACCTGGCTACTCAAAGGACGATTTCAAGGTAAATATCGAGAATGATGTTCTAAAGATTTCCGTTGATAAGGAGAAAAACAAAGTAGAAGATGAAAACTTTACTCGTTGCGAGTTTTACAATGGTTCGTTTGAGAGAAGTTTTGTGGTTGGTAAAACAATCGATATTAATAAGATTGATGCCCGTTACGAGAATGGAATTTTAACCATTACTCTATCCAAGAAAGAGGAGGCTAAGCCCCAACAACCAAGGTCAATTAGCATTAGTTAATGGTGGATGGAGTGATGGATAAATGGAGTAATGCTACATAGGTTTATTTTGTAAGTAAACATTTTGCAATAGTTTTTGATTAGGTTTAGGTTTGGTTTAAACGTGAGTCGTTTTTTGCTCACGTTTTTTTTGTCATCATTCCTCCGACTTCTTCGTATTCTTTAAAAAAGTTACATCAACAGTAAATAGAGTTTATTCACCCTTCTACTTTTTAATCAATATAAATTTCAACATTTACAGAATAGTTTTACGCTAAATAATTTGAGCATTACTCTATTATGCTTATTTTCGTGAGCAAAATTCAGTTGAATTTTTTGTGCTATTTTACTGTGTTACTGATAATTTTAATTTTATGAACACTAACGATCTGAATGATCCTATGGATCAGAACTTCAGCAATGCTGAAGATACGAGGGCTACTTCCACCGAAAGCGAGAGTTTGAAAGAGCAAGCAAAACCATCGCACGTTGACGATGAAGAGATTGATGTCACATTACAGCCAATCGATCTTGAAGAAGAACCAATGACAGAAGATGAGGATGATGACGATTCAAGTATTGATGAGGAAGAAGGAGAAAAGTCAAACATCGATTACTCAAACCTATCCAAGGATGAATTAGTACAAACTCTTAAACAGCTAATCAACGAGAAGACAATTTACAAGATTAAGGCTGAAATTGAAAGTATTAAGAGCATTTTCTACCGTAAGCATAAGGCAGATGTTGAGCGTCAGCGCAAAGCTTTTGTTGAGGCTGGTGGTGATATTGCCCAATTCGTACCTGTTGAAGATAACGCCGAGATTCAGATAAAGGAGTTGCTTAAACTATACCGCGACGAGCGCACAAAGTATAACCACGATATCGAGCAGCAAAAACAACATAATTTGGAGCAAAAACTTCAAATCATCGAACAGATAAAGGAATTAGTGAATAACTCTGAGGATGTAAACCGTACATTCCAGGAATTCCGTCAACTTCAACAAAAATTTAGAGAGATTGGCCCAATTCCACAGGCAAACCTTAACGATTTGTGGGAGAACTACCATCATCACGTACAAAATTTCTACGATTTCATCAAAATAAATAAGGAGTTACGCGACCTTGACCTTAAGAAAAACTTGGAGGAAAAGATTAGCCTTTGCGAAAAAACAGAGGAATTATTGCTTGAACCATCAATTGTTACTGCATTCAAAAAATTGCAGAAATTCCATGAGCAGTGGCGTGAGGTAGGCCCTGTTCCTCGCGAAAACCAAAACGAGATTTGGGAGCGATTCAAGGAGGCTACTGGTAAAATTAACAAGAAACATCAGGAGCATTTTGAAGGGTTACGCGATGAGCAGAAGAAAAACCTTGATGCTAAAACTTTGCTTTGCGAAAAGGCCGAGGAGTTAGCTTCAATGGTTATAAAAAGCAACAAGGAGTGGAATCAGCGCTCCAAGGAGATGATTGAATTGCAGAAGGTTTGGAAAACCGTAGGCTTTGCTCCTAAAAAGGATAACAACAAAATTTACGAGCGTTTCCGTACTGCCTGCGATGCATTCTTTGGTCATAAGCGCGAATTCTACGTTGATGCTCGCGAATTACAGCAAAATAACCTTCAGCTAAAGACTGAACTTTGCATTCAGGCTGAGTCGTTGAAGGATAGCAATGAATGGAAGAAAACCACTGAAGATTTAATCAACCTACAGAAACGCTGGAAGGAGATTGGTCCAGTTCCACGTAAGCATTCCGAGGAACTTTGGAAACGATTCCGTGCAGCTTGCGACTACTTCTTCAATCAAAAATCGCAACATTTTTCGAAAGTTGATAACAGCTACGACAATAACCTTAAGGCAAAAGAGGCATTAATTGCAGATATTGAAGCCTTCGTAATTTCTGAGGATGTTGAGGCAAACCTTAATGCTTTAAAGGATTTTCAGCGCCGTTGGGCGGAAATTGGTTTTGTACCAATTAAATATAAGGAAGATATCCAGAAGCGATACAGAGCAGCTATCAATAAACACTTTGAGCAGTTGAATATTGAGGAAAGCAAGCGTAATCTATTGCGTTTCAAATCTAAAATTGATGGCGCACACGGCAATGCTCGTCAGGAGAATAAATTGAGGAACGAACGCGATAAGCTGTTCAACCGTCTTCGTCAGCTTGAGAGCGACATTGCACTTTGGGAGAACAATATTGGATTCTTTGCACGCACCAAGAATGCTGAGGCTATGATTCATGAGGTTGAGCGCAAGATTAAGAAAGCTAAAGAGGAGATTGTGCTTTTAGAGGAAAAAATTAAACTTATAGATCAACTCGATTAGAGTTTACAGTATTCAAAGTTTTTGGTTGATTGTGTTTAGTGCATTGTGTGTATTTGCTTTTATTCATTTACCACCACTTTCCACTTCAACCTTTAACTTTTTAGTATTAACGATATCAAATAAAAAACTATAGAAATCATGCCACAGAGTACTAAGTATGTTTTTGTAACAGGGGGAGTTGCTTCATCGCTTGGTAAAGGAATTATTTCTGCATCGCTTGCAAAGCTTTTGCAAAGCAGAGGTTACTCGGTTACCATCCAAAAACTCGACCCCTACATCAATGTAGACCCCGGAACACTAAACCCATACGAGCACGGTGAGTGTTATGTTACTGAGGATGGAGCCGAAACAGACTTAGACCTAGGGCACTATGAGCGTTTTTTAAATGTTCCAACATCGCAGCTCAATAACGTAACCACTGGTAAGATATACCAAACGGTTATTAGTAAGGAGCGCCATGGCGATTATTTGGGTAAAACCGTTCAGGTTATCCCTCATATCACTGACGAAATTAAACGAAGAATAAAACTGCTTGGAACAAAGAATAAACTTGATGTGGTAATCACCGAGATTGGCGGTACAGTGGGTGACATTGAGTCGTTACCATATATTGAGGCTGTTCGTCAGTTACGCTGGGAGTTAGGTGCAGGTAACTCTGCATTTATTCACCTTACTTTAGTTCCATTCCTTTCCGCATCGGGCGAGCTAAAAACTAAGCCAACACAGCATTCGGTTAAGGTGCTTTTGGAGAACGGTATTCAACCCGATGTTTTGGTGCTACGTACCGAAAAAACATTGAGTCAAGACCTCCGCCGCAAGGTTGCGTTGTTCTGTAACGTAGAAGCTGAGGCTGTGGTTGAGTCAATCGATGTTAAGACCATTTACGAGGTTCCTCTTTTGATGCAAAAGGAGAATCTGGATTCTACCATTATCCGTAAGCTTAACCTTGAGCCCAAGGGCGAACCAAAACTTGAGGATTGGAACAAGTTTGTAAATATCCTTAAAAATCCAAAATCGAGAGTGAAGATTGGATTGGTTGGAAAATACGTTGAACTACCCGATGCTTATAAATCGATTGTTGAATCGTTTATACACGCTGGTGCGGCTAACGAGTGTAAGGTAGAACTATCGTTAATTCAATCGGAAGATTTGACCAACTCAAATGTTGCTGAAAAACTGGGCGATTTGAAAGGGATTTTGGTTGCACCAGGAT
>JAEXVC010000189.1 GCA_023406715.1 Bacteroidota bacterium | reverse complement strand
ATATTGAATAATCCCATATAAACCCCAGTTTTACCAGCAGGAAGTGAACGAGCCAGAATTGCGTATGGCATAGCAAGAATAGCCGCCCATGCAATACCAACACCCACCATTGAAACAATTAGTGTATAGTGATTTTTAAATAGATAGATTGATAGGAATCCCAATCCACCAAGTAAAAGTGAAAATGCGTAAGTTTTCTTCCTACCGAATTTATCGGCAATTTTATTCATAAAGATTGCGAAAATCGCAGCAAATACGCTATAAAGTCCAAACAGTACACCAACCCAATTAGCCGCCTCATTGTATGCCTCTGATGTTGAATCGCCAATAGCAGTACCCCATATATGTTGAGATACAGCTGGTGTTGTATAAACCCACATTATGAACAAAGCGAACCAAGAAAAAAACTGAACAACAGCAAGCTGTCCCATAACTTTTGGCATACTAAATAACGTTTTAAAGAACCCTGTATGCTCAGCAGCCTTTTCTTCATCCAAAGTTTTACCTTGATATTCTGCAAACTCTTTTGGAGGATATTCCTTTGTTCTGAAAACAGTCCAAAGAACGGAAATCAATAAAATTGAACCACCTATATAAAACGACCAGATTACAGAATCAGGCACTTGACCTTCTGGTGCTGTATTGGAAATTCCTATATAATTGGTAAGCACAAATGGCAAAAATGAGCCTATAACTGCACCCAAATTAATTAGCAAAGTTTGAATGGAATATCCTTTATTTGTTTGCTCATCGGGAGTCATATCCGCCACTAATGAGCGGAATGGCTGGAAGGTAACATTAAAAGACGCATCCATAAAAGCAAACATCAAAGCACCAAATAGTATTGGAGGTATAATTGCTACAGCCCAGTTTGCATTGGGTAGGAAAAACATACCAATTGCAGCGGCAATTGCACCACCAAAAATAAATGGACTCCGACGACCTAAGCGATTCCAAGTCCTATCGCTAGCAGCACCAACCCAAGGTTGAATAACCAATCCCATAATGGGCGCTAAAAGCCAAAAGAATGATAAATGGTGTAAATCGGCACCAAGGTTTGATAATATACGCGAAACATTGGCATTTTGAAGTGCAAATCCAGCTTGTACTCCAAGGAATCCAAAGCTGAGATTCCATATTTGCCAAAAACTTAATTTAGGTTTCTTTATCATCGGAAGATTTATTTTTGATAGAATTCAAAAGTATGGTAAAAAAATGTTAAAAAAAATACATTCTCATCACCAAACCCTTGTAAATAAATGAGTTTAGATGCTACAAGTCGCATTTCAATCGTTTTCGAAGCACTGGAAAAAATTTTCACTTTTCGTAAAATATTTTTGCCTTGAAACCCTTGAAAAGTCGAATAAATAGGCCGTAAACGTTTGCGGAATTTTTGAAAACAAAAAAGGCTATCCGTTTTTGGATAACCTATATTAAAGTTAAATGAAAAACAATTACAATTTGATTACTCGCAACTATTAACAAATAAAGTATCTAAACTATTCACTATCAGATTTACAATTGCATTAGAAACTCTTACTTTTTCCATGATGAAAAAGTAAGCAAAAAATCTAGGCAAAACTATGCTTCTAAACGCTCTGCATGAACTTAAGAATTTCTGCAAAAGTAGGCAAGCCCCTTTTGCGAAATTCTAAAACTTCATGAATTCACGCCTGCTCTGGCGCGCAGTTTTGCCAATCCCACCCGCTCACTTTTACAATTTTTATCTTGAAGTTCAAACTTTTTTACATCAATCGTAGACTTCTTCTACATACTCTAATTATACAAAAATGCTGTCAGGGTTTAGAACCCTGACAGCGTTAGAAGGAATCAATCTATTTAAAATTCCGATGTGAAATGGAATTTGATATCTGGGAATTTCTCTATGGCCATTTGGAGTGAATATGGTGAATCGGCCAAGAATACCTCGCGTCCTTGCTTATCGAGCGCCAGGTTGTTGTACTTGCGGATACGAAAATCGTCTAACTGAGACTTATTGGTGGTTTCCATCCAGCAAGCTTTGTGAAGGCTAAAATTCTCATATCGACATTTTGCGCCGTACTCGTGCTCCAACCTGTACTGAATAACATCGAACTGAAGAGCACCAACTGTACCAATAATCTTACGACCATTAGATTTTTGAGTGAAAAGTTGGGCAACACCTTCGTCGGTTAACTGGTCAATTCCCTTAGCCAACTGTTTAAATTTCAGCGGGTCAGCATTCTCCACATACCTAAAAAGTTCAGGCGAGAAACTTGGAATACCTTTGAAGTTAAGGATTTCACCCTCAGTTAAAGTATCACCTATTTTAAAGTTACCAGAATCGGGCAAGCCAACGATATCACCAGGGTAAGCAAACTCAACTATCGACTTTTTATCGGCCAAGAAAGCGTTTGGACTGGAGAAACGGAATGTTTTATTGAGTCCAACGTGTAAATATGGTTTATTACGTTCAAATTTTCCTGAGCAAATCTTTAAGAAAGCAATTCTATTTCGGTGATTTGGGTCCATATTGGCAAATATCTTGAATACAAACCCGGTCATTTTATCCTCGAAAGGCGAAATTGTTCTAACATCAGTTACCGTTGGGCGTGGGTAAGGTGCAATTTGCACGAAGCAATCGAGCAACTCCTTCACACCAAAGTTATTCAAGGCACTACCGAAGAAAACTGGAGCAACCTCGCCCGAAAGGTATGTATTGATATCAAACTCCGGGTAAACTTCGTTTACCAGTTCAATTTCCTCATAAAACTTCTGTGTGTATGGTTTTATATACTTATCGAGTTCAGGTGAGTGAATATCTTTAATTTCGATGATATCATCGGAAACGGTTTGCTTATCGTCGCCCGAAAAGAGGAAGAGTTTCTGCTCAAACAAATTATATACACCCTTAAAAGTTGGGCCTTGGCTAATTGGCCAACTCAACGGGCGAACCTTTATCTTTAACTCTTTTTCAATCTCATCGAGCAATTCAAATGGGTCGTTCCCTGGGCGGTCAAGCTTATTGACAAACACAATTACGGGAGTTTTCCTCATCCTACAAACCTCCATAAGTTTGCGGGTTTGTGTTTCAACGCCCTTGGCGTGGTCGATAACAATAATTACACTATCAACAGCTGTTAGCGTACGATATGTATCCTCTGCAAAGTCCTGGTGACCAGGTGTATCGAGAATGTTAACCTTATAACCATTATGCTCGAACTCCATAACCGATGTAGAAACTGAGATACCACGTTGGCGCTCAATCTCCATAAAGTCGGATGTAGCAGTCTTTTTTATCTTATTGCTCTTTACTGCACCGGCCACGTGAATAGCTCCTCCAAAAAGTAGCAACTTCTCGGTAAGAGTAGTTTTTCCAGCATCGGGGTGACTAACAATGGCGAATGTTCTACGGCGTTTTACTTCATCTAAACTCATTACACTCAAATTTGGGAGTGCAAAGATACAAAAAGTAAAGGGGAATTTAATAAATGGACAAAGTGTAATTATTTTACCTCTTCGAGTTTGCCTTCCTGTTTTGCAATAAGCGTAGCAATCATAGCATCACCAGTTACATTGACTACAGTACGGAGCATATCCAGAGGCCTATCAATTGCCATAATTAGCGCTAACCCTTCAATTGGTAATCCAACAGAGTTCAATACTATAATTAGCATTACCATTCCAGCCCCAGGTACTCCTGCCGAACCAATAGATGCTAATGTTGCAGTTATTAGTATGATGAGCAATTGACTAAATGTTAAATCGATGCCAAAAACCTGAGCAATAAACACAGTCGCCACAGCCTGATAAAGACTAGTCCCATCCATATTGATTGTAACCCCAACAGGTAGCACAAAACTTGAAATATCGTTATGGACGCCTAACTTTTTCTCTACCTGTTCCATTGTAACAGGCAATGTTGCAGCACTGGAACTAGTTGAAAAAGCAACAAGTTGAGCTGGAAAAATAGACTTATAGAACTTTTTAAATCCTATTCCAACAAATAATTTGAGGAATGTGGGGTAAACAAGCGTCACTATTATGATTAACCCAAGAACAACGGCAATAGCATACATTCCTAATGTTGTGAAAAGATGTAACGATGAAGAAACATCATTACCAGTAAAATCAACAATCAATGAGGCCATAAGAGCAAAAACTCCGTATGGCGCAAAGAGCATAATGATATCAACTATTTTAAGGATAACCTCGTTCAGACCCTCCACAAAATCTTTTACAATTGAAACTTTAGGATGTTTTGCCAGGATTAGAGCAACCCCAAATATCAACGCAAAGAATATAACCTGAAGCATTAAGGTATTATCCGAAGCTGCACGAACAACATTTTCGGGAACAATATCAACTAAGAACTGCAAAGGAGATTGCTCCTTAAAATTCTGTGCAACGTCCTGTTTTGCGGCAACATCTATGGAGTATTTCGATACAAACTCAACCCTTTTTTCATCGGGGAAAAACTTACCAGGATTAATTACATTAACAATGACCAGTCCAATTGCAACTGCAATAAGAGTTGTGAGAATATATAGTGAAATGGTTTTAAGCCCTATGCGTGATAATTTTGTAATATCAGATAATCCAGCCACACCTGCCACCAACGATGCAAAAATTAGCGGCATTGCAACCAATTTTAGCATATTAAGAAATATAGTCCCGAATGGCTTTATGTAATCGGTAACAAAAGTATTTATTCCTAAAATAACGGATAAAACACCAATAACAATCCCTATGAGCATCCCAATAAGAATCTTAGCGTAAAGAGGGGTTTTCTTGAACATGACTAATACAATTAATAATTCACGTAAAAATATATGATTATTTGAGAACACAAAAAAACCGGCTAATGCCGGTTTAAATATTACTTAAGGAAAACGTTAATTAATCGAGAGAAAGTATTGGACCTCTAAAAATACCATCAAAAAGTAAAGTATCTGCCACAACACTAATGTCATATTTCATAACACTACCAAGATTTTCCACATCGAATGTGCCTGCTTCAACATTAAAAATTTTTCCGGTATCCTCATCAAAATCATAGTTATAATATATTTTGCAGTCTCCCGCATAACCAATTGAGTCATATGAGAATATGTCAATAGTATAAAAGCCATTCTCTATTTCATACTCATTACCCGAATACATAGTAAACTCAACAATTGAACCTATACCAGACATTTCACTAATAGCCTCATCGTACTGAACCCCTTCTCCTAGCAAAAAAACATTGAAAGGAGTACTTCCTGTAGATAATGTTTCTCCATCTTGATATTGGTATCCCTTGTAAAGTTTAAACTCTCCTAATTCAGAACTTATTATATTATCAATACTCCCCTCCTCGCTCTTACATGCGGTCAAAAAAAGTAAGAAAAGAAAAGAATATTTGAGTAACTTCAAATATTTCATAATTGTAAGGTTTTAATGTTTAGTAATAATATGCTAAATTAGAAAAAAATGATAAAGACACTATACAATACGAAATAAAAAAAGAGAGGTTATAAAACCTCCCCTTAAATTATAATGAAATATTTTAGTGACATCCGCAACCGCAACCACCTTCTTCGTGATCATGTCCTTGATGCTGGTGACCATGTCCGTGAACATGTTTGTGCATTAACTCTTCTGCAGAAGCTTCTCTTACATTAACAACATTCCCTGTGAAGAATAAATCTTGCCCAGCCAATGGATGATTGAAATCCATTACAACTGCAGTATCGGTAACTTCAACCACAGTTCCATCAAGAGCATTACCTTCAGAATCTCTCATAGGAAGTCTGTTTCCAATTACCAGTAAATCCTCCTGAAGTTCACCTTCAACCATAAAAATCTCCTTAGGAAGTTCAACAATAGCCATATCGTTAACTTCACCGTAACCATCTTTGGAAGGTACCATAAACTCAAAGGAATCACCTACAGATAATCCATTTAAGTTGTCTTCAAAAAGTTGCAATAACTGGCCGTGGCCATATAAAAAAACCAATGGATTCTCTGCAGCAGCAGTATCTACCAACTCGCCATTAACCTTTAATTCGTAGCTAATGGAAACTACTTTATCCTTTGTAACAACCATGTAATTGTGTGTTTAATTTATTAGGGTTCAAAATAACAAGATAATTTTGTGATAAACAAATAAACTATCAATATGTTCGAAAGTTTTTAGACACACCAATTTTAGTCTGTTTTTAAGATTATTAAACATTTTTTTGAAAAAAGCGTTGTTATGTAAATAATAAACACCATATTTGTACCGTAAATTATTTATTCACCATTATTTAATTTTTAACATGAAAGGTAAAGTAAAATGGTTTGATGCAGCTAAAGGTTTTGGCTTTATTCAAACTGAAGAAGGTAGTGATGTTTTTGTACACTACACAGGTATTGTAAGAGAAGGTTTCAAACGTCTTGATGAAGGTCAAGAGGTAAGTTTCGAAATTACTCAAGGCAAACGTGGTCCACAAGCCACCAATGTTGAAGTGTTAGAATAACAGGTTATTCCTAACATAAATAAAGGCCTCAAAGTGAGGCCTTTTCTTTTTATCTAAAATGTAATGCTAAACCGCATTATTGGATTGCTAGAGTAAGGCGAATACCTACTATTGGATAAGTCCCATAAAATTAGAAAGTTTATCGCAGCTCTATCTCCAATACGTTGACGCCAACCACCTCCTACAAGGTACATATGCACCCATCCTTTACCCTCAGAAGCAAGTGAATCAAAAAATTTCTTATCCATATACAGTCCCTCATACTCACCATGAAGCACAATTCCTCCACGAACATCTATGTTAAAAGTTTCGTAAAAATCCGGAATTGGTAATACTTGAGTAAAACCTGAAACACCCCAAATATGGGTTTTTAGGCTTTGAGATTCTCCTGATATTACATTAAAACGCTCTTTACGGAACGAATATCTACCGCCAACACCTACAGACCATTGAGGTAAAACCCACATGCCAACCATTGGAACCACATCAACCTGAGTTACATGACTTCCAAAAGCAAGGCCAAAACTACCACCAAAAAATAACCTGTCGGAAAAACTCTGAAAATCTCCGTGCCTACGTTGAGCGTAAGCATCAACTGATAATATACTAAAAGTGACAAAAAATGTCATCAATAATATTTTTGCCTTTGCCATAACTGTTTATTAAAATAGTAACACATTATAAATACAGTAAAAGTATTAATTTTAATTTTACAACGCTTACCTTGTGATATTGTTTTACTGACCACAAAAAAAGTGCAGCAAAGTTTAATTAAGATTGAAAAAGATGAGAAAGTTGATTTTAGTAGTATTCATATTTATAGTTCCCTACACACTCATCGCTCAAAACGAGCAAGACTTTGAAACCAACCCTGTTATTCTTAATAGAATTGATGAGTGGCAAGACCTTAAGTTTGGGTTTATGATACATTGGGGCTTTTACTCACAGTGGAGCGTTGTGGAATCGTGGTCAATTTGCAACGAACCATGGATTGACAGAGGTGGTGTTCCATACATCGAATATGTGAACAAATATCAAGCACTAAACAAAACCTTTAATCCAACACAGTTTAACCCTGAATTATGGGCCGACTTAGCACATGAAGCAGGTATGAAGTATTTTGTTTTTACCGCAAAGCATCACGACGGGTTCTGTATGTACAATACAAAACAAACCGCCTATTCAATTACTGACCAAAGTTGTCCTTTCTCATCGAATCCAAAAGCAGATGTTACAAGAGCATTAGTCGATGCATTCAGGGCAAAAGGTTTTTGGTGTGGGCTTTACTTCTCCAAACCAGACTGGCATCACTCCGATTACTGGGCTCAAGAATGGGCAACGCCTGATAGAAACGTAAACTACAATCCAAAGGATTACCCTGAACGATGGCAAGGATTTGTTGATTTCACCTACAATCAAATTGAAGAATTAACTACTCAGTATGGAGATATTGATATTCTTTGGCTCGATGGTGGTTGGGTTCGACCCGAATGGAGCCTTACCGACGAATCGCGTCCGTGGCTGGGATGTAAAGGATGGATTCAAGATATAAATATGCCCAAAATTGCCAGTATGGCAAGAAAAAATAATCCAGACTTGCTAATTGTTGACAGGTCGGTTCATGGAAAATACGAAAATTACAGAACTCCAGAGAAACAAGTGCCAGACTCAATCCTACCCTATCCTTGGGAAACCTGCATGACAATGGGAAACTCATGGTCGTATGTAGAAAGTGATGTTTATAAGTCTACAAACACACTTATTCATATGCTTATTGACATTGTGTCGAAAGGTGGAAATTTCTTGCTAAATGTTGGTCCATCGCCACTAGGAACACTTCCAGAGCCCGCAATAATTAGAATGAAAGAAATTGGCAGTTGGATGAAAATCAATGAAGAATCAATATACTCAACTCGACCAATCTATCCTTACAAGCAGGACAAAATGCGATTCACTAAAACCAAAAATGGTACTATTTACGCCTTTTATTTACTTGAGGAGAACGAATCGCTACCCAAAGCAGTTAATCTTGGAAAACTAGGCTTTAAATTAAATTCTGTTGCGATTCTAGGAGCAAATGTAAAGTTGAAATTCAAGCAAACTAACGATGGCTACGAAATAACAATCCCTCAATCGGTTATCACAAACAATCAATTAAAACATGCAGTTGTATTCGAAATAAAATAGCTCAGAATGAATTTTAGTTCAAAAATTATCATCTTTTTAGCTTGCGTTATTCTACTTCCTAAAGTTAACGCTCAATCGTATCAATATCCCTTTCAGAACCCTGATTTACCTTTGGAAGAACGATTAAACGATGTTATATCCCGTTTAACATTAGATGAAAAGGTGCTTTTGATGCAACACAATGCACCTGCCATTGCCAGGCTTGGTATTCCGGCCTACAATTGGTGGAACGAAGCACTACATGGCGTAGCTCGTACCAAAGAATATGTAACAGTATTTCCTCAAGCAATTGCATTGGCTGCAACATTCAATCCTGATGGACTGCGAAAAACTGCCGATATTATTTCAACCGAAGGCAGAGCAATATTCAACGATGATTTTAAGAATGGGAAAACTGGTGAGAACTACCGAGGATTAACCTACTGGACTCCAAATATCAATATATTTCGCGACCCACGTTGGGGACGAGGACAGGAAACCTATGGCGAAGACCCTTACCTTACCTCAATAATGGGTGGTGCAATGGTTCGTGGGCTTGAGGGTGATAATCCAAAGTACCTAAAAGCAGTTGCTTGTGCCAAGCATTTTGCAGTTCACAGCGGACCTGAGCACAATAGGCATTCCTTCAACGTTAACGTTTCGGCTTACGATTTATGGGACACATATTTACCGGCGTTTAAGCACCTTGTAGTTAACGAAAAGGTTCATGGTGTTATGTGTGCTTACAATAGATTTGCTGGCACTGCGTGCTGTGCAAACGATACGCTACTCAACAATATTCTTAGAGAAAAATGGAGTTTCGATGGTTATGTTACAACAGATTGCTGGGCAATCTCTGATTTCCTGAATTTCCACAACACCCATTCCTCTGAAATTGAAGCAATAAGCGACGCCTTACTCTCAGGCTCCGACTTAGAGTGCGGCTCACTATACCACAAATTAATTGATGCAGTAAAATCGGGAAGTATTACAGAAAATCAAGTGAATGTATCGTTAAAGAGATTGCTTAAAATACAATTTCAACTTGGAATCTATGACCCACAGGAAAGGGTTTCTTTTGCTAGCATAGACCGTTCTAAACTCGATTGCAACGAGCATAAACAACACGCCTACCTAATGGCTCAGCAATCCATTGTTCTTCTCAAGAACTCAAACATGACACTCCCTTTGGATGAAAACAAGGTTAAACATATTGTTATAATTGGTCCTAATGCGAATAATCCAAAAACACTCCTTGCAAACTATAACGGCACTCCATCATCTTGCATAACTCCATATCAAAGTCTACTAAATAGATACGGTGATAAAATGAAAATATCATTCTTTCAAGGAGTTGGAATTGTTGACACATTAAACAATACTCCATCATTTTCTGAGATATCAAAAGATGTTAGCAGTGCCGATGTAATCCTATTTGTTGGAGGAATTTCTGCCGATTATGAGGGGGAAGCCGGTGATGCTGGCACAAATGGTTACTATGGTTTTGCTAGTGGCGATAGAACCACAATGGCTTTGCCAAAAATTCAAACTGAACTGCTTAAGGAGTTGAAAAAGGCAAATCGTCCCATTGTGCTCATAAATATGTCGGGCTCAGCCATTAACTTTGAATGGGAAAGTCAAAATGTTGATGCAATCCTTCAGGCTTGGTACGGAGGGCAATCGGCTGGCGATGCAATAGTGGATGTCCTATTCGGGAAGTACAATCCTGCTGGTAGAATGCCAATTACAACTTATAAAAGAGATGAGGATTTACCCGATTTTGAGAACTACTCAATGGAAAACCGCACATATAGATATTATAAAGGTGAGGTCAGATATCCTTTTGGTTATGGTCTTAGTTATAGTGAATTCAAATATTCAAATCTAAAGTTCACTCAAGAAATTAATACGGGTGAAAATTTGGAGGTAGAAGTTGAAATCCAAAATACTGGTAAAATATCGGGCGAGGAAGTAGTTCAGCTTTACATATCACATATAAATAGTACCACTCCAACACCCATATGCGCCCTCAAGGCCTTTAGAAGGGTATCGTTAAATCCACAAGAAAAACAAAAGGTTAAATTTGCACTTAAACCCTCCGATTTTGCAAAAATCGATTTAAACGGTAACAGTATAGAAACATCTGGAAAGATTAATATTTTTGTTGGAGGTGGTCAACCAAAATATACGAATGGACTTAGCAATACATTAACCATAATCGGAAGTACGTTTATAATCAAATAGAAATCAAAGAATTGAAACCTATGAATATAGTTATTACAGGCGCATCGAGAGGAATTGGATTTGAAGTGGCACGCCTATTTGCCGCACGCGAAAACAACAATATTGTTGCCATTGCTCGTAGCGAGCAAAAACTAAAAGATTTGAAAAATGCTTGCATTAAAGAAAATATACAGGCGCACCTCTACCCTATTGTATTTGACTTGGAGCAAATAGACCAAATTGGTAAAACATTAATTCCTCAAATAAAACAGCATGTAGGAATGGTTGATATTCTTATCAACAATGCTGGTTTCCTAATAAACAAACCATTTGAACAAATGACCTCCGATGATATAGATAGAATGGTAAAAGTAAACTATTCCTCTGCAGTAAACCTGACAAAAGAATTAATGCATTCGATGAATCAAGGTGGACACGTTATTAACATAAGTAGTATGGGTGGTTTTCAGGGAAGCCAAAAATTTAGTGGATTATCGGTTTACGCATCAAGCAAGGCTGCTCTAGCATCAATAACAGAGTGCCTTGCTGAAGAATACAAACAAAAAGGTATCTACTTTAATTGCCTTGCACTTGGTGCAACTGACACTGAAATGCTCCGTCAGGCTTTTCCTGGCTATAAAGCACCAATAAATGCAAACGAAATGGCTGAATTTATTGTAGATTTTGCTGTTAACGGGAAAAAGTACTTTAATGGAAAAATACTGCCTGTAACTACAACCAATCCTTAGAATTCAGACATTAGATATTAGATAAAAGACAATAAAAAAAGGAGCCGTGTGGCTCCTTTTCTATTTATTATGAGATGATTATCTGTACTCTCTAGGCATTACTTCGCCTTTAAGAACCATAAGACCATTCATTGCTAAAGCTTGCATCTCATCCTCACCAGGATAAACTGCTACTGGAGCAATAAAGCCTACCATCTCCTTTACATATTCCACTAAATCGCCGTTATGAGCAATACCTCCAGTAAGAATGATAACATCAACTTTACCTTTCAAGGTTCCTGCCATTGCAGCAATCGCCTTACCAATATTATACGACATTGCATCCTGAAGTAGTTTTGCTTTAGCATCGCCACTACGAGCTTTTAACTCAATCTCGTAAGCATCGTTAGTACCAGCGTGAGCCACTAAACCACCTTTACCGGTTAGCATTTTCTTCACCTCGTCGTAAGTTACCTCACCGCTAAAGCAAAGTTTTGCTAACTGACCAGCAGGAATTGTTCCTGCGCGTTCTGGTGAAAATGGACCATCGCCATCGAGCGCATTGTTCACATCAACAACACGTCCCTGACGGTGAGCACCAACTGAAATACCTCCACCAAGATGTGCAACGATGATATTCATCTCCTCGTACCTCCTATCGAGCGATTTTGCGTGCAAACGCGCAATTGCCTTTTGGTTGAGTGCATGGAAAATTGACACACGCTTGAACTTTGGATGACCAGCAATACGAGCCACTTCATCCATCTCGTCAACCACAACAGGGTCGGCAATGTAAGCCTTAGCCGATGGTAGCGATTGTGCAATATCATCGGCAATTAATGCGCCCAAGTTGCTGGCATGCTCGCCCATAATGCTATTCCTAAGATCATTTTTCATCTGATCGTTCACTTCGTAAACACCAGACTCAATTGGTTTAAGCAAACCGCCACGACCTACAATGGCAGAAATCTTATTTACGTCGATTCCAGCCTCTTTTAACTCTCTAAGGATAATTTCCTTACGAAAGCCAAACTGATCGGTAATAGTCTTGAATTGGGCTATTTCCTCCGCAGAGTGCTTAATGTTCTTAAGAAATACAGATTTGTTGTTTCGGTAAACAGCAATTTTGGTTGATGTAGAACCAGGGTTAATTGCCAGTACTTTGAACTCTTCCATTCGCTTTTAATATGGTTTTAGATTATTTTGCAGCGTTAGCAGCTAATGCAATTGAATACATTTTTGACTTAACACTGTCGCCACGTGATGTCAATACGCAAGGTACTTTTGCACCCATAACCATTGCACCAAGTTCTCCGTTAGCAAGTTTTGTACAAGCCTTGAAGAATACGTTACCCGATTCAATATTTGGGAACATGATACAATCGGCATCACCAGCAACACCACCACCAACTTTCTTAATCTCAGCAGATTCTTTGTCAATAGCAACATCCAATGCCAAAGGACCATCAACAATAGCGCCTTTGATTTGACCACGATCGGCCATTTTTGAAATAATTGCAGCATCAACACAAGCTTGCATACCTGCCGACATTTGCTCAGTTGCAGCATTCAAAGCCACTTTTGGCTTCTCAAGACCCAAAGAATGAGCGGTTTGAATTAAATAGTTAGTAATAGCAATCTTTTGGTTCAAGTCTGGAGCAGGAATAATAGCAACATCACCAACAATTAATAGTTTATGATATGTTGGAACCTGTACTACTGTAACATGGCTTAAAACTGCCTTGGGAGGAAGTAATCCTTTCTCCTTGTCTAAGATAGCACGCATATACTTATCAGTGCTAACCAATCCTTTCATTAAAACATCGCCTTCTCCATTGTTGATAAGTTCAACAGCTTTACGAGCAGCTTTCATTTCATCGGCTTCCTGTACAATTTTAAACTTGTTAGGATCGATATTGTGCTCAGCACAAACTTTTTTCATTGTTGGCTCATCGCAAACCAAAGTAGCCTCAACAATACCCATATCAACGGCCATACTAACAGCCTCAATGGTGTGAGCATCGTTTGCAAAAGCAGCAACCAAGCGTTTGCGTGGCTTACTGCGAAGAATATCGAATAGTTGATCTAATTTATCCACTTTCATTTTGTTGGTCTCCTATAGTTAAATTACTTTTTGCCTTTTACAATATTTGCAGTATCGGTAGCAATCACGAGTTCTTCATTAGTAGTAATTGCCATTACTTTAACCCTTGAATTAGGCTTGGTAAGTAACTTATCTTTACCACGAACGCCTTTATTAGCATCAACATCAAAGTCGATACCCATAAAGTCAAGTGCACAAGAAACCTTTTCGCGAAGTAAACTATCGTTCTCGCCAATACCACCAGTGAAAATAACTAAATCAACACCATCCATTGCTGCAGCATAAGCTCCAACATACTTCTTAACGCGGTAGTAGTACATATCTAAAGCAAGTTGAGCACGCTCATTGCCTTCGGCAGCAGCATTCTCAAGGTCGCGCATATCCGATGATAAACCAGAGATACCGCAAACTCCACTCTTCTTGTTGATTACGTCGTTAACTTGTTTAATGCTTAAGTTTTCTTTCTCAGCAATATAAAGTAAAATACCAGCATCGAGGTCACCGCTACGAGTACCCATAATCAAACCTTCAACAGGAGTGAAACCCATAGAAGTATCAACTGATTTTCCATTCTGAATAGCAGCAATTGATGCTCCATTGCCCAAGTGGCAGGTTATAATTTTTTGAGTGTTAAAATCAACACCAAGAATTTTACAAGCTTTTTGAGCTACAAACTTATGGCTTGTACCGTGGAAACCATATCTGCGGATTTTGTAGTTATCGTAGTACTCATATGGCAAAGCGTATAGGTAAGCGTGCTTTGGCATTGACTGGTGGAAAGAAGTATCGAAAACTGCAACCTGAGGAATACCTGGAAGCAACTTCTCCATTGAAGTAATACCTTTTAGGTTTGCGGGGTTATGAAGTGGAGCAAGCTCAATGCACTTTTCAATTTCACTCTTAACATGGTCGGTAATTAAACTGCTAGTTGTAAAAAACTCGCCACCATGAGCAACGCGGTGACCTACAGCCTTAATCTCATTCAAAGTTGAAATTACACCGTGATTTTTGTCAACAAGAGCCTCCAAGATAAGATTAATACCCACTGTATGGTCAGGAATATTGGTTACAATCTCGTACCTATCCTTTCCCTCGGGTTTATGGGTTAGAATTGCATCGGTAAAACCAACGCGTTCAACAAGCCCTTTTGCTAAAAGTTGGCTTTCGTCAGCCATGTTAATTAGCTGGTACTTTATTGATGAGCTTCCGCAGTTTAAAACAAGTACAACCATTTGATTAGTATTTTGATTATCAGATAATTAATTTGATTTTAAGAAACTATGCAAAAATAACAATAAAAGTGCTGTATTACAAAGCTAAAGAATGCTTATAGAACATATAAAATGTTGATTTAAAACGAAACCTTTCAAAAGTTACTCACAATTATTTGATTATACAACTTTTAACAAATAAAATGTTCTTCAACAGATTAATTTACAGTGTGGTTAAAGTACTAAATAGGAAACATGAGAATTAAACTAAAAAACATCAATTTTCTATTGACTTTCCCTACGAATTATTTTAATATGCCTTAAATTTGATTTAAATAACTTCAACTCAACAAACAATGAAAACCGTTATTCAAATACTTCAAGTTACGTTATTACTTGCTATTCAAAATTTATACACAATAGCGCAAGAGAACAAGGCGTATAATTTTTACGGCTACCTCCAATCCGAAAAGACCTTATTTTTTTCGGATGATTTTAACGACGACGGAAACGGTTGGAAAAATGGGACCACTCAAAACGGTGAAGCATTCATACAAAACGGATACTTAATCTTCCGTTCTACAGTAGAGGATGGCGCCGCGGGTTGTGTTCGCTCTCTATTCCATATAGACCAACGCAAAGATTTTGAGTTTGAAACAAGGATGACTTGGACGGGAGGAGTTGATAATAAATCGTTTTATTTCGTTTTTGGGAAAAAACCAAGCGAATGGAGTCGTTTTAACTTTGGATTAAGCGGCAATGGTTTTTATTTAATTGATAAAAGCTATCAAAATGAATATACTACAATAGTAGATTGGACAGAATCGAGCTTTGTAAACATTAAGGATTATAATACTGTAACAATCAGAAAAGTAGCCAATACTATTTATTACTTTGTTAACGGAAACTTGGTTCACTCCCAACCTTTTGAGCCGTTTTATGGCGATGAAATAGGTTATCAAATATCTGCAAAAGTTAATATCTCAATAGATTATGTTAAGGTTTACTATTTAGGCAATAATTTGAATAACGAGGCGGAATATAATTCCTACAACTTGGCACAAAAAAGTACATTTTTTTTAGACGAGTTCAATAACGACAACAATAACTGGGCAAACGCAGTTTCAACCAATGGCTACGCCTATGTTTCAAAAGGACAATTAAACTTCAAATCAACAAGCCCCGACGGAGCGGCTGGTTGCACCAATACAATATCAGGTTTCGATTCTAACAAAGATTTTGAAATAGAATCATCCATGAAGTTCTTAAACGGAAATGACAATAAGCAAATTTCATTGGTATTCGGGAAAGACCCCAGCGTTTGGAGC
>JAEXVC010000150.1 GCA_023406715.1 Bacteroidota bacterium | reverse complement strand
AAATCGCGAATATAAAACTGGCGGGTTGTTCCATAAGTACTAAGCACGCCAGTAATAGAGCCACTACCACTTGGCAACATTTCGTTTTTAAACTTGGCGTAACCACTATTACGTAGGGCAATTTGGTTGCCATACTTATCTATAACAATTCTATTGGTGGTTTCTCCATCTATGCTGAAGGGTAGTCCTGGATTCCAAAATTGAACGCTATCTATTGTAACAAGTTTGGAAACATGAGCATCGGTAATCTCATTGATCTTTAACTTAAGAGGCTCAAGATTCACCTTACGACCCGAGAGCTGAATACATTTATTAACATCACCTGGAAGGAGTTTGTCTACCTTAATAATGTTATTGCCGTTGTATACATCGGTAATTGCCAACCCAAGTTGGTAAACACCATTGTACTTATCCAAAGCTAAATCGTTGGCCCTCACAAGCACCTTTTGTCCAGGTTTTAGGTTATACTTTAAGTATATCTCCGAGGAGTTAATTTTAAGCTCAATGCCGCCAGTTTCGTCCATTATGGTTACAGTCTCGTAGAAATTACTTGCCGAGTCCGATGAAATAACGTAGCCCTCAAAAACAACAGATGAATCGGCAACTCCCTGGGCAACAATTGCATCCCAAAAAGCGTTGTTTGCCATTTTTTTTACAATTCCAGCTTTTTTAGTATCATCAGGATATAATGCTTGTATTTGAGCAATTGTAACTGTCTTATTCCAAGTTGCAACACTTTCAATTGAAGGAGTAGTGTCAAAATCCTCCTTTACGCATCCTGAGGGAATAAAAAATATTCCCAAAAGAGCCACTACTGAAAAAAGGGTTAATATTCTCTTTATCATCTTATCTTCCTCCTTAGTTTAGATTTGAAAACGATCTTGATCAAACTTCACATCAGCCAAATCTCTAATTATTAACTGATAAGTCCTATTGTAGTACGTTAAAATACCCACAATTGTTCCTTGTTTTGTATTAATTGTTGTTCCAGAAAAACGCGCATAGCCACTCGTTCTTAATACAATAGTACTAGTAAAAGACTGTATTTGTGATTTTAATTCGTGATTTAAGGTTACCTTGTTAACAGCATCGGCGTATGTATAGGTTAATCCAGTAACCAATGAAAGAGTATCCTTTATCTGAACATTATCAAACTGAACCAAGCGACCAATATTTGCAGGATTCAACAATGTTGGTGTCATAACAATTGGAGCAACCTCCTCAATATTTTGCCCTTTTTTAAAGATGTGTTTCTTAATGATAACATCGCCCTCTAGGCTGCTGATTTCAATTACGCCGTTATTGCTGTAACTGGAACCCAACTGAATTTGGCCGCCATAATCGCCAAGGTGTAAACCGTTACAGTAAATAACCACTTTCTGACCAAGCTTATAGTCGTTATAAAGGGTTGTTTTATTTAACTTGATTTCGATACCGGCAGTACCATCTTCAATAAATAAACTCTTATAGATATTACCCTCTTTATCGCTGGAAATAATACGGCCTTCAATTAACACAGAATCGCGTCCTGCAAAAGTGGTACTGGTAATTTTATACAATTCGCCAGGGTATATGCCTTTTAACTCAGCAATAGTAGTATTAGCCTCAAGCGTTGTAGAATCAATCCTAGGCTCAATATCGTCGTAGGAAAAATCAACACAACTAGGCATTGCAAGCATAAAAGCAATTGCTGCAATTGCACCTGCAATAATATATTTTAACTTCTTCATATCTATTATTCTCATTTGTGTATCAATTAAAATCTTAAACCAAGTATTAGGTAATAGGTTCGTCCGTATGCGTAGAAGTAACGAGGAGGGAATTTATTTGCAACCTCGTTAGAAACAGTATACCTTAACTGCTCATATCCACCAGTCTGAAACTCGGTATTATCTAACACATTAGCAACTTGGAAGTTTAGGTTAATGTAGTAATTATTTATTCTCCATGATTTTCCAATGTTAGCATCAACAAGGAATGCCGAAGGCACGTTTGACTGTTTTGTAATAGCCTCTCTGGCAGGATCATCGGGTTCAAGACCAGCAAGCACCTCTGCTGTTCGACGTTCAGGAGCAAAATCGATATAAATATCATCATAATAGCTAACCGATGCTCCAAGGAACCAATACTTTGGCGATGCATATCTAAATCCAAACATTGCGGCAGTTTGAGGAGTGCTAGGTATATAGAAGTTTTTAATATAGATAGTTCTGTTTGAAGCAACTACTGTTCCAAAATTATCCTTAGTAATAGTAACGCTTGGTCTTGATGTATACTGATAGGTTCCCAATGCTGCTGCTGCATTCACTGTAATAGCAGGTGTTAACTTATACTCAGCACCAATCTCCAAGCCTTTATGAACCTTATCGATACCCTTCATGGTGTAATTCACAAAGGAATTTTCACTTTCCAAGTAAAACGATTTTTGTTCTGTTTGATCCATAAACATTGTGTAGTAAGCGCTAATGCGAGCTTTTATATAAGGTGTACGAAGATTATAGTTCAAATCGGCACTGGCAATTTTCTCACTAGTAAGCTCCGGAATAACAAAGTTAGAGGTCCTTGGTGAAATGAATGAATTCCTGAAGAAAGGTGCTCTGGTCAAGTAAGCAACATTTGCATCAAGGTAGTTACGACCCGAAATTTTCCATGTTGCACCACCCTTTACGCCATAATTATCGAAACGTTGTTTTTTTGAATCCCCTTTAGAATCATTAGGGAATCGACCATTTTTCATATCACCTGTTCTCCAGAACTCTGTGTAAGTTGCATTTGCTCCAAAGTAATACTCAAACCTATTCTGAACATAATTGGCTACGGCCCACAAACCAGCATTATTAACATTGGCGGTATAATCATAGCCAAAAACATCGCCTTCTTTCACCATTCGATTTGGATTGTCCACATCGTTTTGAGATTCACCTGAACCTATATATGTATCCCTCTCAATAAACTGATCTACATCCAACCAAAAATCTGCTCCAAGTAAATCGCTTATCTCCTTGTAGTTTCTCCCTTTGTACATTGAAGCCTCAATTCCTCCATTCAGTTTAAGATTTGGCATAATGCTCCAATTCGCAACGGATGAAAAAGAGAGTTGACGGGAGTCTGTAATACGATTTTCAAGAATATATTTTGATCTCAACAAGCCTGAAGTGTCTACACTGTTATAGTTAGTTTGGTACATATAATCCCAATCCAACTGGCGAACAGAAGCGTCGGTTCTGAAAGCATTTGTAATCTCCTCAACTACTGAAGGGTCTGAAGTGTCCCAGTAGGAGGGAAGTTTGCGGTAATAATCTGGGCGAGGATCCTGTGCGTCATACCAGTTTAACGCAGTAGTTTGATAGGTTCCAAAGGTATACCCTAAGGTAGATGTTAACTTCAAATCCTCGTTAACATTCCAAAAATGGTTAAAAATAAATGTGGGCTCCTGCTGGAAACGAACCTTAGCGTTACGTTTCTCACCATTTTGGTAACCCCAGTTAGGATTGTAGTAATTTGTACCAGCTAAATCGTTAGCCTCATCGGTTGCAACACCCTGCATACCTCTTTTAGTAGGTGCATTAAATGTTGTGAAAGCAACAGAATGGCGACTATTAAATTTCTTCTCAATTCCCACAAAGTATGCCCAACCATCATAGTTAGTCCCTTCTACATAGCCTTCCTCTGCCCAACGACGCGAGCCGCTGATGGTAAACGCTGTTCCATTTTCCATTAAACCCGTTGAATGGGTAAACATTAAACGATTTGTATATGTACGGTTAGTTGAAGCATAAGAAACACGAGTACCTTTACGTTGCAGTGAGGCTCTTGAGTTAATATTGGTTGCACCGCCTAACCCTCCAAACGAAAATTCTGTTGGTGACAGGCCATTCACAGACTCTTTGTTACGTGTAACATCGTTTAATCCACCCCATGAGCTCCAACCAGCGAATCCACTCTCAGGATCGTTAACAGGAATACCGTTCATGTAAAGTAATGAATAATCTGAATCGTAACCACGCACCTGAAAGCGAGCGGAACTAAATGTATAGGACACAGCATTGTTAAATGCATCCTGAGTTGACTGTAAAAGCCCTGCCACAGCCTGATTACTTCCCTCAGACTCTAAATCATCGGTAGAGATAGTAACTTCACTTAACGAAAGTGATTGACCTTCATCTACCTGAGCTCTACGAATTGATACATCGGGCAACTTACCAGCTTCCGACACTTCAAACTCCAACTCGAACGACTGATAGCCTTGCGAAACAAATACAAAAACGTATTTACCTGCAGGTACAGTTAATGTGTACTCTCCGTTCTTATCGGTTGTTGCAGAAATGTTACTTCCCACAACCTTAACAGAAACACCCAACAATGGATTGCTTGTGTCAGTATCCCTAACACTTCCACTAAGGGTTACTTGTGCATTCACATTAGCAACACCTATTATTAATGTTGCTAAAAGCGTTAACAAAAAACTCCTCATTTACAGTTTATTTATTGATTAATTTATTCTTCAATTATGATGATACGATACACCAAATTTAAAGATGCAAAAAAATAACTTTTTTACTAATTATTATCAATTTTGATGTCTTTTTTTACGGATATAACTATCTTTGCTCGGTTGTTTATCCTAAGAACTTTTAAATATGTATAGATTATTTCTAAAGAATTCGTTGCTGCTCATAGCCTTGACGCTAATTTGCGGTGCAAATGTAGCACAAGATAAGAAGTTGTACAAAGTTAGCTGTATTGGTTTTTACAACTTAGAGAATCTTTTTGATACCATACCAGGACCTAATGATACTGAATTTACTCCCGAGGGGATTAATCAGTTTACTTCTTCGCGCTACTGGCATAAAATGAACAACATGGCCGATGTTATATCACAAATAGGCAATGAAATGTTCCCTGGTGGTCCAGTAATTCTTGGTGTATGCGAAATTGAGAACAGAACTGTACTTGAAGATTTAACCAAGAACACTAAGCTTAAGGAATCAAAGTATGATATTGTTCATTACGATTCTCCTGATGCCAGAGGAGTTGACGTTGGGTTAATATACCGCCCAGATTTTTTTACTGTTACATCATCGCGCTCTGCCCGCTTAACTATGCCTGATAACCCAAATTTTAAGTCGCGCGATCAACTTGTGGTTACTGGATTGCTTGATGGTGAGCAAATACACATTATTGTGGGGCACTGGCCTTCGCGTAGAGGTGGCGAGAAAAGAAGCCTTCCTTTCAGGGTTGCTGCCGCAAAATTAACAAAATCAATCGTTGACTCAATTCAGCAAACCGAGCCCAATGCTAAAATTGTAATTATGGGCGACTTAAATGATGACCCCGATAGCAAAAGTATAGTTGGCACACTCGGCGCAAAAAGAGGCTCAAAAAATTTAAAGCAAGGGGAGCTTTTCAACACAATGTTCGATCTTTACAAAAGTGGCATTGGCTCGTTGGCATATCAGGATTCATGGAATCTTTTCGATAACCTTATTATATCTCAACCTTTAGTGAACGAGGATAAAACAAATTGGGTTTTCTTTAAATCAAAGGTATTCAACAAACCTTTCCTACAACAATCAAGCGGTCAGTTTGCTGGTTATCCTTTCCGCACATATGTTGGCAACAATTTTACGGGAGGTTACTCCGACCACTTCCCTGTTTACTTATTCCTAATAAAGGAGAAGAAATAGAAAAATATTCCAAAAAAGAAAAGGACACAGCAATTTGTGTCCTTTTCTTTTACTAAGCCTTACAAGTTAATCTTTTTCTTTATCGTAAAGCATACTTGTTGCATAGACCTTTACTTTTTCCAGATCTTCAGGTGTATCAACGGCAAGGGTTTCCAAATTTGTTTCAACAACCTTAATCTTATAGCCATTTTCAATCCAACGAAGTTGCTCAAGCGACTCAGCCAATTCTAGTGGCGACTGAGGCAATAAAGTTACTTGTTTTAGCACATCAGTTCTGTAAGCATATAACCCTATGTGCTTATAGTATTTTCGGAAAAATTTCCAGTCCTCTTTCTCCTTCCCTCTCACAAAAGGAATAGCCGAACGACTAAAATAAATAGCCTCACTATTATTATTTAATATCACCTTAGGAGAATTCGGATTGAAAATATCCTCGTTGGGATTAAACACCTTAACCAAAGTAGCAATCTGTACAGAGGTGTCATCGAAACATCCCGACACCTTTCTCAACTGCTCTGCCTGTATAAAAGGTTCATCGCCCTGAATATTAACCACTACATCAAACCTGATAGAAGTTTCCTCCTGCACCTTATCCAAAGCTTCGGCACATCTATCGGTACCGCTTTGATGTTTATCTGAAGTCATTACCACACGCCCACCAAATGATTTAACAGCATTGGCAATTCGCTCATCATCGGTAGCCACATAGGTGTGCTCAAAAACTTCTGATGCCCGTTGATACACCCATTGAATCATTGGCTTCTCTGCTATCACCGCCAAAGGCTTACCCGGAAAACGGGTAGAGGCATATCGTGCTGGAATTAGTCCTAATATTTTCATACTACAAATTATGCATTATCAATTACAAATTTAACATCAAACTTTCAATTGCACATCTATGCATAAGTTTATTTTATTGAATTAGGCGTATAAGTAATAATCTGCGAATAGTTACAAATCCAGAGGGTTTGAATGCTTATAGCAATGAGCATATAACGAAATTCGATTATTTTAAAAAGATCAATATCAAATACGGCAATATTGTCAGTCCAAACATTTAGGATCACAAAAAACTCCTCAACACTAACAAATAACAGCAGGCCGTTTTATGTAATTTAACTGTTTCTAATTTTAGAAAATAATTAAAAAATGTAATTTTGTCAGTTACATTGAATACAAACAGCCCCTATTTTAAAATGGAACTGCAAAGCATTAAGCAACGTTTTGGAATTATTGGTAATGCAACAGGCCTTAACCGTGCTATAGATATAGCTCGACAAGTGGCACATACCGATCTTTCCGTTCTGATTACTGGCGAGAGCGGAACTGGAAAGGAAGTTTTTCCACAGATAGTCCATCAGTATAGCTCTCGCAAACACGGGGCATACATTGCCGTTAACTGCGGAGCAATTCCCGAAGGAACAATTGACTCCGAACTGTTTGGTCACGAAAAAGGAGCATTTACTGGAGCTACCGATAGTCGTCAGGGTTACTTTGAGGTTGCCAATGGT
>JAEXVC010000070.1 GCA_023406715.1 Bacteroidota bacterium | reverse complement strand
CAATAATGCTATTTACTTTATAATCTGTACTGCCTTTGCAATAGCCGATTCAAGGCCAGCTGGATTTTTACCACCTGCAGTAGCGTAGAAAGCCTGTCCACCGCCACCACCTTGAATTTCCTTGGCTGCCTCGCGTACAATATTCGATGCGTTTAGCTGGCGTGCCTCTACCAGTTTATCGGAAATCATAATGGTTAGAACTGCTTTTCCTGCAATTTCAGCGCCAAGTACAAGGTATAGGTCTGCAACCTCGTTCTTAAGCTGGAAAGCTAAATCCTTAATGGCATCGGCGTTGCTAACTGTAACGCACTCGCTAATGATATTGATACCATCATGCTGCTGAACCTTCTGCTTTAGGGTCGATTTTATCTCCTTAAGCTTCTCAGCTTGGAACATCTCAATTTCCTTGCGTAGGGCTTCGTTCTCCTCAACTAATTTGTTGGCAGCCTGAGTTACGCTTGCTGGATTGCCAAGTATGGTTTTAATCTCCTTGATTGTTTCAACCTGCGAGTAAACAAACTCCTCGGCTTTAACTCCAGAAATGGCCTCAATTCTGCGAATACCTGCAGCAATGGCACTTTCCGATGTTAGTTTGAACATTCCAATTTGACCTGTTGCGTGAACGTGTGTTCCGCCGCAAAGTTCCACCGATTCGCCAAAGCGGATAACGCGCACAGAGTCGCCATACTTTTCGCCGAATAGCGCCATAGCACCCATTTGCTGAGCGTGCTCCATTGGAACATCGCGGTGCTCATCCAGTGCAATATTCTGACGGATTGCACGGTTTACAAGTTTCTCTACCTGACGGATTTCCTCATCGGTCATTTTTTGGAAATGCGAGAAGTCGAAACGTAGGTAATCTGGACCAACCAACGAGCCTTTTTGCTCAACGTGTGTTCCAAGAACTTTGCGCAGAGCATTGTGCAGTAGGTGAGTGGCTGAGTGATTATTGGCGGTGCTAGTTCTGTTATCCACATTAACCTTTGCAAAGAATTGTGCTTTTGGTTTGCTAGGTAGGCGGTCAACTTGGTGAATAATCAAGTTGTTCTCCTTGAATGTATTGATAACATTGATAGGTTCTCCATCTCCTTCAATAACGCCAGAATCGCCAACCTGTCCACCTGACTCAGCGTAGAATGGAGTTTTATCCAGTACAACATGGTATTGCTCTGTTCCTTTAGTTTTTACGGTACGCATTTTTGCAATGCGAACATCGGCTTTTAGCGAGTCGTAACCAACAAACTCAACCTCATCAATATCAAGAATCTCTTCCCAGTCGTTTGCTTCCACAGCAGCATCGGCGCGCGAACGCTCCTTTTGTGTGGCCATTTCGGCATCAAACTCCTTGCGGTTAACGCCAAGGTCGTTTTCGCGTAGAATTAGCTCGGTTAAATCGAGAGGGAAACCATATGTATCGTAAAGTACAAATGCTTCTTTACCTGATATTTCCGAAACTTTTTCTTTTTTAGCCTTAGCAATTTGCTGGTCTAATAGTCGAATTCCGGTTTCAAGAGTGTGAAGGAATGCAGCCTCCTCCTTATTAATTACGTTGATAATTAAATCTTTCTGAGCCTTTAGTTCTGGGAAATGGTTGCCCATTTGCTCTACCAATACTGGTACAAGGCTATCGATAAATGGTTCTCTGAAGTTTAGGAATGTATAGCCGTAACGTACAGCACGGCGTAAAATCCTGCGGATTACATAACCAGCCTTAACATTCGATGGTAACTGTCCATCTGCAATTGAGAAGCTGATTGCGCGCAAGTGGTCGGCAATAACACGCATTGCAACATCGGCCTTTTGGTCTTTGCCGTAGTCAATTCCGCACATTTGTGAAATGCGGTTGATTATTGGAGTGAATACGTCGGTATCGTAGTTGCTTTTTTTGCCTTGGGTAACCATTGCCAAACGCTCAAATCCCATACCCGTATCTACGTGCTTTGCTGGCAGTGGCTCAAGCGTACCATTTGCTTTACGATTATACTGAATAAACACAAGGTTCCAAATCTCAATTACTTGAGGGTGACCAGTGTTAACCATTTTATTTCCAGGAATTGCTTTGCGTTCCTCGTCGCTACGGATATCCACGTGAACCTCGGTGCAAGGGCCACAAGGGCCAGTATCGCCCATCTCCCAAAAGTTATCTTTTTTGTTTCCTAAAAGAATACGCTCCTCGGGTAAATATTTTTTCCAACGGTTCATAGCCTCGGAGTCCATTTCAACCCCTTCACTTGGACTACCTTCAAAAACTGTTGCGTAGAGTCTTTCCTTATCAATTTTAAGAACTTCAACTAAAAATTCCCAAGCCCAGTCAATGGCTTCATTTTTAAAATAATCGCCAAACGACCAGTTACCCAACATCTCAAACATTGTGTGGTGGTAAGTATCGTGTCCAACTTCCTCAAGGTCGTTATGTTTACCCGAAACACGCAAACATTTCTGTGAGTTGGCTATTCTTGGGTACTTAACTGGTGAGTTTCCAAGGAAAATATCTTTAAACTGATTCATCCCCGCATTAGTAAACATCAGGGTTGGGTCATTCTTAATTACCATAGGAGCCGATGGAACAATCTGATGCGTTTTGCTCTTGAAAAATTCCAAAAATGCAGTTCTAAGTTCTATTGAGTTCATAAATATCTTGGTTTGAAACTGTTAATTTTAATTATTTAATCATTTTGATAAAAAAAATTATATTTTAGCTTTGCAAAATTATAATTTTACGTTAGTTTTGTTGCCGTTAGTCAAAATGGAATAATTATCAATAACTTAGCAGAAGTAGTCGATGGCCAAAATAAAATATCAGTTCAACCCTCATACTTTGTCCTTTGATATAATAAGGATTCCATTCTATAAAAGGTTGACAAAGATACTAATTCATCTTGGATTTTACCTCGCAATTTTCTTTGTTTTAGGGTATGGATTTTCGATTTTTGTAGATACACCCATTGAGCAAGGACTGAAAAGAACCAATTCCGAGTACCTTTTAAAGTATGAGTTAACCATAAAGCAGTTAAATGAGTTGAATATTATGCTGGCTCAAATGGAGTCGCGCGATAATAATATTTACCGCTCAATATTCGAAACCGATTCTATACCTTTATCTATTCGTCGTGGTGGTTATGGTGGTGCCGAAAAGTATGCCAGTTTGTATGGCAATACTAATTCTGCAATGTTGATTAGAACGTATAAAATGCTCGATGAGATTTCGTGGCGTTCATATATTCAGTCTCGTTCGTTCGATGAGGTTGCTGAAATGGCAAAAAATAAGGAACGAATGATTGAGTGCGTACCTGCCATTCAGCCAATATCTGTAAAGAATCTTGTTCGAATATCCGACTTTTATGGCTTCAGGAAAGACCCTATGAGCAGAGCACGTACTATGCATCAGGGAATTGATTTTGCTGGTCCAATAGGAACTCCTGTTTATTCTACTGGCGATGGTGTTGTAATTGAGGCCGATTATTCGTTCAGTGGTTATGGTAATCAGGTTATTATTGATCATGGTTTTGGTTACAAAACTCGTTATGCTCATTTACATAAAATTAATGTTAAGGTTGGCGATAAAGTAGAGCGTGCAGAAATGGTTGGTACTCTTGGTAGCTCAGGAAAGAGTACTGGTCCTCACTTGCACTATGAGGTAATGGTCCGTAATAATCCTGTTAATCCAATTAACTACTTTAATGATATGACCGAAGACGATTATGAGTTGATGCTCGATAATTATTCTAGCGATTTTATGGATTAGTTTTGTATTTTTGTGATTTGAAAAAAGAAAACTCTAATGGTTAAGCACAAATATAAGTTTCATCCTGAACAGTTGATTTTTGTTAAAGTAAGAGCTTCTGTTCGGGAGAAATTTTTTTGGATAATGAAGTATGTTGCTGCAGCCATTGTTGTTTCAATTATCTCTTACTTAGTTTTTCCATTTTTCATAGATACTCCAGAAGTTCGAAAGTTAAGACGTGAGAATCAGGAATTACTTTTCAATTTTGATTTGATAAATAAACGTATCGATCAACTAAGGGCTGTTCTCGAAGATTTGCAAAAGCGTGACGATAACATCTATCGAATTATTTTTGAGGCTGAACCAGTACACACCTCTGTTCGAGAGGCTGGTATGGGAGGCGTTGACAGGTATTCTTATTTGGAAAGTTTGAATAATAGTAAAATTATTATTGAAACAACAAGGAAACTAGATAAATTAAGCAAGAAGGCTTATATCCAAAGCAAATCCTTTGATG
>JAEXVC010000057.1 GCA_023406715.1 Bacteroidota bacterium | reverse complement strand
CAATTATCCTTTGCGAAGCAGCAGGGTTCGATACTATCTTTATTGAAACCGTGGGTGTTGGTCAAAGTGAAACTGCCGTTCACTCTATGGTCGATTTTTTCCTCCTACTAATGCTTGCTGGTGCTGGCGACGAGTTACAAGGCATAAAGCGTGGAATTATGGAAATGGCCGATTTAATTGCTATCACCAAGGCCGATGGAGCAAATGTTCAAAAGGCAAAACTTGCACAGGCCGAGTATAAAAACGCATTGCACCTTTTCCCGCCAACTGAGTCGGGATGGATAACCGATGCGGTTATTTGTTCATCGCTCGAAAAAACCGGACTAAAGGAAATTTGGGACACAATAAAATCGTACGTCGATTTTACAAGTAATAATGGTTACTTCGCAAGCAGGCGCAGTCAACAGGCCAAATACTGGATGTACGAATCGATTAACGAGGCGCTGAAAAATCACTTTTACCATAACAAGGACATACATTCGCACCTCAAAAAAACTGAGCACGATGTAACTGCCAACAAGGTTAGCTCATTTATTGCCGCTCAGCATTTAATAGATTTATACTTTAAAAAATATTCAGAATGAGTTAATTTGAAAATGGAGTATTGACAATGCTTGATTATCAACAAATAAAATCGATTCTAAGAAACCACACCGTTGGAATTGCCGGTGCCGGAGGTTTGGGTAGCAATGTGGCAATGTCACTTACCCGCGTTGGCATTGGAAAACTCATTATTGTCGATTTTGATATTGTTGCCGAAAGCAACCTGAACCGTCAGTTCTACTTCAAACATCAGGTTGGGTTTAAGAAAGTGGATGCCCTTAGGGCAAATCTGTTAAGCATCAATCCTGATTTAATTCTAGAAACACACGATACAAAATTAGATGCAAGCAACATTCTCAACTTTTTCCTGAATGTTGATGTGATGGTGGAAGCTTTCGATAGGGCAGAAATGAAACAGATTATCATAGAAAAATTTCAAACCGAAAAACCCGAAACTCCACTCGTAGTTGGAAATGGAATGGCAGGCTGGGGTAATTCAAACGATATGAAGGTTCAGCAATATGGGAACCTCTACATCTGTGGTGATGGCTTTTCTGAAGTTGCAGACAACCTACCACCAATTGCGCCAAGGGTTAACATTTGCGCAGCAATGGAAGCCAATGTGGTTTTAAGCATCTTGCTGAATAAAATAACAAACATTAAGGTCAAACCGTAAAGTTTAAGTGTTTTTAGTATAAATTTGTGACAAAACAGAGGATTGCTTGATGGAGATAATTTTAAATAATAACCCCGATTTTGTTGAGACATCAGAAAAAACAATAACTGTAGAGGAACTTCTTAAAATCAAAAAGTTCAGCTATAAGTTACTTATTGTAAAGGTTAACGACACAATAGTAACAAAAGAAGAGTACCCTAGAGTTTCTGTTTGTGCTGGCGATAATGTTCAGGTTATTCATCTTATGACAGGAGGTTGATATGGATTTTAACCCGCAAAACGGATGGAAATGGATTGTTGTTAGGCTGAAGAATAAATTCTTCATCACTGGAGTAATCTTTTTTCTGTGGATGCTAATTTTTGATAATAGCAATTGGATTTCGATGATTAGTACCCGCCGAAAAATCAACAAGATGGAGGAAGAAAAAGAGTACTACCAGAATAAAATTAACGACGATAAGCGCAAAATAAAGGAGCTCCGAACCAATAATGAAAATCTCGAGAAATTTGCACGCGAGCAATACCTTATGAAGAAACCCAACGAGGAGATTTTCATTATTGATGAAAATGACCTATAACCATACTTTTGCCATTTAGCCTTATGCCAGTCTTTAAAACAACCTTCCTTTCTATCTTCATAATTCTTAGTTATTATTCGGTCTCATTTTCTCAAACTATCTCTGGTCTTGTCCTTAATGAAAATAATGAGCCAGTAATTGGAGCGTCTGTCTATTTTGATGGAACCACTTTAGGCACAACAACTGACATTGATGGCAAGTTCTCCCTTTTACTAAAAAATAGAATTAATGCCACCCTTGTTATACGAAGCTTGGGATATGAAACTTATCAATTACAAGATTTTTACGATATCCCAAATATCAAAATACAATTAACCCCAAAGCCTTATCAAATAAAAGAAGTTGTTATAAAAAAGGATAGATTTTCCAGAAAACAAAAGATGAAAATTTTTAGGGAGGAGTTTCTGGGCAATACTAAGGCAGGAAAATCCTGTATAATTCAAAACGAAAATGACATTTTACTATTTTACAACGAAAGCAACAATACTCTTTACGCTACCTCAGAAAAACCGCTTATTGTTGTAAACAAACATCTTGGCTACACAATAACAACAAATCTAGTTGAATTCAACATTACTTTTAACCAAACTAGCATTAAACGCGAACATATTAAAAATAGCCTATTTTTAGTTACAACCCTCTACGAAGATAAAAGTAATAGTAATCCAAAATATTATAAACGAAGGAATAAATCGTATCTAGGTTCTGCTCTTCACTTTTTTAGAAACCTTTCAGCAAACAAATGGGGGAAAAATGAATTCTTACTTTATAACGGCAGTTATCCTGCCATTCCCAGTCAGTTTTTTACCGTAACGGACTCTCTCGACTTAAAAAAGGTAACTATCGAAAAAAATATTGACGTTGCTTTTTCAACAAATAATCCTGATATTAAAATTCCTTTTCTTTCTACATTCAATCTTTTATATAAAAATAGAAAACAGTCCAAAGTAGTTTTTAGAACCAATATCGTTTTTATTGATAAATTCGGCATCAATACTAGTCCTGATTTGATTCAATTTGGCGGAGAAATGGGGAAAAAACGGATGGGCGATCTATTGCCATTTGATTATTCTGTCGACATTTAATATCTTTCACAATTCCATTTTGAAGTTTAAATCTGCTGTAATTATAAATTAAGAATTATGGATTGTACTATTAGCCCCTTTGGAAAAATTGACAACGAAAAAGTTTTTCTATATACATTTATCACCGAGGACGGATTAGAGATTTCCATTACTAACTATGGTGCAACAATAACTGCAATTAACCTAAACTGCGACGACGATAGTTGTATCAACTTAGTTTACGGTTTCGATAACTTAAAGCCTTACCCCAGTTGTAAAATATATCCCGGTGTAATTGTTGGCCGCTATGCTAACCGGATAGCAGGAGGACAATTTGTAATTGGCGATAAAACCTTCAACCTCTCGAAGAACGAAGGTAGCAATCAGCTACATGGCGGCATAGTAGGTTTCGATAAAAAAGTTTGGGAACCACAACTTTTCGAACAGGTTAACGGAGTTTGCACCTTAAAATTCTACCTGCGCAGTAATGGTGGCGATGAGGGTTTCCCCGGAAATTTAGATGTTTGGGTAACCTACCAAATTACCGACGATAATCAAATAAGCATCAACTACTCCGCCAAAACCGATGCCCCAACACATGTAAACCTCACATCACACAGCTACTTCAACCTAAGCGGATTCCATACCGATATACTTGACCATGTTTTAACAATCAACGCAAACAAATACTTGCCCGTAAACGACGAGTTAATCCCAACTGGAGAACTCCGCGAACTTGCCGGAACACCTTTCGATTTCCGAAAACCAAAGGCTATTGGTGCCGATATAGACTTGGTGGATGGACTTTATGATCATTGCTTTGTCCTGAAAAATCCAAATCTTAAAGAACCCTCAGTAATACTTAAAAATCCCAAATCCGACATTGGCTTGAGAATTTACACAACTCACCCAGGGATACAGCTCTATACACCACTAAAGCACCCTCAACCCTACGAAAGCAATATCAAAATCCCCACAAGCGGAAACTGGGCTGTTTGTTTAGAACCTCAACACTTCCCCAATACACCAAACAACTCTAACTTCCCATCTACCTTACTAATGCCAAACGAGGAGTACAATCACACAACAATTATCTGCTTCGATTTAGGGGAATAATAATATCTACGTGTTATATGTTTGGAATGCGTAAAACCTCAATATGCAAACGTTTTCATATTGATAATAGTCATTTTTTATTCCTAATTTTAGGAATATTTTAGTGCAAAATTTATTTGTCAAAACCACAAAAATAAACATATGAACATTCACGAAATGGCCAAGCAGATGAAACTGCTTAAGAAATGGAATTATGAATGGAAACCTCTTTACAGAGGATATACCGACAAAGTTTTATACATTAACGTTGGAAGCAACGATGTAAAGGAAAAAGTGGTTCCACCACAAGTTAAAGAGAAGTTCATCGGTGGTAAGGGTTATGGTCTAAGACTTCTTTGGGATGCTACCACTCCAACCACACGTTGGAACGACCCAGAAAACGAGATTATTATCAGCTCTGGTCCCGTTGGAGGTATCACTCAGTATTCTGGTACAGGAAAATCACTTATTGTAAGCCTTTCGCCACAAACTGACTCGGTAATGGACTCCAACGTAGGTGGCTTTTTTGGTCCATTCCTAAAATTCTCTGGTTACGATGCTTTGGAACTACAAGGCAAGGCCGATAAAGATGTTATTATCTACATTGATGGAATCAATCACACCGTAGAAATTTACGAAGACCCCGGCTTCTCAAAGGATTCACATCTACTTGGCGAAGAGTTAACCGAGGTTTTTGCTGAGGAAGAAAAAGATTATAAGAATATTGGTATTGTTTCAACAGGTGCTGCTGCCGATCACTCCTTGATTGGTATGATTAACTTTACCTTCTACGACCCAAAACGTAAAAAAGTAAGGCTAAAGCAAGCTGGTCGCGGTGGTTTAGGAACCGTAATGCGCGATAAAAAGATTAAGGCTATTGTTGCACGCGTTGATGGCGTTAAAGGAAACCTTAACAATGTGGCTAACCTTGAGGCAATTACTGAGCGAGGAAGAAGCTACCAAGCCGAAATTCGCGAACTGGACGATCATCAGTGCCAAATGCGTAAGAAGGGTACAGCAAACATCGTTAACGTGATGAACGATTACGACTTGCTTCCTACCCACAACTTTAAGTTTGGTAGCTCCGCCGATGGCAAGAAAATCCACAGTGATTTACTTCGTGACAAATACTTCACTCTAGGTATACCCGACGGTTGCTGGATTGGATGTGCAATGAGTTGTTCAAAAGGTGTAGACGACTTTGTTCTTAAAACTGGCCCATACAAAGGCACAAAAGTTATTGTTGATGGACCTGAGTACGAAACTGCAGCAGGTTGCGGTTCAAACTTAGGTGTTTTTGACTACGACGGAATTATTGAGGCAAACTTCTACTGCGACACATACGGAATTTGCACAATTACCTGGGGTACCTGTATGGCGTTTGTTATGGAGTGCTACGA
>JAEXVC010000028.1 GCA_023406715.1 Bacteroidota bacterium | reverse complement strand
CCTCGGAGTATCATCAATGCAAATCGACAACCCCGATAGGGGATTTTCCTTTAAGGTTGAAGGTCCACTAGACCTAAGACTAAACCCTAAGAATGGAATCCCTGCATCGGAACTTTTAAGCACAGTTTCGAAAAAAACGCTGGAGGCAATTCTAATCCTAAACTCCGACGAACCATACGCCGAACCTATTGCCGAAACAGTTATAAACAGAGTAATGGGCGGTTTAAAAATAGAAACCACCACACAACTCAAGGAACTTATTGAGGAAGCATTGCTTTTTATTCCAAAGCAACAACGTAAGGATGAAACTAAAAAATCGTGTCAACGAGTTTTTCAAGCGCTCCGCATTGAGGTTAACGATGAGTTTGAAGTGCTGGATAAGTTTCTAGAAAAGCTCCCCAATACCCTTGCATCGGGAGGAAGGGTTGCAATACTCTCTTTCCATTCAGGGGAAGACCGTAGGGTTAAGAAATCGTTTCAACAATTTTTCCGTGAGGGAATTTACAGCGAAATTGCACCCGACCCAATACGTCCATCGGCACAGGAATGCAACTCCAATCCACGTGCGCGCTCTGCCAAGTTACGCTGGGCAATTAAGGCATAATTAGATTTTTAAATCTTTAATTTACCCATTTCGCACTATTGCATAATGGTGTGAATTTTATTACCTTAGCCTTAACCTCACTATATCCAGTAAACCATTGTTTATGGACAAACGTAAATCAATCAAAACAAGACTTGGCAAATATATTCCTGCTGTTAATTGGTTATCGGATTATTCGTTAAGTTTTTTAAGTAGCGATATTGTTGCAGGACTAACGCTTGCTGCTTACGCAATTCCTGTTTCGTTGGCTTACGCAACCTTGGCAGGGTTGCCTCCACAGTATGGGGTATATGGCTATTTGATTGGTGGACTTTTCTACTCAATGCTTGGAACAGGAAAACAACTGGCAATTGGACCAACATCGGCAATATCAATGCTGATTGGCGTTACCCTTTCCAGCCTTTCCAATGGTGATGTTCAGCGATGGGTCGATTTAGCTTCGTTATCGGCTATGCTGTTTGCCGGAATGAGTGTTTTGGCGTATATCCTAAGACTAAGTAGTATTATCAACTTTATTAGCGAAACCGTATTGCTTGGATTTAAAGCCGGTGCGGCAATTACAATTGGACTAACACAGTTACCGAAGCTATTTGGAGTGGCTGGAGGTGGTGAGAGTTTTTACACACGATTAATCACTTTATTAGAGCAATTGTCTACAACCAACACTATAGTTTTAACCTTTGGAATTGTAGCAATTGTGCTCTTACTTATGGGCGAGAAATTCTTGCCCGGCAAACCAATTGCTATAATAGTTGTGGCAATATCAGTTTTAACCATTACGTTCACTCCGCTTGGAGCAATGGGTTTCAAAACTGTAGGCATTATACCCAGCGGACTCCCCAAGCTGCAAGTTCCAGATTTAAATTTGGCAGATATTGGAAACATACTTCCGTTGGCGTTTGCCTGTTTCCTTTTGGCATACATTGAGAGTGTTTCCGCAGCAAAAACTTTGGCTCAGCAAAATGGCTACGATATAGATGCTAGGCAAGAGTTACTTGCGCTAGGTGTTGCAAACCTTGCAGTATCGCTCGGACAGGGCTATCCAACAAGTGGGGGACTTTCGCAATCGGCTGTTAACGACAAGGCTGGGGCAAAAACTCCAATATCATTGGTTATTGCCTCATTCGGAATTGCTTTGTGCCTTTTGTTTTTGACAGGATTGCTTAAAAATTTACCCACTGTAATACTTGCATCAATTGTTTTAGTAGCCATTAAAGGTCTAGTTGATGTGAAGGAGTTGAAGCGACTCTGGAATGTCAACAGATTCGACTTTATTATTGCTATTACTGGTCTTTTAAGCGTTATAATATTCGGCATTTTACAGGGGGTGTTAATTGCAGCATTATTCTCTCTAATCCTAATCATCAGGAACGTATCGGCACCTAATGTTGCATTCCTTGGCAGGATTCCGGGTACAAATAGATATTCAGATATTAGGAGACATCCGGACAATGAGTTAATACCTGGAATATTACTTTTTAGAGTTGAATCACCAATTGTATACTTCAATGTGGCTTATGTTTATAATACTGTTTGGGCAAAGATTAAAAGTTCGGACTCATCGCTAAAAACAGTAATCCTAGATTTAAGTTCTTCGGCCACAATTGATTCCAGTGGAGCAAGGTTAATAAAACGCCTTTATACAAACCTTAAAGCAAAAGGCGTTGATTTTAAGGTTGCCGAAGCCCGCTCGGGAGTAAGGGATATCTTGAGGCTCGAAGATATAGAACACCTATTAGGTCATGTGAGCCGTCGTGATACGCTTCACGATGTAGTTGTAACTGCCATTGGCGAAATTGAGCCTGATATTAAAAAAGCGCCTGTTAAACCTAAAGTTTTACTCTCGCCCGAAATTGTAACACAAATTGTACTTGGCAACAACTATTTTACACAAACACATCCACGGGAATACTTTGAGACTTTTGGCTTTGAGCAAAAGCCATATATTACTCTTGTTACTTGTTCAGACTCACGCGTGCCTCTTAATGCACTAATGCCCGACACATCCAATAAAGTATTTTCCATACAAAACATTGGTAACCAAATCCTTTCAACCGAGGGCTCCGTCGATTATGGAATATACCATTTAAAAACCCCAATCCTAATGTTTCTTGGACATTCCGACTGCGGTGCAATAAAGTCGTATCTTCAAGGATTCGATACTGAGATATATGGAATCAAGCACGAGTTAGACTTTTTACAGCCTATCATCAAAGAACAAAAAGAGGTGAAGGATTTTGACAATCTCCATTCACACGTAATTGAAAAGAATTTGGATTATCAGGTAAATATTGCTTACAAAAAGTATAGAGAACTAATTAATTCTGGACAGTTAACTGTTCTTGCAGGGTTTTACGATTTTAGGGGCGAGTATGGTAAAGGCATGGGAAATATTGTAATTGTTAATGTTAACAAAATGAAGGAAGTTGAGGCTTTAAGAAATCTACCAATTTTTACCTATTTATCGCAAGCACAAAAAGAGTTACATATTGGCAGACTTCCCAAAGGGCAGCAATAATTTGCTTGTTATTAACTTTTACTTTTTCAAGTTTTTGGCTTTCTCGTAAAGTTCTTTATCTGCGTCTGTTTTAGGCACAATTTCCAAGTTATGAGGCGTTGGTTTTGTTTCCTCATTTACATTGATAAAAGTAATAAACCCACTAACGAAAGGTTCAGTTTGCCCTTCTTTGATAACGTGAATATACGAAACCAAGCTGCTTTTGCCAGCATACACCACTTTTGAAACAAACGACAATATTTCACCTGGTTTTGCGGGCTGACTAAAGTATAGTCCGTGTATCTGTAAGCAGACAATACTTTTAGGATTAACAATTGTTGCCGCAGCAATAAATCCCGATTCAACGAACCATTCTGCGGTTCTGCCTGCAAACAACGTCCCGTGATGATTCAAATCTTCACTTTTAACCAGTCTGGTAGTGCTAACCGATTTGGGCTCAACCAATCTTTTTTCCATTTTCTTTTTTTTATTGCCACAAAGTTAGATAATTGATTAAGGCAATATTGAAATACAACATGAATCTTTAATTGCACAATTGTTAATTAAAGTTATTTTTGCTTGAGCAGTTAATTATACTTGAACTTATGAATAATCGAGAACCAGAAATTAAATGGGACGAATTCCAAAGAGTCGAAATGAGGGTTGGCACAGTTTTGAGCGTCGAATTTTTCAAGGAAGTTCGGAATCCTGCATATAAAATTACTGTCGATTTTGGTGAATACGGAATATTGAAGTCATCGGCGCAGATTACAAAACTTTACAACCCTGATGATATTATTGGCAAGCAAGTAATCGCTGTGATTAACTTTCCACCAAAGCAGATTGCCAACTTTATGAGCGAATGCCTAATACTTGGGGCTGTCTCAGAGAGTAAGGAGGTTGTTTTGCTACATCCAGAGCGAGAAGTGAAGAATGGAACAAGGATAGGATAACCGAATCATCACTTAGAATATATTAAATCAATGCAATGCAATAGTTCATGTTGATAGTTGTAGTATATTAGTATATTGTTTAACTATCATTCAACTTAATATGAGCAGGCTTCTTGTACTTTTCTTCCTTTTGAACTTCAACCTAGCTATTGGCCAAGTAATTTCTGGTGTTGTAGTTAACGACAAAAATGGCGAAATCATTGAGTACACCAACATTGGAATTGTAGGTAAAGATATTGGAACTGTTTCCGATTTTCAGGGGAAATTCAGCATAGATATAAACTCGCAGTTCAATAACGACTCGTTACTTTTTTCTAGTATAGGTTATTTCCCTAAACAGGTTAAGGTTTCAGAGCTCAGAAACGGCATCGTTAAGGTTGCTTTAAAGGAAAAGATTTATGAGATAAAACCCGTAGTTGTAAAGCCTAGAATTTTTAAACCAAAAACGTTAGGGGTTTCGACCCGTTCAAAAATTGCCTCAGCAGGATTTGAGAATAATCTTCTGGGATACGAAATGGGAATTATTATGAAAGTTAAAAAAACCGCAAAGGTAAAAAGTGTTAACTTAAACTTTTCGGTTTGCTCGTACGATTCCCTTTTTTATCGTCTTAACATTTACAAAGTTACTGGACCTTTAATATTCGAGAATATACTAGAAAGTCCCATATACCTAAGTCTTACTAAGAATGACGTAAAGGAAACCGTTCGGGTAAATTTAGAGAAATATAACTTGGTTATGGAAGGTGATTTTTTAATTACAATTGAACACGTTAAAAATTTAGGTGATGGTCGGTTGTACTTTTGTGCTGGCCTTAAGGAAAAAACATATTACCGGAAAACAAGTCAAGGTGAGTGGAAAACAGCACCCGTTGGCATTAGTATAAGTGTTGATGCCGATGTGGAGAAGTAAAAAATAAGGATTATTTTCGCACCAAAATAGGAATATGATCACACAAAACGATATTATCAGGAGATTAAGATTCATTTTCGATTTTAACGATTCTAAAATGATAGAACTTTTTGCCCTTGGTGGGCAAACGGTAACTCGTGCAGAAATTAGCGATTGGTTAAAAAAGGATGACAATCCCGATTTTGTAAAAATCACCGATAATCAACTGGCAATTTTCCTCAACGGTTTAATTGTGAATAATAGAGGTAAAAAAGATGGAGTGGAACTTGTTGCCGAAGGGCGTTTAAACAACAACACTATTTTCAGAAAACTTCGCATTGCACTCAACCTTAAGGATGAAGAGATACTTGCCATATTAGAACTGGCTGGTATGAAAATTAGCAAGCATGAACTAAGCGCTTTCTTTCGCAACCCAAATCAGCCACAGTACCGTCCCTGTAACGACCAAATTCTTCGTAATTTCCTTTATGGCTTGCAGATAAAAAACAAAAAATAGGTGGAACGATTATTCATAGCGGACAAATCCTTCGAAAAGCAAGACTTCACTCCTAATCCACTGCAAAAAGGAGACTATGAATGTTGCAATTTTGTTAATTGTAACTTCGAAAAAGCTGATATTTCAGGAATTAACTTTGCTGAATGTGAGTTTATGGGATGCAATATTAGTATGGCCAATATCAATAAAGCATCCTTCAAAGATGTTAAGTTTAAGAACTGTAAAATGCTAGGATTGCATTTTAATAGTTGTAACAACATAATTTTCTCTGTAAATTTCGACACGTGCATTCTTAACTTTTCATCGTTCTATAAACTCAAACTAAAATCAACACAATTCGTTAATTCAAACCTACAAGAGGTTGATTTTACCGAAGCAAATCTATCGACTGTAAAGTTTGACAATTGCAATCTGCAAGGAGCAATATTCGAAAACACAAACCTTGAAAAGGCTGATTTTAGAACAGCCAGCAACTATAGCCTTGACCCTGAGTTAAATCAAATCAAGAAAGCGAAATTCTCCACTCAAGGTATTATTGGACTTCTAAGCAAATACGATATTGAAGTTGAATAAATGCAAAAACCCAGAGATTTACTCTGGGTTTCTTATATTATGAAATTCTTTATTACTTAGTAATATCGCTAAGTTTGGTAAAACAATCGTCAACAGCAACCATTAAATCCTCTTGGATTGCTTTATAGTGAGCCTTAACGGCTTTAGCATCGTGCTTATTTTCAGGATTGTTGATTCTAGAAATTAACTCGTTGCGTTTCTCAAGCATAGTTTCGATAATAGCAAGTGCTTTATCCTGATTTTTATCACCGTGAATTAGCATAAAAGTATAGCAATCGCTAACTACTTCGCTTACAAGAAAGTCAACATCTTTCTTAAGGTTTTTCTTATTTGCCATGTTTAAATCATTTATTAATTGATGTGCAAAGATATAAATAAGATTTTGAAATCTTATCCTTTATTCACTATTGATAAAATTTGGGATAGATATTTAATCTTCAATCAACCCTTCTTCACTTTCAATAAGAGTAAGATTAACTATCGATTTATTCTGCCAATGTCCATACTTATAGTATATTGTTGAAGCAATTGTACCAAAAATCCAACCAATTGGGATTGACCACCAAATACCCTTCTCGCCCATTCCAAGAGTATTGCTTAAAAAGTAAGCCAATGGTATTCTGATTAGCCAAAGCGAAAACAGCGTAATATACATTGGAACTATTGCAGCACCAGCACCGCGAAGTAACCCATTAATGTTAAACATTATAGCAAAAAAAACATAAAAAACACTAACGATTAAAAGATACTGATACCCAATTTCAACCACATTGGGGCTAGTGGTAAAAATTGTCATTATAGATTTGCCCCAGATTATTATTACCACAGTTATTGAGGCGCAAACTGCAACCGACATCCACATGGTTGCTTTTAGCCCATTGGCAACCCTATCGAGTTTTCCTGCTCCAACGTTTTGCCCCACAAATCCCGAAAGTGCTGCGGCAAAGTTCATCGCAGGAATAACCGCCAACGAATCGACTCTTCCAGCTGCGGAGAAAGCAGCAATCACTGGTGTTCCAAAAGAGTTTACAATCCCCATCATAGCCATACCACCCAGAGCAACCAATGTTTGCTGTATTCCAGTTGGCAAGCCAATCCTAATGCTTTGCTTGAAAATATCCCAATCAAAAGATATTTTCTTCATATCAATCCTAAGAATATGCTGTTTATGATTCAAGTAGAGCAATGCCGCAATAAATGCTCCTGCCTGCGATATAACCGTAGCCCATGCAGCACCAGCAATACCCCATTTAAAAACTAATACAAAAAGTAAGTCGAGCCCAATATTTGCAAAGGTTGAGAATATTAGAAAATACAAAGGAGTTTTTGAATCGCCAATTCCACGTAAAATACTTGATGTTCCATTAAATCCAAACATTATAACCATACCATACATGTAAATATGCAGGTATTCTTTGGCTGGTTCCATCAGTTCTGCGGGTAGCTGCAGTAGTCTAAAAATCCAATCGCTAGTAGTTATTCCAATTATTGTAATTATTACACCGGCAACAAGTAGGAATATATATGTTGTGTCCGATGCTCGTTTTACCTTATCGTACTGTTTAGCCCCATAGTACTGTGAAATCACAACCGATGCACCAATCCCAATTCCAATAACCAATGCTATCACCATAAAAATTATTGGGAACGATGCGCCAACGGCAGCAAGAGCCTTATCGCCCAAATAACGGCCAACAATAACACTATCGACTACATTGTAGAGTTGTTGAAAAACGTTGCCAATAAGCATTGGCAATGCAAATTTAAAGATATGACGGGACTCGCTCCCTGTTGTAAAATCCTTCATTAAAGCAAAATATTGATTTCAGACACAAGTCTTTCGTCTGATTTACAAAAGAAGTACAAAGTATGTCAAAATTGAAGTAAATAACAAGAAAAATAGATAAAGGTTGTTTTTGTAAAAGTAAAGAGGCCTTGCAATCATAGGATTGAAGACCTCTTCATATAAACTAGTATTAGACCCTAAATTTATTTTACTCTTTCAAGTTCCACTGTAAAGTGGCGCATTATTGGTGCTTCCCAAACAATATTGAATCCGTGCTTTAATTCGTTTCTTCTGTCAAAAACGTTTTTAAGTGCAACAGCAATAACATCCATATGGTTGTTGGTGTATACACGGCGTGGAATTGCCAAACGCAAAAGTTCAAGTTTTGGGTAACGATTCTCGCGGGTAATTGGGTCGCGGTCGGCAAGTAATGTTCCTATTTCTACTCCACGAATTCCAGCCTCAAGGTAAAGTTCAATGGCAAGGGTTTGCGCTCTTAACTCCTCTTTAGGAATATTTGGTAAAACCTTGTTCGCATCAACAAAAATAGCATGACCACCGGCAGGGTATTGGAATGGAATTCCAAACTCTTTTAGGCGATTTCCGAGGTACTCAATTTGCTTAATTCGGGTTTCTAGATAATCGAACTCGGTGCCCTCGTCGAGGCCAACAGCCAAAGCATTCATATCTCTACCCGACATTCCGCCGTAGGTTACGTAACCCTCAAACATAATATTGAAAGTTGAACACTGACGCCATAGTTCCTTATCGCGCATTGCAATAAAACCACCAATGTTAACAATTGCATCTTTCTTGCTACTCATTGTCATTGCATCGGCGTAGGTGTACATTTCCTTTACAATCTCCTTGATAGTCTTGTTGGCGTAACCCTCTTCACGTACCTTAATGAAATATGCATTCTCTGCAAATCGAGCAGAGTCGAAAACAACCTTCTTACCATACTTGTCGGCAATTTTGCGAACCTGACGCAAACACTCCATCGATACAGGTTGACCACCAGCGGTGTTGTTGGTTACAGTAACAATGATAAAAGGAACTTTAGCGTGATTCTCGCTCATAAACTTTTCAAGTTTAGCGGGGTCAACGTTTCCTTTGAATGGGTGATATAGTTCGGTATTAGCCGCTTCGTCAATGGTGCAATCAACTGCATGAGCTTTGCGGAATTCAATATGACCTTTAGTTGTATCGAAGTGAGAGTTGCCTGGGATATAATCACCCTCTTTTACCATCACCGAAAAAAGTACATTTTCTGCAGCCCGACCTTGGTGTGTTGGCATAAAATACTCGAAACCAAGAATGCTTTGAATTGAGTTTTTTAGGTTGTAGTATGATGATGCGCCAGCATAGCTCTCGTCGCCCATCATAATTGCACCCCATTGGCGGTCGCTCATCGCGCCTGTACCAGAGTCGGTAAGCAAATCAATAAAAACCTGATTGCTTTTTAAGTTGAAAAGGTTATACTTTGCCTCTTTAATCCATTGCTCACGTTCTGCGCGGGTACTGCGGCGAAGAGGTTCAACCATTTTGATTTTATACGATTCTGAAAAAGGTAATTCCATAGTTTTTAATTTTAATGATTGTTAATTAATAAAACGAGTAAAAACTTCTGGTAAAGAAGAGATTACAATAATAAAAAGAAAATGGTATGGAATTAGAAATTATCCCTGTTCTTGATATTCAGGAATACGTATTTAGGGGCGATTCTTATGTGTAAACTAAATACCATTGATTTGATAATGAATATAGTATAAGTTCTGTGGATTGCAAATATAAGTAACTTGATTGAATAATCGAAATCGGTTGCGAATAAATTTATAGTTGTATTTTTAAAGGATTTTTTAATTGGTTCGGCTATCTTTATCTCAATATTTCACCAATACTATGTCTAAGTACAATTTTGATACAAAAACCAACCGACAAAACTCCTCTTGCGTAAAGTACGATTTGCGTGAGGAAATTTTTGGAAATGCAGATGTTATTCCAATGTGGGTTGCCGATATGGATATTCAAACCCCCAATTTTATATTTGAAGCAATTAGAAATAGATGCAACCATCCTTTTCTTGGCTATACTTTTAGAGACGAGTCCTATAACAGTGCAATAATAGAATGGTATAAAAGAAGACATAGCTGGAATATTCAAAGTAACTGGATTGAATTCTGCCCTGGCGTTGTTTCCGGATTAAACCACGTAATAAGAGCATTCACAAAGCCTGGCGACAAAATAATAATTCAACCACCAGTATATCATCCATTCTTTTCAACTGTCGAGAACAATGGAAGAGTACTTGTTAATAATCCACTGATTGAAAGCAAAGGCAATTACTTTATGAACTTTGGTGAGTTAGAGCAATTGGCTGCCCAAGGTGCATCGATGCTAATACTATCGAATCCCCATAATCCTGTTGGTAGGGTATGGAATTTAGACGAATTGACTCAACTAGGCAATATTTGCGTGAAACATAATGTTCTTGTTGTTGCAGACGAAATTCATTGCGATTTGGTTTATAGTGCATACAAGCATATTCCTTTGGCATCTATTAATCCAAACTTTGCACAAAACACAATTACCTTTAGTTCAGCAAGTAAAACTTTCAATATCGCAGGTTTGGCTAGCGGTTTTGTAATTATACCTAACCCCGATATGATGAAAAAGTATAAGTATGAGTTGGAGGCATCGGGTGCTGGAATGGGAAATGTTTTTGGGAACGAAGCTGTAAAAGTAGCATTCAGCCCACAAGGCGAGGAGTGGTTGAACGAACTCCTTCAGTATTTTGAGGGTAATATTGATTTAGTTGAAAGAACCTTAAAGCAACACCTTCCTAAATTAAAATTCACCAAACCTCAAGGTACATATTTACTATGGCTCGATTTCAGAGAGTTTGAAATGGACGATGAAACACTTAACAAAAAGTTGATAAACAAAGTTGGCTTAGGTCTTAACGCTGGCAATGGTTTTGGCGCTGAGGGTAAAGGATTTCAACGCATGAATATTGCTTGCCCTCACTCTGTGATGGAACTTGCTCTTGGGAAACTAATAGAATCATTTAATGATTACTAACGAAACAGCCCTTTTATAAAGCCAACATAAGGTATACGGCGTAAGCTTGCAAGGTAAACACCACAAAGTATAATCATCAAGCTGATTAAATGAAGTGTGCTAACACGCTCATTATCCATCATACCCCACATCAGTGCAAAAAATGGAATAATATATGTTGCCGATGATGCAAATATTGGTCCAGCCTTATGAATCAAATTATTGTAAATAAACAACAGAATCACTGAAGCAAAAACTGAAAGGGTAAGAACAGCCATTAAACTTGTCCAAAATTTATCGGATTGTGTTGCAACCGTAAAGTCTGTAAACATTAATACAACACCGGCAAAAGGGCCTATCAAAAAAAACAGCAACGATGTAATTTGTATTCCATTTAATCCTGCCAGTTTGTTCCTGATAATATTTGCGTTTATTCCATACATAAACGTGGCAAAAACTATAATCAAAGCATAAGCATTAATGCCAGCCAAAGAACTAAAGTTACCGTTGGAAACCAATATGGATGCTCCAACAAAACCAACAAATACACCTATATACTGCAATGTGTTAGGCTTGCTTTTAAAGGCTAATACTCCAATTATCAATGTAAAAAATGGAGTTAAACCATTAAGAATTCCTGCCAGGGAACTAGGAACCTGTGTTTGTGCAAGCGGAAACAAAAAGGCTGGAAAAAAATTTCCTAAAAAACCGCTGGCTAGTAAATAGCCAAAGTTTTGTCTATTAATGTATTTTAAATTCTTTATTGAAATTGGGAGTAGAATAAGAAAACTAAAAAATATACGAATTGCCCCAATTTGGAAGTACGAAAAGGCATCGAGCCCACGTTTCATAAGTATAAAAGAGCCACCCCAAACGAATGCGAGTAAAAATAGCGCACCCCACTGCCAGCGTTTCTTGTCTAAACTAAACATAAGGTAGATATTAAGGGGAGCAAAAGTAATTAAAAGATTCTTCCAAAATTATTCATACAACAACTTTTTATCTCTACTGATTACTAAACAATTACAACGATTAAACGTTGTTAAACTTTTAGACCAATCACTAAGATATCGTCGGTTTGGTCACAGTGTTTCCCCTTCCAACTGTTCATCATTTCATTTATACTAACCTTCTGGTTCGAAAGTGGCAAATGTGAAATTCGGGTTAAGAACTCAACAAAGTTTTTACGCAAGTATTTCTTTCCTGTTTCGCAGCATAATTGGTCGCTTATACCATCGGTAAACAGGTAAATAGTATCATTTTTCTCCAAGGAAACCTCTGTGAGATTAAATGCGCTCTCCTTCATTGATAAGCCAATAGACATTTTATCGGCAGGGTATTCTTTTATTTTGCCATTTCTACAAATCCAAAGGGATATTTTTGCTCCACTATAGATTAGTTTTTGTGTTATAGGATTATAACTAAACATGGCTATTTCAATACCTTCCTTACGGAGGTCGTTTGGAGACTGCCTAAAAATAGATTTAACAGCAAGTCTAAGTTCATCAAGCACTTTGTCGGGGCGACTTAGATTACTGGCACCAACAATTTCGTTTAGATAAGAAATACCCATTATACTTAAAAGAGAACCAGGAACACCATGTCCAGTACAATCGGCAACAGCTATTATAACTGAATCGTCCTTTTCTTTAATCCAGTAAAAATCACCACTAACAACATCTCTCGGTTTGTAAAAAACAAAGTAATCTGAGAAATAATTGCTAATAATATCTTCGGAAGGTAGCATTGCTGATTGAATAATACTTGCATAGGCTATGCTATCGGTAATTTTTCGGTGACTGAATTCAATTAGTTCTTTTTGTTTTTGAATAGCAAAATTCGCTTGCTGAAGATTTTCCGCTTGCGTTAATACTTCCTCTTTCTGCTGATGAAGTTCACTATTGAGGGAAATTAAGGTAAGATTAGCATTTCGAATTTTTCGCCTGCTATTGTATATGTTCAATGCAAGGCCTGCTCCAAGCACAACCAATATCAATAAACTGTAAAGTGAAATCTTCTGCATCCTGTTCTGCTCGCTCAACAGTTGATTTTCCTTTTCCTTTTTCTCTGTATCAAATTTTGTTTGTAATTCAATAATCTGGGCTGTTTTCTCTGAGTTAAGTAATGTGTCCTTAATCCTAAGTAATTCCCTATGAGCCTTCAGTGCCGATGAGTAATTTCCAACTGAGTCGTAAAGGTTGGTTTGGGTTTCCAATGCATAGGCTAATTGGTGGTAGGCCTTTATTTTGTAATTTATATCAATTGTTTTATTTAAGTATACTTGGGCAGAATCCATTTCGCCTAACTTTCTATGGCATTCAGCTAATCTTAAATACCCATCGGAAAGAGTGCTGCTATCCATAAGTTCGGCTGAAATCCGAATTGCTTCTTTAGCATTTTGTTTCGCTTCAGCCAGTTTATCAATAGCAAGAAAAATGCTCGAGATTGAAATATACGAAATAGCAATTCCACGCTTATTATCTTTCTTCTTTTCGAGTTCAAGTCCTTTGTATTGATATTCCAATGCTTTGTCAAACTGATATGCTTCCTGATATATCAACCCTAAATTTCCTAGACATGAAGCAACTCCTGTTTCCTCGTTATATTTCTCATATATTTTAAGGGCATTTTCAAAATATTCTGTAGCCTTTGGGAAATTGTTCAGGAAATAATATATGTTGCCTATTCCTCCATAGCATTTCGCCACACCACTCTCCCTTCCAATTTCCTTGTAAATACCTGTGGCGTCAATCATTAACTCCATAGATTTTTGATAGTTACCTTCAAATGCCTCTGCAATAGCTTTAGAGTAAAGCGCATCGGCCTCGCCCTGTCTAAATTTCAACAATTGGGCTTCATTTATTGCCTCATCGAGATTTTTTTTTGCCTTTGAAGGGTTTACATAAGCAAGCTCTGCAGCATATGAAATTTTGTGTTTCAGTCTGAGGGTATCGTTTTGGGCTTTATCAACTAATACCTGAATTGAATCAAGTGTTGGTGTTTGAGAATATGCACGACTTATCAGTAATGCAAAAAACACAACTATATAGCAATATTTACACCGAACCATATGCAAACATTTTCTACCAAATATAGATTTTTAATGCAAAAAACAGATATTTTTCGGAGATTTTAATCTTGTAATTTGATAGATAATCATGAGTGAAAAAAACTACAACCCCCGGATGCACACTGCTGAGCATATTCTAAACCAAACTATGGTTCGTAAATATAATTGCGGCAGGGCATTTAGCAGCCACATTGAAAATAAAAAGTCGAAATGCGATTATAGGATTAGCAGAGCCCTTTCAGCAGAAGATATATCTGAAATTGAAAATGCTGTAAACAGCATTATTGAAAGCAACGTTGATGTTACTGAAGAATTTGTTACCAAACTGGAAGCCGCACAATTCTTGGATTTAAGTAAACTACCCGCCGATGCTCCAGATTCTATAAGAGTGATAAGGGTTGGTGATTATGATGCCTGCGCTTGCATTGGCCCTCATGTTAAAAACACTAGCGAAATAGGTAAATTCAAAATAATATCGTCGGATTTTAACGAAGGTGTTGTAAGAATAAGGTTTAAGTTAGAATATTAGAAATTGAAGTTTTCAATTTGCCCGAAGAAAAAAGTCACCTTTGAAAATTCTCTAAGGTGACTTTTTAAATTTATCTTACCTGTAGATATGCAGCCTTATTAATATCCTCCAAATTCTTAATTGGCTTTGGAGGGTTTAGGTATGTGGCCAGAAACTTATAGATTTTAACCCTTATTTGGCGTGCGGCTTTTGTGTCAATTCTGTCGAATGAGTGCCCACCAGCCATTTCCTTGAATATTTCATACTCAAACTTTTTCCCTTCAGCCTTTAAGGATTTTATTAAATGTTCAACCTCCAAAACGTAAACATCATCGTCGTTTGTATTGGTGTGGATTAGCAATGGGGTTTGCAACTTGTGGGCTTGCCAAGCAGGAGAGCGCTTACGGTACTCTTCAATATTCTCGCGGGGTGTTTTCCCTATGTGATAATCGGCATCGTAAAGTTCTCTGTAATCATCAGTGGCATAACCATATCGAGCAATCAAATCCGATACGGGAACACCTGCAAATGCGCAAGCATAATCCTTTGGATGTTCAAAAATGTTATGAAGAGCAATCATTCCTCCATGGCTCCAGCCAATAATACCCACCCTTGAACCATCAATAAAGTCATAATTTTCAACCATATAGTTCCGACTTGCAAAAACATCCTCGTTCTCTAGTCCACCATAATCAATATTACGCCAAAAAGCCTCTCCATAACCTGTACTACCTCTATATTCTGGAGCAACCACAACATAGCCCTGAGCAACCATTTCCCTCACAATATGAGTATAATATGTAGTAAAATCGGCATGCACACCACCGTGTGGAAAAACTAATAATGGATATTTCTTGTTGTAATCAATATTTTTGGGGATAAAAACATATGTCCAAAACTTTACGGGATTATTTGCACCTACTGCTGTTGGGTTTTTAATATTTGCAGGAGGTGGACCGTAGATAAAGGTTTTATCAATAAAGGCCACATCGCCCAAACGGTTAAACCATAAAACATCGTCAACGAGCTTTTGAACCTCATCAAGTCTATGATTTAGAGAATTATTTTCCTCTATTAACTGATTGACTTTCTTCTCTAAACTTTCGGTTTCTTGAGCATAAATTGACATTCCAAGCAATGTCAACGCTACTAAAATAACATTTCTCATAGCACCTAATTTAACAATGTGATTTATTGACAAATTAAAGGTTTAAAGATAGAAATTGAATTACAACAACAAAAAATAATAGTATTTATTTTGTTAAACGATTATGCTTGAAATGCATGTAATAGCATTCGTTTAATTATTATTACTAGTTTTGTAATCAATATAGTAAATCATAATGCAATGATAGTAGCACCGTTAAATGAATTTGGAACATACATCAACCTTCATCCGTTATTCGAGAAAGTTGAGCAGGCATTAATAACTTTGGATTTTAGCAAACCAGGCGAACGTGTTTATATTGATGGAGAAAATTTATTTGCAATTCCATCGTTCAACAAAGCGAAAACTAAGGAAGAGGCATTGCTGGAGGCTCACGATAGATATATTGACATTCAGATTTGCCTTCAGGGCGAAGAGACTATGGGTTGGCGAAGTCGAGAGGACTGCCGCTCACCACAAGCTCCTTTTGACAAGGAAAAGGATTACGTTTTTTTCGATGATAAGCCCATTAATTACTTTAAGGTACCCACCAACTACTTCGCAATATTTTTCCCAAACGATGCACACGCTCCGCTTATTGGCGAAGGCGTTATTAAGAAGGTGGTTTTTAAGGTGTTAGTAACCGATGGTGACGTGTAATAAGTGACACCTAATTTGCTAAGCAACTCAATAACTTAATAACAAATCATCTCAATATATCCAAAACATGGAAGTATACGAACTAGAATTTGAAGTACGCGATTACGAATGCGATTTACAAGGAATTGTCAATAACTCAGTTTACCTGAACTACTTAGAGCATGCCCGCCACAAGTACTTACTCGACAAAGGAATTGATTTTGCAAAACTACACAACGAGGGGATTGATTTGGTTGTATCACGAATCGAGATTGATTATAAACATTCTCTTACCAGTGGCGACAAGTTTATAGTTCGACTTAAAACTAGACGCGAAGGACATTTAAGGATGATTTTTGAGCAGGAAGCCATTAAATTACCCGAGGGGAAAACCGCAGTAAAGGCCGATGTTATTGGAGTTGGACTAAGAAAGGGCCGACCAATAAAAATAGACGACATTCCAGGATTTAAACAATTTTTATAACTTGAATTTTGGCACGAAAAATGAGAGGATAACTTGCAATTACTGATATATCCTAACATGAAAACATACTTAAGCCTACTACTCATAACCATTATATTCTCAGGATGTAGTTCAATTTCTGAATTGAACCGTACTCAGTACAAAAACTACAACGATGAATATAAGAAAACACAACGTTCGTTCTATTCTTTTACAAAAACTCCCGAGGAATGGAATAGCGGTATTGAATCGGCTGAAATATCCTTTGTGAGAGAAAAAGGAGCCGATTTTGATATAGTTAAAGTATACTGGGTTATTGAACGTTCCTCATCAACTTTCCCCAGAGATACTAGTGCATACGCAAAAGCCATGTTCAAAATATTTCCTTTGGAAATAAATTCAAACACCTCGGATTTTAGGCAACAAAAAGTAACCAAGCAATCATCAAACTCAAGCGCCGACACATTATCTAAAAATGTAAAATTGGTAGATAAAATATGGTACGAAGACAAGTTTATATCAACTTTACAGCCAGAATTAGTTAATGCCATTAAAAACACCGGAGAACTTAATTTTCGGTTTTACTATGGAGATAAGGTAGTTACATTTACTATTATTGGCAATAATCTCAACAAAATCAAAAGCATACTACTCGAATAGAGCGACTACCTATCTCTTCAAGGGCTTAAACCCTTGAAGAGATAAATTATGTAATACTATCAATACACCTCTGGTACAAAATTCTGGTCTGTTATTGGCGGACGAATATAGGAGTTATCCTCCCTACGAGGTTCAAGTTTAATTGGTGCTGGAGTTAAATCCTCATAAGGAATTAAACTTAGTAGATGACTAATGCAGTTAAGCCTAGCCCTGCGCTTATCGTCAGCACGTACCACCCACCAAGGAGCCTGTTTAATATCGGTATGGGCAAACATCTCGTCTTTGGCTTTTGAATATTCTACCCAACGGTTGCGCGACTCAACATCCATCGGGCTTAACTTCCATCGTTTTGTAGGATCTTCAATTCTCTCATGGAACCGACGTTCCTGCTCAATATCGCTAACCGAAAACCAATATTTAATGAGAATTATATCGGAACGCACCAACATTCGCTCATACTCCGGACACGACCTCAAAAACTCTAGATACTCCTCCTCATTACAAAATCCCATAACTTTTTCCACTCCAGCTCTGTTGTACCAACTCCTGTCAAAAAGAACCATTTCGCCTGCAGCTGGTAAATGAGCAACGTACCGTTGAAAATACCACTGAGTTTTTTCTTTCTCAGTTGGCACACCCAATGCAACAATTCTGCATGAGCGAGGATTAAGTCTTTCGGAGATAGTTTTAATAACACCACCTTTTCCCGCAGCATCGCGCCCCTCAAAAATTAGCACAACTTTCAACTTTTTGAACTTTATCCATTCTAAAAGTTTGTTGAGTTCAATATGAAGTCGTTCAATCTCCTTTTCGTAGAATTTTTTGTCAATCTTTTCGGGATGAGACTCAACAAGTTCGTAATGATCGTCTAAAGATAGAACAGCATGTTTTTTTCCCTTATGCTTATTCTCATCCTTATCCTTCTTATGCTTCTTTTCTTTTTTATCCTTGCTCATTGTTTTACGTGTTAAATTTCTGAGAGTGAATGAAATTTACAAAAAAAAATATACAACCCAAAATACTGAGCAATAAGTTTATTATTTATATGATATATTAAACATCCTATTTATTAACTAAATTCTTAATTCAAAAGGTATCTCCGATTAAATATTAATTATTTTTGCTAAGCAAAAAATCATTGTATGAGCGAGTCGTTGCTGAAAGCATTAATGAAACTTTTTGCCTTTGTGATTAGTATCGATCGCAAGGGTGCAGCACGACTTACAGCCGATGTTCTGGAAGATTATTTACTGCACGATTTTGGGAAAGAACAAACCAACGATTTCCTTACTAAATTCAGGGATTACATCAACCTCTACAGGTTGGAACAGAATACAGAACTGGACTCAGTTGTCGATTCGGATGTGGTTAAAACCATTGTTGAGTCAATAAATACCGAATTTGAGCAAAACCAGAAGGTTTGGCTTATACTTCAACTTATTGAGTTTATTGGCGACAGTAAAATTAGCACTCCATTACGAATTGAATTCGTTAAGGACGTTGCAACGCTCTTCAATATTAGGGAGTTTGAGTTTGAGAATGGCAAAGATTTTATTCTGAGCGAGAATAACAGCCAGATACCCTGGAATCAACAAGTTTTACTTATTGATTCAAACAAGGATTTTGCCACTTCCGAAATTAAACATATTACCAATGAACGTTTAAATGGACAGATTTACGTCCTCCGAATTTCAAGTACAAATACTTTCTTAATCAAATACTTTGGAGATAGCGAGTTATTCCTGAATAGTAGGAACATCAAGCCTGGTAGAACCTATATTTTTGGAGCTGGCTCTGTTATTCGTGGCGAAAGAATTTCGCCTGTTTACTATAGCCGCATTTCATCGGCTTTTATTCAAGACCCAAACCGCCCATTTGTGTCAATGGTGGTTAAGGATATTGAGTATCAGCACAAAGGTAGTAAGAATGGGATATATCCGTTTTCCTTTACGGCCTATTCTGGACAGTTAATTGGCATAATGGGTGGTAGTGGTGTTGGAAAATCAACCCTTTTGAATCTACTTAATGGGAATTTAAAACCAGCTAATGGTAAAGTTTTAATAAACGGTTACGACATTAATGAGAACAAGGCTGAACTTGAAGGCGTAATTGGATATGTTCCTCAGGATGACCTATTGGTTGATGAACTTACAGTTTATCAAAACCTATACTACAACGCATCGCTCTGCTTTAGCCATATTGACAAACAGGCGCTTAGTGAGTTAATTGATAAAACATTAAATGATTTTGACCTTGTAGAAGCAAGGAATTTGAGAGTGGGCGACCCACTAAACAAGTATATCAGCGGTGGACAGCGTAAGCGGTTGAATATGGCCATGGAGCTTATGCGCGAGCCATCAGTACTATTTGTTGATGAGCCCACCTCGGGTTTATCGTCAATGGACTCGGAGCGCATTATGCTTTTGCTTAAAAAGCAATCGTTTAAAGGAAAAATCGTTTTTGCCAATATCCATCAGCCCTCCTCGGATGTTTTTAAGTTGTTCGATAAAATTATTGTTCTGGACCAAGGCGGAAGACCTATATTCCAAGGAAACCCAATGGATGCAGTGGTCTATTTCAAAACAATGGGAAACTTCCTTAAACCAGAGGAGAGCGAATGTATTACCTGCGGTAACGTAAATACCGATATTATTCTTAGAGTTGTTGAAGCTCGCGTTGTAAACGAATACGGAAAACTTACTCGAAAAAGAAAACGTTCCGCCCGTGAGTGGTACGAACTATACATAAATAACATCGAGAAAAAACTGAACATCTATTTACCACCTTGCGTAAGTCCAATTCCGCCTAACAATTTTAAAATTCCGTCTCGACCCAAGCAGATGTGGATTTACTTTAGGCGTATCCTCCGAAGTAAACTTGCCAATTCACAGTTTATAAATATCAGCATACTGGCATCGCCAATTCTTGCGGTTATTATTGGGTATTTTACCAAGTACCTACATGGAACACTTACGGATCCTAACGCATACCTTTTCAGCGAGAACGACAACATTCCTAGCTTCCTATTTATGAGCGTTGTGGCCATGATGTTTTTGGGTTTAACCATAAGCGCAGAGGAAATTATAAAGGATAGAAAAATTCTTTACCGCGAGAAGTTTCTAAACCTAAGCTACTTCAGCTATATCAACTCAAAAATTATTGTACTGTTTATTTTTTCGGCATTACAATCGTTAATGTTTGTTGTAATAGGTCACGGAATTCTTGAAATAAATGGGATGTTCTGGAGCCATTGGCTTATACTCTTTTCTACAGCCTTTTGCTCAAACCTAATTGGCCTGAACCTGTCGGCAGCATTGAATTCGGTTGTAGCTATATACGTTCTAATACCCATAGTACTGGTGCCACAACTCCTATTTAGCGGTGTTATTGTGAACTTTAATAAACTGCACAAAACAATTTCGCATCCTGAGTACGTTCCTGTTGTTGGCGATATTATGCTTAGTCGCTGGTCCTACGAAGCCCTTTGTGTGCAACAATTTAAAACGAACAAGTACAACCGAGAGTTTTTTGATTATAACACAAAACTCAGCAATAGCAACTATAACGCCTCGTTTTTAATTCCTAAGTTAAAGTCACTGGTCAATGAGGTTTCTGTTGATTTAACACTAAACAGAAAAACACCTAGAATTGAAAAGGACCTAAATATTATTAGAAACGAGGTAAATCTATTAGAGGAGAACTTTCCTATTCATGGGTTTTCATATCCTAACGTTGATTTTTTATATCCCGAAACCGTCAATGTTGATTACCTCAATATAACAAACCAAAAACTCGATACACTTAAGCAACACTTCAATATTGTTTACAGAGAGGTTATTGAAAAAAGGGACGAAAAGCTTAAAAATCTTGCTGTTAAATTGGGCAGCAACGATGCTGTTTTTGAATTAAGTAGGAATTACCATAACAAGGGAGTGGAAAACCTTGTTACCAACCGTAATGAAATTCAGAAAATTGAGGTAGTTGACGATAGATTGATGAGGCGATATGAGCCTATTTACGCCATTTCATCGTCTAAAGTTGGACGGGCACAACTTTTTGCAGCGTACAAACGCGTTGGTAAGTTTTATGTTTCTACCTTTTGGTTTAACCTTTTTGCCATTTGGATAATGACAGGTGTTTTTTACTTGACACTTTTGAGCGATATGTTTAGGATAATTAACAAATTTGTAGAGCGGTTCAAGTTCCGAAAACTTACCAATAGAATATCCAGATACCTACCAAGTTAAAAGAAAGAGCGGAATTAACTTCCGCTCTTTTTGCCTATTAGTTTGTTTTTGGTATCGATATCGGATTGCTTAACTATGTAGGAACTTCGAATTACAGCGTATGCTGAGAAATACCCTATAGCTCCATTATTTAAATTTGTTCGTGCATTTGCTGGAGGAGCACTAAACAAAGGTATTTGAGGTTGAGAACTTGTTTGTATTTCGCTTATAAACCTGAAGTAATCCTCAGGTATTACAGATAACTCCAACGTAACCTTGTAGCCAGGTTTTAGAGTGTCGGGGTCTTCAATAAAATAAAGGGCTGCTCCATTAGTTGAACTACCATTTATAAGTTTATCGTCCGAAATAATTATATTGTTTAATGAATCGCTATAAAGTATATCGTTTATATAAACCTTAAACATATAGAAGTTCTTTTGGTCCTCGGGTTCGTTTGCCCATCCATTTACATACCATCCCTCCCACTGAGTGTTATACAAAACGTTTATTGAGTCCAAGTATTTAGTTTGATAATCTGCATCCAAGGATGGAATTGCTGATTCTGCCTTTAAGTCATATACCTCATCATCGCCAACCATAGTAACGTTTTCAGCAGTAAGAGTGTAAGTCTTGCCTAGTTCACCATAAACATCGGGTTGTGTATAGTAGTTCCCAGGCTCAGTAAGGCTTTCAGTTAAAGGAAAAACATTTACACCATCGGAAATAGTTAGGGTTGCTCCTGATATTAGTTGAGAAGGATTATTGCTAAAGTAGTCTGCTGTTTGAACAATTCTAATTTTGTGAGCTATTGTATCGGTAGTAATACTTCCGTAAACCACTATTTTGGGAGGAATACTATCTAACTCAATACTCATTCTCTCGGTACACGATGCAATAATAAACATTAAAATTGCAAATGATATATTCTTTATTGCTTTCATATTTTTCATCAGAGTTTATTAAAATTTTAAATTGTAGGTGAATGAGGGAATCATTGGGAAATAAATCATCTCAGCATAAGTTTTATTTGGGTCATCCTTATCCTGAAGAAACATTATTGTCCAAGGGTTTTTTCTATTATAAACATTTATAACGGAGAAATTCCATTCCCCTTGGAAACGTCTGCTGAAATTTTTCTTTGATTTTATTGTCAACGACATATCCAAGCGATGATACAGAGGAAAGCGTCCATCATTTCTTTCGGAGTACAGGGGAATAATAACTTTTTCGACCTCGGCACGGGCTACAGGCTTGGAGTAAGCTTTACCAGTTGACAGTTGCCAGTTAGCCGATAAACTAACCCGTTTGCTGAAATTGTAACTAAAAACAACCGATAAGTTATGGGGTTTATCGTATGAGGCTTTGTATGTATTTCCAAGGTTTACCTCAGGCGTTTCCCTAAATGTTCTTGAGAAGGTGTAACTAACCCAACCATCAAACTTTTCGCGGGCAAAACGTCCGTATAGTTCAAATCCGTAAGAATGCCCTTTCCCAGCACGAATATCGGCCTCAATTTCATCGTTCAGCAACAATTGTGCAAAATCCTTGAAATCTATTAGGTTATCCATTTTCTTGTAGAAAACCTCTGCAGAGGTCTCCAAAGAATTATCAAGGAAGTTTCGGAAATACCCAACCGCCCATTGGTCAGCAACTTGAGGCTTAATATTTGGCGATGCTGCAAACCATACATCTAAAGGATTTCCTGCGCTTGAGTTTGAAGCCTGTTGAATGTACTGAACAGTATGTGAATAGCTAGTTTTAACAGAACTGTTATCGTTTATAAGATAGGTTATTCCTATACGTGGCTCTGGTGTTATGTAAGTATTATAAATTTCTCTAGTACCATAGATGTTTTTGCCAGTTACTTTATAATTATTGTCGAGTATTATCGATTCTGCCTTACCCATGTTCTGGAATGCAGAAACTCGTAATCCGTACTTAAAAATAAACTTTGATACTTTTTGTTCATTCGATATATATACGGCATGCTCTAACCCATAACTCTCTGGCATTTCCCATCTTTTAATAAAGGATTCCTCATTCGTACCCTTAACTATCCCTGGACTAAAGAACAACAGCGATGAACTAACTCCGAACTTAATGCTATTGTTAGAGTTGGCATTGTAGGTAAAATCCAATTTGAGGGTAGTTTCTTTCATCTCTGAGTCCCATTGGAATGCATTTGCGTCGTTAGAATCGGCACCCAAAAAGTAGTTATAGTTACTTCTTAGCAGGGTTAAATTCATAAACAGGCTGTTGCCAAAAATATGGTTCCAGCGCGTGGTGAATGTTTTATTCCCATATCCAAAACCCATCATCCCATTCTTAAACAAATCGCGCCCAAAATAACCCGATATAAAAATTCGGTTATTATGATTGATTGTGTAATTAACTTTAGCATTTAAATCGTAGAAATACATCTTACTCCTTTTCATGTTTTCGTCGGAAAACAAAGGGAAAAACAAGTCGAAGTAGGTTCTTCGACCGGCAACCATAAAGGAACTTTTATCCTTAATAATTGGTCCTTCCAGGGTTAACCTACTCGAGAGGGTTCCAATTCCACCAGTAACACCAAATTGCTTTGAATTCCCTTCCTTCATTCTAATATCGAGCACCGATGCTAAACGGCCACCCATCGATGCAGGCATATCGCCTTTGTAGAGCTTAACATCCTTTATTGCATCGTTGTTGAATACAGAGAAGAAACCTAAAAGATGAGAAGCGTTGTAAACTGTGGCTTCATCTAAAAGAATAAGGTTATGGTCGATTGCGCCACCACGTACGCTAAATCCCGACGAGCCCTCGGCAGCATTAACAACACCAGGTAAAAGTTGGATAGCCTTTATAACATCCACCTCACCCATAAGTGCAGGAATTTGACGTATTTTCTTCATCTCCAACTTAACCACGCTCATCTCAGGACGGGCAACGTTGGCATTAGCCTTTTCGCGCTTAATTACAACCTCGCCAATTTGAACACTCTCGGGCTGTAGTTCAATATCAATCTGGGTTCCTTTGTTTAGCGAAACTTCTTTTTCTATACTGTTGTAGCTGATGTAGCTAAAAACCATCGTATAATCACCTTTAGGTAGGTTTAGCGAGTAGAAACCGTAACTATTGGTAGATGTACCAATATTAGTTCCTTTAATATAAACAGTTGCTCCAATTAATGCCTCGCCAGTGCTAGAATCCTTTAGATATCCACTTATACCGAACTTGTCTTGCGAAAAAATTAAGGTAGAACTTAGCGAGAAGAGTAAAAGAAGTAGTAATTTTTGAATAGTTGCTCTAATGTTTTGCATTTAATTTTTAATGGTTTGAATTAGTAATAGTTGTTAATCAGCAAGGTAACCAAAATACAAATTTACGAGCTCCAAGCATACAAAATGTATACCAACTATTAAATAAAGCTTAAGGGTGGGTTAAATGTGATAAAAATTCTGCATCTGCATCATCAGCCCCAGTGAAAGCAACTGCCTGTTGGCTGCCGTTATTTTTTATTACAATTTTTTTCAATTAATTCATCAACTTGCATTTTTCCTATAGTTTTAACTTTAGCCAAATCTTCACATGCAGCGTCCTTATTACCTAAATTCATTTCACAAATAGCTTTATAATAAAGACTTTCGTAATCGCTTGGAATCTTTTCTAATGCTAACTCAAAATATTCAAGCGCTTTTGTATAATCCAAATTATTCAAAGCAGTTTTCCCTTTTTGCGAAAAATCATACATTGGAATAAATTTATCTGAAGAGACGAATCTAAATGAAATTTTCATTTGAACATCTACTTTTCTACCATCAATTTCTCCTGGCTCCCATAAGTTCTTTGATTTCTCCAAAGCTTTCCGAAATTGTTTTTCAAATCGTTTATTAATATTTTCTAATATTTGAATACTATCGACAATCCCTGACTTTCGAACTATAAATGTTGCAAGAAATAAATTATTTGTCGCCATAACAGCATTTCTTTCTGGAATATTATCAGAACAAAAATCAAAAAATGATTTATCACCTAAAAATTTAGCATGAATCTTTTTAGTTGATTTATAGACAGTATCATTATTCTTAATCGATAAAATTTCTGAAGGGTTTAATATTAATTGGCTTTGATAGATCTTTTCTTTTATAAAATAATATTTATAACAATCATCATCACTATATCCATTTTTACCTTTTTGAACTAGAATCAATTCATCATTTGTTATCTTATTAATCTGAAAACTATTCATCACATATCCATACGAATTTTTGATTTGAAGAATATTAGAATTAATATCAAAAAACAATGGAGTTCCTTTATCATCATAAGTTAAACTCATGAAAAGTTTATTATATTTTTCAAATGTATACCTTAAAAATTGGTATTTAATTGAATTATCGTTTGAGAGCTCAACATTATCAAAATATGTTATTTTGGTTTTTATCCAATCACCAAATAATTCCTGCGCATTTGCTTCAATGCTAATGCTAAGAAATAAAAAAAACAGTCCATTTAAAATTAATCTCATAATACACTAATATTTGTCCGAAGCATTTTTATAATGGCCGCTAACGGTCGGCAGTTGCTTACGCTGGGGAGTTAACCGTCAGCGGCGTTATCCGCCGTTAAAAAGTTAGTTAAAGATAGTAAAATTCTGCATCTGCATCATCAGCCCTAGTGAAAGTAACAGCCTGTTACGTGGGGTTATTTTTCAATTATTCTATTCTTTAAATCCATGTGTTCGTGAAGGATTCTAATTATTTCAACTTCATCCTTCTCTATAATCCTATAAAATATTATATGCCGTCCTGCTTTAAATCCTAATAAGTTTTCTGTAACCCCTGAATAAATTTTACCTAATTCTGGATTACATGCAACTTCATTGCAATTATCTATAAGCATATGGTAGTACTTGTCTGCTTGTTTTTCAGACCACTTATCAACGGTGTAACTCCAAATCTGTGTTAAATCATAAACCGCTTTATTTGTAAACCTAAATTTAGCCATTCAAGTTTCGATTAGCTTTTATTTTTTCTAAGTGGGTTTCAGGGTCAAAGTCATGAGCGATTCCACTTTCTAACCCATCTTGAATAGCTTCTCTGAGTGCAATAACCTTATTTTCTTCTTCTTCAAGAAGTCTTAGTCCTGCTCGTATAACTTCGCTGGCATTTTTATAACGCCCTTCAGAAATCCTATTTTTGATAAAATTGTCAAAATAGTTTCCTATTGATATTGAAGTGTTTCTATTCATAGCATCTTGTTTTTGCAAAGTTACCAATTTTTGGTATAACTGTCAATATCTATATCTTTTTTTAATTTCACACAACTTGCCTAATTAATCTACCTAACCAGCACCCAACTATTCAAATCCTCATTACTATCAACGCCTAGTTTATTGGTTGGAGTTTGCTCCTTATTGTTGAGCAATACGGATTGAAGTGGGATTGCATCCGACAGGTACTCCACCAACTCTTGGTACGATATATTACCCTTAGTTTCCTTAAGTTTTTTAAGTAGGTAGTATGTGAAGAATCCGTGTTTCTTATCCTTATAAGGTAGTGCGGTTTGGTCGCCAGAGGTGGCGGATAGTATGGCTATATTGCCACGCAAAACTCCTTCGGCAGGACGTACCTTAACGCCCCTTGCTGCAACTAATGCTTTATTACGCGCTCCACCTGAGAAACATGCATCAATAAACACCACAACCCTTTTAGCGGGATGTTCGGTTAGCTTACCGTACAAATCGTATAGCTTAATTCCATCCTTAGCGTTTTGTCCCGATATATCAACAGGCATAGTGTATGGTTCGCGGGTAACCTCATCGGGTAAACCATGGCCAGCATAGTAAACAAAAAGTTCTCCTTTGCCTTTGGCATTCTTCATGATTAAGTTCATTCGGGCAATTGCCTGATTCATTTGGCCAGTAGTGGCATCGAGCAGTAGAGTGATGTTTTGTTCAGGAATACCCAAAATATTCATTGCATACTCCTTAAAAGCAGAGGCATCGTTACGGGCAAAATCAACATTCACCTCAGCTGTTAAATCAACCTGCTTTGAACTGTAGTCCTCATTACCAATAATCAGGGCGAAGCGGAGTGGATTTTCAATATTGTTGTTCGGAATATCCTTATCAACATCGGATAGCCTCTCAAAAACATAACCTTTGTTATCGGGCGATTGAACGTAAACAACCTGTTGCTTTACAACAGTATCGCGAATAACCACATAGCCCGACTCTTTTTGCAGTGTTGCAAGAACATCCTTATCGTAATAGTATGCCCCTCCCGATATAAAATCGACACCAAAAGCAGGAATTGCCGCAACATTTAGAATCAGATTCAACCATATTTTTCCGCTTACCTCAGCCTTATCGGTATAGGTGTAAGGCACAAAACCCTCTTTGCGAAACTCATATATATACTGATTTTTAGAATTCACCTGACCCTTTTGCACCTTCCGTTTTACCCACACATTGCACGGTGTTGTTTTGCCAGTGCTAACATTGTTTACGTACACCTCAGCCCCAACAGGATTTGATGTAAGGGAAACCTTTTGTTTAGTGGAGTTCAGCATTGTTGCACATGCACTTATTAATAGTGCAAATCCAAGCAATACTATAAAGTTGAATATTCTGGTCATAACGAAAGTTTTTTATCTATACAAAATTAAACCAAATGAATTCTTAAGTCAATTTAAACATAATTGAATCTATCGCCAATTCCTAAGTTTATAACCCCAAACCGAATAGTACAGAATGATTAAGTAGGAAGGGATTAAAACCACATAAGCAATTTGGGGATTATAGATATCACTTATTTTTCCCCATATCAATGGCAATAATGCTCCACCAGCAATGGCCATAATTAGTATTGCTGAGCCTGTTTTTATGAATTTCCCAAGGTCGTGTATTGCCAAAGGCCATATTGCTGGCCAAACTAAGGCATTGGCAAGTCCCATCAGCGCTAAAAAGAAAATTGATGTTGAACCATCAGTAAATATAACTCCAAATGTGAATAAAATGCCTAACACAGCAGAGGCTAAAAGTGCTACACGTTGCGATATGTATTTGGGAATAAGCACAATTCCAATTAAGTATCCAAATATCATTGCAAAAAGGGTGTAGGAAGTGAATGCTTTAGCAGTAGATATTTCTATGCCTTGCGACATACCATATCTAATAATTGTATCGCCTGCCACAACTTCGGCTCCAACGTAAAAGAAAAGAGCAATGGCACCTAAAATTAACTGGGGAAAATGGAAAATACTTGTTTTGGTATTAAGTTTATCGCTAGCAACATCTGAATCTTGCTCTAAATCCACTTCGGGTAGCGGTGCATAGCGGACAAATATTCCTAAAAGAACCAAAATTGAGGTCATAACAATGTAAGGTCCAACAACCCTTTGGGCAAGACCATCGAGTGCTGCGCTCTTTTCCACATCGCCTAAATTACTTAACGATTGTACAAACGAATCGCCATCCTGCAGTATAAAGTAAGCCAAAATAAGCGGGGCAATTGCTCCGGCTAGCTTATTACATATCCCCATAATACTTATGCGTTTTGCAGCACTCTCACGTGGGCCAATAATAGTTATATATGGGTTTGATGCTGTTTGAAGTAATGCCAATCCTGCTCCCATAACAAACAATCCTAACAAGAACATCCAGTAAGCTCGTTCAAAAGCAGCAGGCACAAAAATAAGCGTACCAACAGCCATAACAAGCAATCCCACTGTCATTCCCTTATGAAATCCAGTTTTCTTAAGAACCCACGATGCTGGTAAAGCCATAATTGTATAGGATATGTAAAAAGCAAAAGCAACAAAAGTGGCTTGGAAATCGGTAAGTTGGCAGGAAATTTTAAAGTATGGAATAAGAATGCCATTTAGCCACGTTACAAATCCAAAAATAAAGAATAATGCACCAATAATGAGCATTGGCAATATGTAACTTTGATTGGTTTTAGATTTTAGGTTCATTGTTTTTGGTTTAATCTTGTTAAGGACTCAAATGTATTAAAAGTTCGTATTTAATTTGAATTCAATGCTGATTTTTTAAACTATAGCAAGAAACTAATGGGGTTTTTAACTTGCTAGAAAATCAACAATAGAAGAATTTTGTATATTGCCACAACTATTTTTGAGAAGAATATGCTTACCCTATCAGCACCTCTTTTGTCTTTTTTGAACTACTTAGGTTGCCTATCATTTCCCAGTTCCGATTTAAATGGAGTATTCTCGCTTCCTTTTCATGAGCCCGTAATTGTATTCTGCATAACACTTCTAGTAATTCTTATAGTTCCATTTATCTTCACAAAATTTAAAATGCCCGGTATTATTGGGTTAATACTATCGGGCATGCTACTTGGCAGTTCAGGTTTTAATATTCTTGAAAGTAGTGGGAGCATTGCACTACTAGGAAATGTTGGACTGATGTACCTAATGTTCCTAGCAGGGTTGGAGCTGGACATGAATACTTTTGTTCAGAATAAAAATAGAAACTTGGTTTTTGGAGCATTAACTTTTACAATTCCTTTTATAGTTGGATTCTGGGTTTGTAGGCATATACTAAACTACGAGATACTTCCATCGTTACTAGTATCTAGTATGTTTTCCACTCAAACCCTCATAGCTTATCCAATTGTATCGCGATTAAGGTTAACCAAAACAGAACCTGTAGGGGTGGCAATTGGTGGAACTATCATTACAGATACCTTAGTTCTACTTCTTCTTATACTTATTGTTGCTCTAAAAAATGGCGAAAATTCATCCAATTTTTGGTTTATACTAAGCGGTTCTATTGTCGTTTACTTCTTTTTTATTCTATACATATTCCCTAGAATTACAAAATGGTTCTTTAAAAACACATCAACCGATATTATTGCACAGTATGTTTTTGTTCTTTCCATGGTATTTCTTGCTGGAACATTAGCCAAACTAATTAGGCTTGAGCCTATTATCGGTGCTTTTATGGCTGGAATTGTTTTAAACCGACAAATCCCCCATTCATCAACATTAATGAGTAGAATAGAGTTTGTTGGGAATGCTATTTTTATCCCGATTTTCTTATTGTATGTTGGAATGCTTATCGATTTAAAAGCATTTATTAGCGGATGGGAATCACTTAAACTATCAATTATTTTAATAGTTTTTGCAATATCGAGCAAATGGCTGGCAGCGTACGTTACCCAAAAAATATTTTTATACAAAACAATTGAACGCCAGTTAATATTTGGTTTGAGCACTGCACACGCAGCAGCAACAATTGCAATTATTCTTATTGGATACCAAATGGGAATTATTGATATCAATGTACTGAATGCCACAATTGTTGTGATTTTTGCATCGTGTATTGTTAGCGCAATTGTAACGGAACGTACTGCTAAAAAGATTGTCCTTAAAGAAACACCTCAGCAATATCAAACTGAAAGGAGCGATAGAATATTAATACCTGTTTCAAATCCAACGAATATTTTACCGCTTATTGAGTATGCCAATTTAATAAGAACCCAGAGCAAAAAAAGTCCAATATATATTCTTAACGTAGTTAAGGATGAAAATGAAATATCTACGAAACTATCCAAAAATATAGAGGAACTTTCCACTACTTCTGAGATTCATACTGAATTTGTTGTACGAATGGATATTAATATTTCGTCGGGCATTGTTAGAGCAGCCAAGGAGATTATGGCCTCAAAAATTATTATGGGTTGGAACGGAAGCTACAGTACAAAGCAATGGATATTTGGAACAATACTCGAGGGTGTTTTAAGGGACTCCAGACAACCCATTTATGTTGTAAGTTTTAAATCTCCTATTGTAAGTATCAAGGAGATTGAAGTTGTAGTTCCCCCGATTGCAGAGTTTGAACCAAACTTCAGTGGTTGGCTACAATCCTTATCACATTATGCCAAGCAAACCAACGCTAAAATTACTTTTCGTACCACACCCGAACATCGGGATAGCTTTGAGAATGCATTGTTGGCAAATGGGTTTAAGGTAAGGCACATTGT